>JBBQGP010000180.1:0-10907 GCA_038323095.1 Chloroflexia bacterium | reverse complement strand
AAAACGTAGCTGGTTGCGTGACGAAATCTTGCCAGTTGCCCTTGATAATTATAACGCTATCCTAATGCCTGACCGCAAGCTGATTATTACTTTGGGTAAGCCCGCCGCCGAGCCAACTCTCCGTAAAACGGGTTGGCTGGTGCTGGATTTAACCGCCTACGAAGTGCAGCAAGCCCCTTCCGAAACTGCCGCCCTAATCCAACGCTTTTTGAGCAATGCCCGTCTGGTAGCTCAGGAACGCGCCACTAAAACAACCCCTGCTAAGTAGTTACGGCTAGAAACATTTGAGTAAAAGCCCTCGAAACTCTAAAGATTATGGCAAATCTTTGGAGTTGCTCCTCCTTTTAGCCCTTTTTTTGACCAATTCCACAAAATTGTGGATAAACCCCTTGACAAAAGCCCGAACATGCTTTAATACATGCATGTACAAATATTTAACTGGCTCGTGTTTCTGGTTTCGTAAGTCGGATAAGAGTATTCAAGGATTGAATAGAAAAATGCTGAACATCAACGACCTTGACGAATTAGGCGCAGAACCTTACGTGGATTACTATGGTTTGCTTGAACCGCCTTTCCAAATCATCGGCACAAGCACCCGCTTTGCCTATTTAACTGCTGCTCACCAGGAAGTTTTGCGAAGTTGCTTGCGAGTTATCCGTGACCGTCAGGGGATTGCCTGCGTCAGTGGCCCGGTTGGTATCGGCAAATCCACTATTTCTATGCTTATCCGCGAACGCGCCCTCGCCAATGGTTACTACCGGGTCGGCTATGTTAGCGATTCGGATAGCACGCCCAGTCGAATGATGATGAATATTTTGATGGCACTTGGCGAATTGCCCCAGAGCGGCAAAACCGGCACTTTGCAAGACCAGTTCAAAGCCTACGTCAAGCGCGAAACTTTGCTCGGCTACCACACGATTGTTTTGCTGGTAGATGAAGCGCAAATGGCAAAGCCCGAAACCATGAAACTATTAAAGCTGATTTCGGATGTAGGCGCGGGCGAAAGCAAACCCGTTCAAATTGTTCTTTTCGGCCAGCAGGAATTGCCCCGCCGCATTGTGCGCGATGAAGCCCTTAGCAGCCGGGTAGTTAGCTGGCATCAGCTTCGCGCCCTAAGCATAAACGAATCTATCGAAGTGGTAAAGCATCGTCTTAGTACCGCCGGTGCGCCCCGCCCGATTTTTAGTGAAGCCGCCCTTGAAACGCTGGCGAAACTTAGTAGCGGCATCCCACGCGAAATTTGCAAAATCGGCTATAATTCGCTGGTGCTTGGCATGGAACGCGAAGAACGGACGATTAGCCCGGCTCTGGTGGAAGAAGCTCTTACCTCGGTCAGGGCCGAAGTAGCCGCTCCCGCTTTGTAATCAACGCTCTTTATTAACCGTCTGTATTAAAGGAAACTGTAATGGCGCGAATTCAGCGCAATCGCGAAGAACAAAATAATAATCGGGAAATCGAGCGCGGCAGTGTCTCCGATATGCTCAATCTGGAAAGCGAAGCTCCACGCGGGGTGCTGGCCTACGTTGACCCATACCGTATCGACCCCAACCCTTATCAGCCGCGTAAAACCAAAGACCCGCAAAAGCTGGCAAGTTTGGCCGCCAGTATTAAAGAACGGGGTATTTTGCAACCCTTGCTGGCCGTTCGCGCTCCGGCTGGTCGCCTAACCCTGATTGCGGGAGAACGCCGCCTGGAAGCTGCCCGCAAAGTTGGTTTACAGCGTGTGCCGGTTTTAATCGTCGAGCATCGGATTGTCGGCCCAGAAAATAAGGGGCAGCTGCGATTAAACGTCGAGAGCAAACCTAATCAGCAGGCCGGGTTCAAATTTAACGTTCAGGATGCGATTATTGATGCCGTCGTCGAAAATATTCAACGCGAAGAACTGGACGCAATCAGCGAAGGTGAGTCTTACCGTATTCTGGTGAACGAATATAATTGGACACATCAAGAGGTGGCCGTCCGCATCGGCAAAACTCGCGCCTACGTTACCAGCCGGATTAGTCTGGCCGAAGAACTCAGTCCCCAAGCCCGCGAACTCCTGACGGTTGGCTTTGCTTCGGCTTTTACCAATGCAACCGAGCAGGATGGGCCAGAACCCGAAAAGAACCTTTTCAAGCCCGAACATGCAACGCAGCATGAAACCTCCGATTCTGAAGATGTAACGCGCGTTACCAATAGTGATAAACGTAACAATAGCTCGGCCAGAAATCGGCCCGGTGTAGACGTACTGCGAAATGTAGCCCGCTTGCCCCGCGAACTGCAAATTGCCGCCGCCCATGCCATTATTGCCGAAACTGCCCGGCTGGGCCAATTACCCACCACCCGACAGGTCGCTACTATTCTTAAAAATTTGACCCAGCCCGAAACCGCTAACGTTCCCAAAGATTCCGGCCAGCAACTCCGGCTCGATTTAGGCCCTGATTTCGAGTTGGAAGTGCCACGCTGGTTAAACAACCCTGACCGCATCAGCCAACTTGTCGCCGAAGAACGCCCTACCAGCAATAACAATCAGATTAGCAATAATACGGGTACTATGAATAATAAGGAAGAAAGCAGAACCAGAGAGCCAGAAGCCGAGCGGGGCGAAATGGTGCGCCGTCTTATCGAGGTCTACGAGCGCGACCTTTCTCGCCTCAAAAGTATTCTGGCCGAAGAAGGAGGGTGAAAGAGTTGTTAGTTGTTAGTTGTTAGAGGGGTTGCTGGTTGTCGGTAAGAACAACTAGAAACCAAGAACTAGAAACTAGCAACTTTTATAAAAAGGAAAACGGCCTACCGCCGCCAAGCTTCAAGGCCGTTATCACGCTTATCATTATCCTTATGGGTAAAGATTTGTTTTAGCTATTTCTATTATAGCTGGATATAGCATAAAACATATTTTCGCCCATGTCAATGCCTTTTCGATAAAAAGGGGGTATTCTTGTGCCGAAAAATAACAATCAGGCGCAAACCAAAACTGAATCACCCGAAAATCCAGCTATCCGCCGCCGTAACAAGCTGCGCCGTCATTCCACCGTAGTTTCTAACGTGATAATTCGGGGCTATCATCACGTTAGCGACCACGCCAAAATGACCTATCTCGCGCTGGATAGTTACGATTGGCCGGACGAAAACGGCTTATCCAAAGGCAATGTTTGGCCGTCCATGAATACCATCGCCGCAGACCGGGGCAAGTCGCGGCTTAGTATTTTGCGTGACGTGCAAGAACTAGCCGAAGCGGGCCTGATAACCGTCGAGAGCGGGAAAGAACGGGGCGTTCCCAACCTCTACTGGATTGAAGACCCTTCCGACGCGGAAGTCGAAAAATATCTGGCTCGATACGTGCGAAAAGATGAGGATAATCTGGTAGAATTTCCGGGACAAAAAGGGCGGCCCGAAACTGAAGAAGCTGTATCAAACTTGAAACAGGGGGGTACATCAAATTTGCAACACCCGGCTGTATCAAACTTGAAACACAAAGAAATTCAGTCCGAATCAATTACCAAAGAAAAAAAAGAAATAAATGATTCGAATCATCGCGCTCCCGCGAAAGCTGTTAGTAAAAAAGGCCGCTCCGAATATGTGTCAAGGCTTATGACCGATTTTAGCCGGGAACTACGCGACACTGACCACACCGAGTCGAACGTCACACAGGCTAATAATCTTTACCGGGAAAGCAATTTGCCCGAAAAACAATTTGCGGAATTGATGTACGAGGCCCGCAAGCGTACTGGCTGGCAGGCAGTTTCCAAAGCAGCAGGCGGCGAGTTCGAGGGCGCACGTAATCGCTGCCCCTATTTTTTCAAAGTTTTGCGTAGTTTGCTGGAGGAAAAAGCGTGAGTATAGCGAACTCTGATAATGCCCCCAAACCCCCGGCACGTCGTCCCAGGATTTCTTGCTCAATCTGGACGGTGCTGGCAACTCTGCTCGTTTTTGTTGTGCTAACGACGATTTATAATTTTGTAACGGGGGTTGCGCCTGCGCCCGATTATCCCGGCGCGACTAAATCCGAATTAACGGCAGAAGGCAACCAATTCATCAATAGCCTTTACCAAAACAACAAACGGGAAAATTCTACCGTCAAAGTTTTTCTGACCAACGACCAGCCTCCCCAGGTTCTGAGCTTTTATAATGACCAACTGGTTAATAAAGAAAGTTTTGCTTCCGGCGAAAAAGCGATTCGCCAGATAGCTGGCGCAATCGTTATCCTGTTCACTAAAAAAGATTACAATTACGCTCTGATTACTTCCAACCAGCCCGATAACCTGGTCAAAAACCAGCAGCCCAACCAAACTTATATAATAATAGCTCAAGGCAGAGGTTGACATAATATATTAGCAGATACTTTTGCAATAGAACCGACGCAATATTAGTACAACTTCTTAACCTCACCTACCTGGCCGCTCATAATGGGCAATAATCACTCCGCTGAAAGTGCCAGTCACCCGTTGTGAGAAGCCCAACTCATCTCCCTCAACGTAGTTGGCTGGCAATTGTTGCTCAGAATGACAATGCTAACAACAGGTTTTATGGGCCAAATGTTGGTTTGTGGAACAGTTAGAAAGAAGCTTGAGAAGAAACGGGCATTTCAAATAATTTGCGGACGGACAACTTGAAGCCGGGAACAACCTCTTCTCCGTCCAATTATCCATCAAGGCTCAGCATCCCGGCTACCTTTCCATCCCGGTAAATCTCGACTACCTGTTGTACCGGGCGCACCACCCAAACCAACCTTATTTTTACCTGACGGTATTCCAGTAGCTTTTTGTCGGTATCGTCAATCTCGTCTCGGCTGGAAGTTACTTCTATCGCCAAATCGGGCGGCACTGGCACAACTGCACGTGGCGGCTGTGCCAGTGTAGCGAAAGAGCAAAAAGCCGCATCTGGCCGCCGTCTCAAATCCGTACCGTCCGCTTTTTTACCAATGACGAAATCGGTATCAGCGTTAAAGACCCAGCCGAGATTATGCTCTATAACATACAAATTCAAATAAGTAGTAAGCTTTGCCCCGACCACTCCCGCTACACCGTCCGCCACTAGCTTTAGCTCATGTTTTGTTTCCGATGTGTCTATATCTAAATCCGTACTCATGCTTTTTCCTTCCGGCTTATTTCGCTAAAGCTATCATTATTATAGAAGATAGGTTTGACTAATACAACTTATATACCTCGATAAAACGTTTTCTGGCCCGGTTTGTGCAAAAATATTCAAGAGAAAATAGGCTACATGGCGGTTGTACAGAGTACAATAAATGTTTATCATTACAACCAAAGTGTAGCGATAAAAAGCTATATTAAAGAAGCAGCTATAATAGATTTTATTATTGAGGATGTGAGGTTAGTTTGAAACCCAACGAAAGTTTAGTTGATTTGCCCGCCGATGTAAGTGGGAAGGTTTTGTTTGGCAAAGTTTGGCGGCTGGCGTGGCCCAGTATTGCTGAATTCAGTCTTTTGCTGGCGGTGGGCCTAAGCGACGTTTTTCTAATCGGCCACTTGAGCAAATCCGCTCAAGCTCAACTTGGCTACGACAATGCCTCAGCTCTGGCCGCGACCAGTGCCGGACAGTTTTTCAATTGGACAGTTAATGCCGCGTTAATCGCTTTGGGAATTGCGGCAATGGCTCTGGTTGCCCGTAATATTGGCGCGGGCGATAGAAACAAAGCTAGTATTTTTGGCCGTCACGCCTTATTTATGGCCTTGCTGTTTGGATTAGTTTTGTCGGTAGTCGCGCTACTAATTGGCAAAACTTTTATTTATTTGCTTGGCGCGGAAGGCCAGCTAGTTGATTTAGGTTACAAGTATTTGAGTACCACCGCTTATGCCTTGCCTATGAGTGCCATGATGATTACAGGTAACGGCGCGTTGCGCGGCAGTGGCGATACTCGTACCCCGCTCTTTATAATGCTTTGCGTCAACGTTATTAACATAATTGTAGCCTGGCTGCTTATTAACGGTCAATTTGGCTTGCCCGTGATGGGTATCGAAGGCTCGGCTTTGGGCGCGGTAAGCGGCTGGTCGGTGGGCGCGATTCTGGTAATCACTCGCTTGCTCGGCTTATGGCCCGGCTCGTCTCGCCGCCAATTTCGGATTGAGCTAAATTTTCACGTTAAAATGGACTACATTCGAGAATTAATCCGCTTTGGTTTGCCGACCTTTGGCGAACAAATGGTATTTCAAATCGGGCTTTTCTTCTTCGCCCGCTTTATCGTCGGGCTTGGAACGCTAACTTATGCCGCCCATAGCGCGATTATCAATATTGACTCGGCGGCGTTCCTGCCGGGACAGGGCATCGCGACGGCTACCACTATTTTGGTCGGTCAGGCTTTGGGGGCAAACCGTCCCGATTTGGCTCGGCGTTATACTCTTGCCGCCTGGCAAATGGGCCTTATCTTTATGGGCTTTATGGGTATGCTATTTTTAGCTTTCCCCGAATTCTTCCTGCGTCTGCTGGTAGATAACGAAGCGGTAATCGCCACCGCCACTAACCCGCTCCGTATTGCCGGGATTTTCGACCCGTTCATTGCCACCAGCTTTATCCTTATCGGGGCTTTGCGCGGCGCGGGTGATACCAAATTCCCTATGTATGCCCGGATGCTTGGCACCTGGTTTCTGCGGGTCGGACTGGCAGTGCTTTTCATCCAGCTATTAGGCATGGGCCTGCTGGGTGGTCGTCTGGCGATGGGCCTCGATTCGGTAGCCGTCGCTCTTTTCGTCTACTGGCGTTTCCGTAGTGGCAAATGGCAGGCAGTTTGGGCCAGCAAAAAACAAGGCAAAGTTGTTGCTCCTGCTATGCCTTCCATCACCCTCAAAGAACGTCCTGCCCTCACTCCCGTCACCGCCTCGCCCGACAACGATTAGGCTTGAGGGATTGACGATTGTTGATTGACGATTAAAATAGCAAAATTTAGCAAGGGGTGCAGAATTGCGCCCCTTTTTTATTTTAGGCAAACCTGAATACAAACCCCTAATTTTAACCAATTCGTCAACCTTCAATCGCTAATCGTCAATTGGCGGGCATAGCCTGTGCAAGTTTAAGAACAGGTTGCAAAGGATTCCGACTTTATAATTCCGGCTTTCGATTTGTTAGATAGGGATTGTCTCCCGGACATTCCATGTCCGGGCTGATAACCTGAAAATGTGGCTAAAGCCGCTACGGGTTAGGTTAGATTTAGCCAAACTTCGCCCCGCCCTTTAGGGCCGTTTTCATGCTATCAGCCCAGCCTTTCAGGGCAGGGCGTTTACCACCAAACCTTGTGAGTAAGAACAACCTGAAACTTGAAACCTGGAACTTGAAACTACTTCTTCGTTACAGCGGCGACGATTAAGCGGTTAGCGGTTTCGAGGGTAGTACGTGCATCCTGCCCTTGCAAAAGAATAGCTTTGATGGCAGCTTCCCAGGCGGCATCCGCTTCGGCATAGGCTTCCAGTTCGTAAGGGTGCGAAAAGCGCAACATCTCAAGATAAGGCTTCAGGATAGTTTGATTGGTGAAAAAAGGGTCTTTGTACATATCGGTCAAAACCGGGTAACGCCCCATTTCTTTCGCCAGCCGCATTTGATATTTGGGCGAAACGGCCCATTTCATAAGCTCAAAGGCGGCTTCACGGTTCTTCGCCCCTTTTGGCACGAATAGCCCGCCGCCACCTTGCACTGAACCGGGCGATACTTTGCCATCAAAGCCACGCGGCATAGTGGCCGTCCCAACTTCATCATACAAACCCGCCGGGCCTTTTTGCTGAATAATATTCAAGTCCCAGGGGCCGCTAAAAAACATGGCTGTTTTGCGCTGCATAAATAGTTCTACCGGGTCGAAACGACCACTCGGCGGCATCGGCGCGACTTTGTACTTGTTAATTAAATCAGAAGCAAAGTTCATCATTTGCACATTCGCTTCGTCCGAAAGCTGCACGGTTGTGGATGCACCGCTTTGCTCCTGAATTATTCGCCCGCCCACCGAACGCAAATGACCGTACATATTCCAGACCCCATTATTTATTACCACGCCATAGCGATTATTTTCGGGCTGGGTCAGTTTTTTAGCATCTTCCAAAAGTTTGGTGTAGGTATAATTCACATCCGGCTCACTCAGCCCGGCTTCTTTGAACATAGTTTTATTGTAAATCAGGAAAACGGTGTTAATATCGAGCGGCATCCCGTAAAAGCTACCACCCCAGGTGACATCTTCCAGCGCACCGGGCGTAAATTTCGCGCTCAGACCTACCCCGGCCTCCCGCCACAAATCGTCCAACTTTTCGGCATAATTCTGCGCCCCCATTACAAAAGCATGGTAATGGGCTAAATCGGGCGGATTGCCCTGATTTACCGCCGTCTTGACCTTATCCCTCATATTCTCCCATTTGGAAGAATCCACTTTTATTTTGATATTGGGGTAAGCCGTTTGAAATTCCTTGAGCATGTCCACAATTGGCGGCTCGTTATAATAATCGTCGGCGAAGTAAACTGTCATTTCGGTGGGCGGTAGCGCGGCAATCTTGGAATTAATATCTACCGGGTAAGGGTTGGCAGCAGTTTTAGCCGCTGCTGAAGTAGCACCATTGCTTTTAGCCGGAGTAGGCGTAAAGTTATCACCACAGCCAGTCAGTAAATTCAGGCTCAATATTCCCAAACACAGCAAACAAAACCTTTTCCACAGGCTAAACTTTCTCATGTGGCTACCTTCATCCTTTTGTAACTACTACCCACCTCTAAAAACGATGTGTAATCCCAACTTTACCCGAATACGAAATAAATGGGCTGCAACTTATTCCGACAGCAAAGCTGACCGAATAGTCACGCTCTTTTTCTTTTTCCAAAATTGTTACCAAAGTAATTAAGCGTATTAGAAGCCGGGAAGGTTCTCCCCGACTTTATGCAAAAGAGTCTATCACCAAATTTTACTACAGTCAATAAATCCATTTTCACTTATTAAAGAGAAAAGGCTTAAAATTTTGGCTATGGCTTTTCCTGACGGCTACTGTTAAAATTATTACATAAGGGCTGATTGAAATAATTCAGAAAGGAATAGACCATGCAGGAGAAACTGGAATTTGTTTATGGTAGCGAAATTGGTCAGCAAGTTTACGCCCAGTTACAACAGCTAATCGTCGAATATTTGTACCTGAAGGAGCGGCAACCCGTTCTCTCCCCAAATCAGCGTGTAACCGAAAAGGATGTGCTACTGATTACCTACGGCGACCAGGTACAAGCTCCCGGCGAATTGCCACTTCAAACCCTGCATCACTGGCTCAAAACTTACCTTAAAGGCATCATTAACACGGTTCACATTTTGCCGTTTTACCCCTACACTTCCGACGACGGTTTCTCGGTAGTGGATTACCGCCAGATTGACCCAAATCTGGGAAGCTGGCAAGATATTCAGAGCCTTCATACCGATTTCCGGCTCATGTTCGACGCAGTTATAAACCATATTTCGGCCAGTAGCGATTGGTTTCAGGGCTTTCTCAAAGGGGAAACTCCTTACAAGGACTACTTTATCGTCACCGACCCTAGTACCGATTTATCGCAAGTGACCCGGCCTCGTGCCTTGCCTCTGCTCACCCGTTTTCAAACCAGTGCGGGCGAGAAATATTTATGGACGACTTTTAGCCCCGACCAACTTGACATAAATTTTGCCAATCCTGCCGTCTTCCTTAATATAGTCGAGCTTCTGTTGTTTTATATTAGTCAGGGCGCAGATTTAATCCGGCTGGATGCGATAGGCTATCTTTGGAAAGAAATCGGCACAAATTGTATTCACTTGCCCCAAACTCATGCTCTGGTACAGGTAATGCGCTCGGTACTGGATGAATGCGCTCCCAATACTTTGCTGATTACCGAAACCAACGTGCCGCACCGCGATAATATCAGCTACTTTGGCGATGGCACAAACGAGGCCCAGCTAGTTTACCAATTCCCGCTTGTCCCGCTTGTGCTAAACGCCTTGCATACGAGTCGGGCCGAACACTTGCAAAAATGGGCCGCGGGCCTTGGTAAACTTTCCGATACTACCACTTTCTTTAATTTTCTGGCTTCACACGACGGAATTGGAGTCGTTCCGGCCAAAGGCATCTTGAGCGAAAATGAAGTACAGGCTTTAGTGGATAAAACTTTGGCGCACGGCGGGCGGGTTTCTTACAAAAACAACCCGGATGGCACACAAAGCCCTTACGAACTTAACATAACTTATTTTGATGCGTTGTCCAACCCAAATGATAGCGAACCTGACGACCTGAAAATCAGCCGTTTTATCGCTTCACAGGCGATTATGCTGGCGATGCAGGGCGTACCGGGAGTTTACTTTCACAGTTTGCTCGGTTCGCACAATTGGCAGGAAGGCTTTGCCCAGACCGAACGTAATCGCACCCTGAACCGCGAGAAGCTCCCGCTTGCCGATTTGGACAAGAAGCTGAAAGAACCTGATAGCCATACCGCCCGCGTCTTTGCCCGCTACACCGCCCTTTTGCGCCAGCGTACCAGCCACCCCGCCTTTCACCCTAACGCCGCCCAAGCGGTCTTGGCTTTGCATCCGGCCCTTTTTGTGTTACTTCGTACCACCCCTGAAAATAGTGGGCAAGTGCTGGCAATCCACAACGTTTCCGATTCTGCCCAAACCCTGAACTTATACCCAAAAGAGGTTGGTTTTGGGGTGGCAGCGAGCTATAAAGACTTGATAAGCGGCCAAAATTTCTCGCCCGCCCCTGATGGGCAACTCTTTTTACAACTTGAACCTTATCAGGTACTTTGGCTGCACTTTGCCTGATTGCTTGCCTCAAAAAGATGTGCTATAACTAAAAGGCAGGAGGTAGAGGATAATGACAATACAGGAAACCGGGCTACTTTACCCGGAAGAATATATAATAGAGGAAGATTTGGCCGAGATGGGTGATGCTAATATTCATTCTTTGGTAATCGAGTATATCAAGAATTTGCTGAGG
>JBBQGP010000179.1:0-10918 GCA_038323095.1 Chloroflexia bacterium | reverse complement strand
AACTTCAAAAATTATGAAAACACCGTAAAGGCCGACCCAGCTAAGGGCGTTGTCGCGCTGCTTGCCCCGAAAATTGCGCTTTGCCAGATGGCGGTTTGTCACCAGCCAACTGCCCGTCATTATCGCCCGGTACAAAATAAGTGGTACGACCATAATTAGGTAAGCCGCGATAAAAATAGCATTGCCCATCGTCGAAGTGACGCGGAAGAATACATCTCCCTGCCAGGGCAAAGGGTCAGCCTGATAATGCTGCAAGAAGCCGTATAGAGCGACGGGCAGATTGGTCAACAGCACAAAGCTAATCAAGCGTTCCAGCTGTCGCCGTTCCCGCAAATTGTAAACCAGAGCCAGAAATAAAATTATGTAGCTAAGAAGGGTATAAGTTCCCTCCATACGCTGATAGCCACCCCACCAGCTTGCTCCCGGCACAACCGAAAGAATAGTGGCGATAGTATAAACAAAAATCAGCAGCATGGCCGGCCAGATTAGCGGAGTTAGCAGGAAATTGCGGGGGAAAGGGCGCGGGTCAGGCGGGTTGGTATCGCCATCCGGCTCGAAAACTGGTTCAATTTCGCCTATGTTGGCCTTACGCCATTTCGGGAGCGCAGCCTGAGCCTTATATTTCGCGCTCTGCACTTCTCTTTTCCCAAAGGCAATCGCCACTTCTTTAATCAGCCAGGCCACCCCGATAATCAGGGCCAGTGTGCGAAAGAGGGTGATTTTGTCCGGCTCGAAAACCCGGCTGGTGTATATATTAAAGTAAAGCGGGATGCTGACCAGAGCCAGCAGCCAGGTTACTTCCATTACAACGTCACAATACTGGACAATCTTCTTTACCATTACCATCAAAGCTACTACCTTTTACAACGTGATAAATACAACCTGATATTATAAACTGGCGGGGTCAATCCCTAACTCCCGCAACTTGGCCTGCGCGGTTTCTTCGCCGGTCAATCTCCGACGGCCTGCGAGGTCATACAAACGCAAAAATTCTTCGTCCGGGACGAGCCAGCTATCCAATTCCTCGCTCCAAAGCCAACCGCGCTCATTTAGCTGGATTTCTTCGATTTGGCCGTTTTTGTAGCTCCAGCCCCGTAATCGCACAATTGCCCTCTGGCGCGGCTCAATTCGCCAGACCGTCGGGTCGTTCGGGTCATAGCTGAAATATTCCTTGACCCCCAATTTCAGGTATTGGGCGGGTTTTTGCTCCAAATCCTCGCGCCAGGTTTTACCCAAACTTATTTCAAACACTACCGTTGGGGCAGGTCGATTCTTGAGCCGCATCTTCCAGCTTTTGAGTTTGCGGCGTTCCTCTCTGGCTAAAACCAAATTTTTGACCAGCATTACATCTGGCGATATTGGTTTTTGGTTCTTACCGGGGTCTTGGTAAACGTTAATGTTTGCCCCAATATAGCAATTCTCCAAGCGATAATACCACTCAAGTAAAGTCACCAAATACTTTATCAGCTTAAAATGTGCGTCGGCTTCGCTCATCAAATCTTTCCTGGTAAAATGAGTATCATAGTAATAATAATCGTCCTGGGCTATCGCGGCTTCTTCGTCCAAAAACGGCTCGGCTATAATTTCATTCAGTTTTCGTACATCCTGAATTGACATAAATGTTACCCCGCCTGGAATTGTAGCTGGCTTTGCTGTACGCTGCTGACCATTTCCCGTTCCCGATTTTCGGCTTTTGCTTTTTGGCCTTCAGCTTTGGCTTTGACTTTCCAATCGCCTATCTCGCGCAACATTTCGATAGCGTTGGAACGTTTTACATCGGTGACGGGCAAGCCGCCAATCATCATTGCCAGTTCGTCAATCCGTTCGTTCTCGTTTAATTGCACTACGTTGCTGACAGTTCTTTCGTCGCGGACTTGCTTGATAATGTTGTAATGGGCATCACCAAAAGCGGCAATCTGGGGTAAGTGAGTAATACAAATTACCTGGTGGTCGGCAGAATTAGTCAATTGCCACAATTTTTCGCCGACTACCTGACCGCTCCGGCCACCTACGCCGACATCTATTTCGTCAAAAATCAGGGTTGGGATAGCGTCCGCCGCCGCCAGAATAGATTTGAGGGCCAGCATCAGGCGTGAAGTTTCGCCGCCACTGGCGACCTTCTGCAAGGGCTTGGGGGGTTCGCCGGGGTTGAGTGAGACATAAAATTCTACCCGGTCAATCCCGCGCCCGTCGAAGTTGTAGCGGTGAATTTCGCCTTCGCCATTCTTGACGGGTGCGCCATCCTCGCTTTCGGTCTGGGTAATATTTACGACGAAACGCGCCCGCAGCAATTTCAAATCCTGCAAAGCTTTTTCGACTTCTCCGGCCAGTTTTTCACCCGCCTTGCGCCGTTCTTCGCTTAACTTTCCGGCCAGCAGCCCGATTTTATCCAGTAGTTTAGCTTCTTGAGCGTGCAATTCGAGCAATCGTTCGCCGGAATGTTCGATTTTGCTGAGTTCGTCCGCCGATTCCTTGCGGAATTTGAGAATATCGGCAATCGTTGCACCGTACTTGCGTTTGAGTGTCCGAATCAAGTTCAGGCGTTCCTCGATTTCTTCCAGCCGCTTCGGGTCATGCTCTACTCTGTCCCGGAACTCGCGCACGCCGTGTGACACATCTTCCAGCCGGTAGCTAACTTCGCGGATAGTTTCGGCATCTTTGGCAAATTCGGCATCAAAGCGAGCCAATTCTTCCAGCAAGCCTTCAACTTCGCTCAAAGCTTCCTGAACCGCTCTGCCGCCTACTTCCCCGGCTGCGCGGCTACCACCGCCCTTACGACCTCCCAGCGCGGCCCGACCTGCCGAATAGCCTGCGCCGCTTTCTTCTTCGGAATAGCCCTGATACAATACCCGGTAAATTCGTTCGGCCAGCCCGCTCAATTTTTCGGCACTGTTTTGCAATTGGCGTTCTTTGGTCAATCCTTCTTCTTCGCCAGCTTCCAGTCCGGCCTGGTCAATTTCGTCTACCTGAAAGCGCAGCAAATCGGTACGGCGGTTCAATTCGCGTTCGTCCCGTTGCAAACTGTTAATTTCTTTGCGAATCGCCCGCATTTGCCCGACCAATTCGGCCATTTTGTTACGCTGGCTCATAATCCCGGCATACTGGTCTAAAAGTTCGAGGTGTTCGTTGACCCGCATTAGCGAAATATGCTCGGTCTGGCCGTGAATATCTATCAGAGCTTGCCCAATTTCGCGGAGTACGTCTTGCTTGACGGTGCTGCCGTTCACCCGGCAAACCGTTCGCCCGGTCTGGTTTAGTTCGCGGGATAAACTAAGGGTTAAAGAAGGGTCGGGGTTGGTTTCAGAGGGAGCAGGGCGGCCCGTGTCGTCAAAAAGCTCGTATTCCTGGAGTAAATCCAGCAGGCGGACAAAGCGTTCATCGCTCAAATTCAGCTTGACCTCGAAAAAGCCTTCCACCCGCGCCCGTTCTGCTCCGTGCCGGATGAATTCCGGGCCAATCTTTTCACCCAGCATCGCGCCCATTGCATCAATAATAATTGATTTTCCCGCGCCCGTCTCGCCCGTGAGAGCATTAAAGCCCGGATTAAGGCGCAAACTGAGCCGGTCTATAATTGCAAAATTGGTTATATTTATTTCTTGAAGCATTTTTTTTTTACTTACGAAACCCATTCCGAAATTTTTTCGCCACTCTTTACCTGCCTATTTTACCATATCGCCTAACAAATTTGAACCCTTGTTCCACAAATAGTTCTTTTTGGCTAAGAAAGTTCAAGTTTCAGGTTAAGTTGGAAAAACGGTTGGCGTTTAATCGCCCTGAAATGAATTTCGAGCCAAGATAGCACATGTTAAGTTGGTCAAAAGTCAACTGGCAGAGCAGCATCCTACAGGAGATAGCGGCATCCTTGTAGGATGTGGCTCTGCCCATTGATTTTAGCCGAACATCAACCGACGGAGCAGCATCCTACTTAATAACAGGCTTGAACAGCGGTTAGTGCGCTTCAGCGTACTTTAGCTTTTTGAGCTTGGGCCTTTAGCCCCATGCGATTTACCCGTATCCACCTTCCGACTTGCTTAGTTATCCACAGATGTTGATAACCCTGTGGATAACCCTGTGAAAAAGCTGTGCATGAATTCTGTATTATCTAGCTTTATTTCCTGGTTCTTCCGCCCTTTTTCCACTGCCGGTGCATAACCCGGTGTATAACCTGTGCTTTTTTAACTCGCAACTCGTAACTCGCAACTAAAACTCCTGACTTATCCACTGCTATACATAATTCGGTGGATAACCGGGTGCATGAACGGTGCATGACATGTGATTTCTCCCCAAAATATCCCCAACAGTGGACAATGGTGGAAAAGTGGTGGAAAACTTGATTACTTTATTCCAGCTATTGCCAATTGCTACAAAAAATAGTAAACTCAACCTGTCGCTAAACATAACCTGAAACCAGAAACCAGAAACTATCATGCCAACACCCGATATTATTCTCAGACTTGCCGAAAATTTCCACAATAACCAGCAAAGTTATCGCAACGCTGATTTTAACGAAACGCGCACTCGCCAAGAATTGATTGACCCGCTTTTTCAAGTGACAAAACCTCTATTATTTCTACTGATGATTTATATTTGCTTGGTCTACTAAATTCTAAAGTTCCTGATTTTGTTATGCACCTCATTTCTTCTACTAAGCAGGGTGGTTACTTTGAATACAAGCCAATGTACGTGGAGCAATTACCCATCAGAACGATAAATTTTGAGGATAAGGCGGATAGGAAACGGCATGACGATATGGTAAAATTGGTGGAGCAAATGCTGGAATTGCACCGCCGTCTGGCCGTCGCCCGTACCAGCCAGGAAAAGACGATGCTGCAACGCCAGATAGACGCGACTGACCGGGAGATAGACAAACTGGTCTACCAATTATACGATTTGACGGAAGCCGAAATCAAAATCGTTGAGGGGAATTGACGATTGACGATTGGGTAGGAGTACCGGGTGTTGGTGAGACAGGGGCAGGGATTGACGAAAACAGGTGAGAATTTAGCTGAATCGAGGTTGGGCAAAAGTCAACTGGCGGAGCAGCATCCTACAGGGGAATGGGGCATCTTGTAGGATGTGGCTCTGCCCATTGATTTTGACCAAACCTCAACTGGCGGAGCAGCATCTTACAAACGGGGCGGTTGAACGCGAAACGTTTTTCTTATGACGCTTACGGGAGTTGCGAGTGGTTAGAGTTGGGGAATTAAAATTCAGGCTTGGGCTGCTGCTGGTGGTATTCGGCTTGCTGCTTTCGGCTTGCGGAGGCGGGGCGGGGGCGGGCAATTCGGAAGTCGGAAGTACGAAGTCGGAAACACCTTCGGCCTCGCAAGCCGCCTTTTCCCCAACCCCGCCCAACCCGCAACTCGCTGCCCCTTCCCCAACAACCGACAACCGACAACCGACAACAACTGTTTCCCCCCCGACAACCGTTCCTGCCCTTAATGGCCCATTCGCGCCACCCTTGCCGCCTGTGCCAGTGCTATCGGCCTTGCAGGGCGGAGCGGCTACCCTGAGTACCAAATGGAAGGTAACGCTAGAGGAAAACGGCCCGGCGGAAATTGTCGGCGAATCGGGCGGACTGGTTTTGGCGAAAACCCTGAACGGCAGCCTGTACGCCCTGAACGGCAGCGACGGCTCGATAACCTGGAAGCAAATCCAGACCGCCCCGCCCCGCCCAACTCCCACCCCCCTGCCTACCGCCACCTCTATTCCTTCCCCAACCCCGCCTAACTCGCAACTCGCAACTCGCAACCCGCAACCCCCCATCCCTTCCCCGACAACCGTTCCTGCCCGCGCTCCCTTCTCGGTAGTGGTAAGCGGCACGGTAATAATCGGCGACACGGCGGCGGAAAAACTGACGGCTTACGAGGTAAAAAGCGGCCAAAAACAATGGGAAGCCGATATGAAGTTCGACGCGCCCAACCGCGACCCGGAAACACGCTGGCTACCCGGCGCGATTTATGGCGATTTAGTGGTAACGGCGGTCAGCACCAAGATTAACCCGTTTGCCCCGCGCACCACGACCCGGCCCGAATATTTGCGCTTGCTGGCTTTGGATATTAAGACCGGGCAGCCCAAATGGTTCTTTTTCCCCAACGCCGCCGCCCCCGAACGGGAAAGCCGCAGTACAAACGTGATTTTTGGCACAAAAGCGATTATTGTGGAAGGGGCGGATTTTGGGGTGTACGGGCTGAACCCGCCGGACGGGAAATTGTTCTGGCAAGCTCTGGGGCTGCTTTTTCTGCCCAATTCTAACCCCGACGCGCTGTATTCGACTGTCCCGATTACTCCCGGTCAGGCCAGCAGCCCGGTAATTCGGCGGATAGAACCAACCACCGGGCGACTGGTCTGGCAACGAGTTTTGGATATTCAGCCCAGCACTAACCCGGCGATTGCGCTTGCCCCCGATGAGAAAACGGCTTACGTCGCGGTTTTTTCCGCCGGACAAAAATCCTTGCTGTCTACTTTTAATTTTGCGATAAACCAAATTCGCCAGACCGATACCAGCATCTACGGCTTGTACGATATGCTGCCGATAAACGAAGGGGTTTATTTGATTCAGGCTTCGGTCAAGGCTTCTGGCCTGATATATTTTGATGCTACCAAAGATAAGCCGAGTTGGGCGGTGGGTGGCGCACTCGAATTAATCTTTGGCCCACAATTCAACGCGGATAAATCCGAAGCTTTTGTAACTTTCAAGGATGAAGCCGGACAAGCTTTTTTGTATGGGCTGAACGTTCGCACCGGGCAAGTGCTTTCGGCCACCCAAATTCCGCTCCAAACCTCACCCTTCGCTTTTAGCCCCGACCAAAAAACCCTCTATCTGGCTGGCAACCCGACGAAAGCGGTAGTAACCGCCTTGAACAAGTAACAAGTAACAAGTAACAAGTTTAACTCGGGTGGAAATTTCAGGATAAAAAGCCTATGTTAAAGAGATTCAAAAACGTTTTTGTAAGAATTCAGCCAGCCATCTTGTAAGAAGAATTTCCAATCTCGATTTTACCCTAACCCATAAGGTCAGGATTTAAAGTCCCTCCTGCACCTGAATTGTTACACATTTTTTACAGAAAGAAAAAGCCCTGTAAGATAAACCAGTTTACCTCGCAGGACTTTTGTTACTTGTTACTTGTTACTTACCCCTACATTGCTCTATCGTCGAGGCCGTCATTATCGGCATCCTGGAGCAGGGCGCGACCCGTATCGTTATCACCAATGAAGGTCTTGCGATGGTCTTCGAGTTCCTGCTTCAAGTCGCTGCTATCGAACTCGATACCTTTTTGCTCAGGCTGGCTGGAAGCTTCGGCGGTCTGTATCGGCTGCGGGTTGTTCACCGAAACATTCTCGGGTTTGCCGGTATCAGTGGGCTTCAGGCCGGTTTCAGCTTGCCCCGAAACGTTTTCACGCTTGCCGTTATCGGTAGGCTTTACCGAAGCCTGCTTGCCGTTGTCATTAGATTTTTGGGTCGGAGTTTGGGCGGGCGAAGTCTCGGTGGATATATTGCCCATTTCTTCCAAAGCAGGCCCGGCGTTATGGACAAAGCCCACCGCCGCCGTATCGGTCACTGGCTCACTCGGCTTACCCAAGAAGTCCAGAGCGATTTTGTTAAACTGGTCAGGATGTTCCTGATTAAGAGCCAGCCGCGCCCGTTCGATAGTTTCGACCTGGGCTTTCGGGTTCTTCATGGAAATTTCCTCGCGCTCGGCGGGCGGCGTAATCATGGATTCCTTACCCCAGAAAATCAGGACAGGTTGTTGAATTTTCCCCAGCGTCTCCCCGATTTCGGCGTTTAGCAAGCCAGTGAAGAAGCTCGGCGGGGCGTATTCTGCGCCTTCCTGATGGGCGGCAGTCCAGTATTGTTCGACACGCTCCGGCGTAGCGTTGATTTTATCATAGAACATCTGGTTTTCCATAAAGCTCTTGACACCAGAATGAGAAGCCACGCCACTATAAATCGCTTTGCCCAAGACCGGAGCGCGAAGCACCGAGTAAGCTGCGCCGGATAACGGGCCAGCCAAATTCGGGCCACTAATGCCTTGCCCCCGGAAAATCCCGCTAGGCTCCATTAGTATTAGTTTTTGCACCAATTGCGGACGGCGGAAAGCGACTTGCACCGCGTAGCTACTGGACAGCGATGAAGCCACAACAATCGCCGGACGCGCTACCACCTGATCAAGAAACTCGGTCAATTGCTTGATGTAAACTTCGGCGGTATACTTGAGGGCCGGCCGTTCCGAATTGCCAAAACCTAACAAATCGAAGGCATAGGTTTTATGCTGGGCCGCGATTGCGCCAAAGTTTGGCTCCCATTCGTAGCTATGATTGCCCGCGCCAATCCCGTGAACCAGCACCACCGGCGGTTGATTGTCCTGGTCTTGTCCGGCTTCTTTATAGAAAATCACGCCCTGCCGTGAGCGGTAGTAATGGCCTTCGCCTTCCAGCTTGCTTTGCAAGGGCGGCACATTCGACCAAACGCGGGTATTAAGAACGGCCAAGCCACCGTAAGCCAGCCCTGTCCCAGCCAGAGTTTTACCCCAGGGGAAACCAGCCTTTTTGACGAGCTTGGGTGCCTCGTATTTAGGGACACGCAGCTTGCCGTTTTGAATATCGCGCTGTCGGGCAGCAGCATACTTGGCCGCTTCGATTTGGCGTTTCTTCAAAGCCTTGTTCAACTCTTTCTGCTGAGTATTAACGGCTTTGAGAATCTCTTTGCGCTTCTTGCGGAATTGCTTGGCAGCCTTCTTGGGGTTCTTGATTTCGATTCCCGGCACCATCCCGGCTACCGCAATTGCTTTTTCCGGCAATTTGGCATCAGCCAACTTTTTGTCCAGTTTGGCTTCTTTTACCCTGGTGGAAACCGTATCAGCGAAATCAGAGGCTTTTTCGCCCAGTTTGGCATCCTTGACTTTGCCCGAAACGGTATCAGCAAAATCCGAAGCTCTTGCCCCCAATTCAGCGTCCTTAACTTTGGCCGAAAGCAAATCTACCGCGTTACTGGCCTTGTTGCCAAGCTCGGCATCCTTAACTTTGGCAATAACAGGCATCGCCGCCGCGCCAATTGTCCCGGCCAAATCCGCCGCTTTTGTGCCTAAATCGGCTTCTTTGAAACGGCTCGAAAGGTTATCAATTACATCGCCCGCTTTTTTATCCAGGTGAGCATCTTTAACGCTATCGCCAATTGCTCCGGCCAGATTGCCCGCTTTTTTATCCAACTGAGCATCCTTGACCGTATCTCCGGCTTTACCTACAAAATCGCTGACGGCGGCAGCGAAACCTGCCAGCCCTGCCCCGGCGTTGTCGGCTAAGTCGCCTGCTTTTTTGTCCAGTTTAGCATCACTAATAGCAGATTTGGCATCGTCTACCTTGCTACTCAAAAGCTTGCTGCTTTTATCGGCCAACTTTTTGGCTTTTTTATCCAATTTGGCATCCTGAACCTGTTCGGTAGCACTTTGTACTTTTGCGCTACCCACATTTTCTTCGACTAATTCTGCTGCCGCTCGAAAGAATTGGGACATCATTTCCGGCATTTCTTCCAAATCGGGCTTGTACTTACCTTTGCCGACGGCGGGCTTGTAGCCTACAATAGTTTCTACCACCGGCTCTGCCGACTCGACAATGCTCTTTTTGAGCGTTTTAAAATCGAGTGGCTGGTTATTTTCTTTATCGTTGTCGTCAAACATCAACTTATTCTCCTTAACCTGTCATTTACAAATCCTATCTTAATCAGGTTGCAAAAGTAGTGCCACCAATGCTGCACTCGTTTTGAATCTGCTCACAAAATCCTCATAGTATCCTTATACTGCCTTTGTGTTTTCTCATAGTTCCCTTATACCTTCCTCATAAAATTTAGCTAAAATTCAACTATACAAATAAGTGAGCGAAAGCGTTTTACCAAAAATTGAAAGACAAATAAGATGAACCAAAATGAGGCAATTGCAATACTAGCCGCTTCCAAAGGGCTATTAGCACGACTCGAAGCTACCAAAGGCCACGCTGAACTGAGTGAGGGTGATTTGAACCTTTTGCAAAAAGTTTACTCGGTCTGGGATGCAGGTTTTGCGGACGATGATAACGTCATGGTGAGAGCAAATTTGCGGATGGGAGAGTTAGCCTTATTACTTGGTACTTACGATTTACGTTGCAGGAGAGCTAGAGCAAGAAAATAAGAGGGGTTTGCAAAGTGGCCCGATGACCTGAAAGTCGTCGGGCCATTTTGCAATTAATCCAGGTAGCTATAACCTGGCAAGGTTAAAAACTCCACAAAATCATCACTGGTCGAAATCATATCCAGCAATTGAGAAGCAGTATCGAACTTGCCGCTATTGTAATATTCGTTGCCGACCATCTGGCGAATTTTCTCGCGTTCTTCGGTTAGCACTTCGCGGAACATTTCTTTAGTAACCTTGCGACCATCTGCCAAAACGCCTTTAGGGTGGTGAATCCATTGCCAAACTTGTGAACGGGAAATTTCCGCCGTCGCTGCATCTTCCATCAAGTTAAAGATAGGTACTGCGCCTGACCCACGCAACCAGGCTTCGATATACTGCATTGCCACACTAATATTGAGGCGTAGCCCGGCTTCGGAAATGTTGCCTTCGGCTTCCGGGAAGGTAATCAAGTCTTTGCCCGCTACCTGAACATCCTCGCGCTTGCGCTCAATCTGGTTCGGAGTTTTCATGTGTTCATTAAAAACATCAAGCGCAACCGGGACAAGGCCGGGATGGGCTACCCAAGTGCCGTCGTGACCGTCGGTAGCTTCGCGTTCTTTGTCGGCCCGCACTTTGGCAAAAGCTTCGTCGTTAGCTTGCGGGTTGTTTTTAATCGGAATTTGGGCTGCCATCCCGCCCATCGCGTGGGCGTTGCGACGGTGGCAGGTCTGGATAAGCAAAAGCGAGTACGAGCGCATAAAATGAGTGGTCAT
>JBBQGP010000178.1:0-10961 GCA_038323095.1 Chloroflexia bacterium | reverse complement strand
CGCCGCACCGCCAGAGCCGCCCCTGTCACAAATTCGGCTTCGTAGCTTTCGTCAAAACGCCCGTCGTCAATTTGGCCTTGCCCGAAGGTTTCGACCAGAGCCGCACCATATTTCACAATCCCGCCCGCGTGCTGGATGCGCTTATCCTCATAAAGCAATTTGCAGCCGATTACCCCGATTTGCGGGTCGTGCCGGAATGGTTCGATTAGCCTCAAAAGCCAATTTGCTGGAAAGCTCATGTCCGGGTTTAAGACCAGACAAATTTCTCCCACCAAATTTTCCCAGCCGTAGTTTGCCGCGCCGCCATAACCCAAATTTTGGGGAGCGGCGAAAAACTTTAAATTTTGCCACTCGAAAGATTTTGCCAGCTTTGCGCTTTGGGCTGGTTCGCCGTTTTCGATTAGGCCGATTTCGACTTTGGCCGGGTAGTTTTGGACGTTATCGAGCAGGGTAGACAGGCATTTATCCAGCCATTTGGCCGAATTATAGCTAACGACGGCAATCGCCAGCGTCGGGAAGCTCACGCCTTTACCTTTTCTTCCAGGTATTTTTGAGCTTGCAATTTCAGGGCGCGGTCATTGCCTTCCTTAATATAGCGTTCAAAATCGGCGCGGGCCTGTTCCTGATGTCCGGCGGCCCGGTAAGCTTCGCCTCGCTTGAAAATATACTGCGGTTGCGGGCGAACCACAAAAGCCCGGTTATAATTATCAATCGCCAAATCGTATTCTTCCATCTGGGTGTAACATTCGGCCTGAGCCGAAAGCGCACCGATTAAGCCGATTTGGGCCATCATCGCTTTGGGGTCGGCGGCTACCGCCCGGTTAAAGGCATCCAGAGCTTTGTTATAGATAGCGACGGCGCGGGGTAAATTCGGGGCTTCGTCGCCACGCGGGTGCATCACGTTTCCGGCTTCCGAAGTCAGGCGCATCCCTTCCTGTTGCCAGTGGGCCGACTGGCTGGCGTTATCCCCGGTTTTCAGGGTCATCGAAGAAATTTGTTCACGAGCCGCGCTCCGCAAATAATCGTCCTCGCCCCGCCGCAAATATTCGGTAAAATCGCGACGGGCGGCGGCTTCATCGCCCTGCTTCTGAAAGCTTCTGGCCCGGTAGTAGTAATCATCGGCCAAAGTTGGGTTAAGCTTGAGGGCTTCGGAAAAAGCCGCCACCGCCGCCGGATAATTTTTGGCATAGCGTTGCTGGTGTCCAAGCTGGCTATAGGTTGCCGCCAAACCGCGTCGGGCTTCGCGTTTCTGCTCGATTTCTTCTCCGGCAGTAATCGCTTGCTCAAAAATACCAATTGCCGCCTTGCAAATATCTACCGCTTGCCTGTTATTTTGCGTTCCGGCAATCGTCAGCAAATGCTGGTAGCCCTGCTCAATCAATTTTTCCGCTTCGGATATAGGCTGCTCCGAGGTTGTTTCCGTCTCGCCCGTACTCATAACTTTTTCCTTAATTTTGGTTTCCTCACGCCAGCCTAGTTTAGCCGATTTGCGCCCAGCTTGCAACGAACCCCCTCTACCGTAGCTTATACATCTTCTTGTGTTTCTGAACAATATTAACGCTCTTTACCTGACCAAAGCCGACGGCAGCTTTGCAAAAATATGATGCGCTTTTCGGAAGAATTAAGAAATTGGAAAGAAATGTTTCTCTTAGCAAAAATTGACATGAAAACTATTGACTGTGCAAAGATTATCTGCTAATCTCTAAGAGTAATTACAAAAGCTCTTGACAGGTCAAAGAATCAGGTGTATAACAGGATAGAATGAACTTCATTCAGTATTACAAAGAACAAGATTATATAAACAAGGCGGTTTATAAAAAAGAAAGCCAGGAATTTATTTAGAAGGTTCGCTCACAATGGGAGGAAACATCAGGTAATGTTAAAAATTCAGTATAAGTACGCGGTGGCTCTCACTGCCGCGCTGGGCCTGTTTATGTCGGTGCTGGATAACACCATCGTAAACGTGGCTTTATCGCCGATGGGTAAGGCTTTTAACACCGATATTAACTCGGTGCAGTGGGTAGTTACCGCTTACTTTTTGGCACAGGCGGCGGTTATTCCGGCGGCGGGCTATTTGTCCAACCGAATTGGTATTAAAAAAGTATATATTGCCTGTCTCGCGCTTTTTACGGTTGGTTCGCTCTTGTGCGGCCTCAGCGATTTGATACAAGATGAAAGCGGCCATCCCTATATTGCTTTGTTAATTTTCTTCCGGGTGGTGCAGGGCATTGGCGGCGGCGCACTTTTCCCGCTTTCCACCGCGATTTCTTTTGGAGCGTTTCCGCCCGAAGAACGGGCCGGTTCGTCGGCGATTATCGGTATCCCGGTGCTGATGGCTCCCGCTTTTGGCCCGACGGTTGGTGGTTTGCTGATTGACGCTTATGGCTGGCAATGGATATTCTTTATAAATATCCCGGTGGGCATACTGGCAATCTTTTTGATGTGGCGCATCTTCAAGCCAGAAGCAAACCCGGTGCAGCAAGGGCCAAAAGCCAAATTTGATACGCTTGGTCTGGGCCTTTCGATGGCCGGGATTGTAGCAGTGGTCTACGGTTTTACGCTGGTGAGCGAACGTAACCCGGCTACCAAGAGCGCGATTAACCCGCAAGGCGATATTCTCGGCTGGGGCTATTGGGAAGTTTGGGCCTGGGTCGCGGCTGGTTTGGTGCTGCTAATCGCCTTTACGCTCTACGAATTGCGGACGAAAGACCCGGTGCTGGATTTGCGATTGTTCAAGGAGCGCGAATTTGCCACTTCCAGTATTATGACCTGGTCATTGCGTGGCTTTATCTTTGGCTCGTTCTTCCTTTTGCCGGTCTTCCTGCAAAACATTCGCACCCCGCACCTGAGCGCGACGGTAGCCGGACTTACGACTATGCCGATGGGTATCGCGGCGGCGGTAGCGGTAGCTATAACCGGGCGCAAGTTGTATGCCTTGCTTGGCCCGCGCTATCTGGTGCTGTTGGGTATGATTTTGCTGGCAGCGAGTAATTTGCTGCTACTGGGTATCAACAATGATACCGACGGCTGGAGTCTTGTTCCGGCCATGATTTTGCGCGGTTTGGGCTTTGGGATGACGGGTATTCCCTTGCAAACACTGGCTCTGGCGAAAATCAGTGGTCGAGCCTTGCCGAAAGCCAGTTCGCTTTACAACGCTTCGGCTCAGATTTTTAGCTCGATTGGTATCGCGGTGCTGTCCACCTATTTTGTGCAGCAAACCGCCAGCCATATTCCGAGCGAAGCCGAACGCGCCGCGATTGCCGGACAGGTGCAGCAGCAATTTGTCCCGGCTTTCCTTTCGTCTCATCCCGGTCTGACCGCCGCGACTATCAATACTTCGCCTGATTTCCCGGCTTTGCAGCAGCAAATTCAGCAAGCAGTAGGCGCACAAATTACCTCGAATGCCGGAACTGCCGGTATAGTTGATGTCTTTACCCTTGTGACGATTGCGATGGTGGCTCTGGTGGCCTTATCCTTTATCCTGCCAGCCAAACAACCTACCGCACCCGCTCCTTCCGGCACACCTGGCGAGGCTTCTCGTCCGGCAATGGCTTCGATGGAGTAAAGTTTTTAGTTTCTAGTTGGGAAGGTCTGTCGCTTGTCGGTAGAAACAGGTTACGAGTTAGAAATACAGGAAGGGGCAGACCTTGCGGGGTTTGCCCTTTCTTGTATTGGAATAAATTTTGTGGGGTATTGCTCCGCTAGTAGAGGTTGGGTAAAATCAACTGGCAGAGCAGCATCCTACATGAGGGGTGGGGTAAAATCAATTGGCAGAGCAGCATCCTACAGAGAACGCGGCATTTACTTGATACTTGATACTTGATACTTGATACTTGATACTTTCTTGTAAATCTCTTCCAAAGGTTCAATTAGTTTTGACCAGTTGTAATTTTGCCAGAGGTGGGTGGCGGCTTGCTGCCCTATGTTTTGGCGAGCTTCGGGCGAAAGTTGGAGCAGGCGGGCGGCGGCGGCGGCAAATGCTTGGGTGTCGCCGGGTGAAACCAGTAGATTGCTTTGTCCATCTCGCAAATATTCGCCGATTTCGCCAACGGCTTCACTGATTAGCGGGCGTTCGGCTATCATTAATTCCAGAAATTTGACCGAGCAACGCGCCCGGTTTATCAAATTGTCGTCGAAGGGATAAAGGGCGAGGTCGGCGGTACGCAAAAGGCCGGGTAAATCTTTCCAGGCGGCAAATCCGGCGGAAACTACTTTATCGGCTAACCCGAAAGGCGCGGCCATTTCCTTTAATTTATCTTCTTCCCGGTAAAAACCCCCACCCACGATTAGCAACCGCACTTTTTCAGCTTCTTCGGGCGCGAGGCGGGCCAGCGTTGCCTGGGCTATGCCGAAAAAGCGGGCCGGTTCAAATTCAGCAAAACGGGTGTAAGCCAACAAAACAATTTTATCGTTCAAATTTAGACGAGTGCGCCATTGTTTAGCAGCGTGGTCAACTTTTGGCCCGCTCCAATCGGCGTATTTTTGGCGAGAAACGCCATTGGGCAAATAGCAAACTTTTTCAGGCGGTACGCCAAAGCCCCAAATTTGGGTTTGCAGCGTGCGACTGACCACCGTAACGGCGGTAGCTCGGCGGGGTAAATCGCGCTCCTGCCACGCGAAAAGCCGTCTTTGGTTGGCCGAGTAAGCATTGCGACTATTCCAGCCGCCCGGCCCTTCCCAATCGTCGGTATCCAGCAAAAAGGGGCGATGGCGCAAGGAAAGAAGCAACGCCGCCAGCCCGCTATAGGCTTTGGGCTTAAAAACATGAATTATCTCAGGTTGGAAACGATTTGCCGAACTTGCCAAACGGACAGGCAAAGACAGTACCGAAGGCTTTGGGCCAACTGGCACAATCTCGATTTCTACCCCGTTTTGAACTTCCAGTCTGGCCTTTTTCAAGAACAAATCGGGCGAACCGGGCGGGTCGTCCCAGGGCGGCACAATTACCCGCACCTGATGCCCACGCTCGACCAGAGCCTCGGCCATTGGCAATATTCGCCCGCTCGTCGTTCCTTTAGTTTTGAGGCCAAACGGCGCAATAAAACAAATCTTCATAGTTGTTAGTTGTTAGTTATTAGTTGATAGAGAAGATAGGGTTGTCGGTTGTCGGTGGGAACAAGTGTTGTTAGTGAAATTCAGTGGCTATTATAGCAGACTGACGGGTTTTTGGGAGGAAAACTTTAAATTTTAGCTGTTGCGGTAGGTGGGGGCATCTGTTAAAATCGGGTGGTTATAGTTTGGTCTTGATTTTACTTTATTTTAGTTTTATTAGTAGTATAAGCAGGGGCAAATGGAATTTTTAGCGAAAATCCGTAGCAAAATTATTCTTTCGTTTTTGTTCGGGCTGGCGGTAGTGGCCGCGCTTGCCATTTTCGGCGATTATCAGAAAATGGTGGAAGTGTTGCAAAAGTTCGAGTGGTGGTTGCTTGCCCCGATTTTGAGCCTGACGCTGGTAAATTATGTGTTGCGCTTTGTGAAATGGCATTATTATCTAAAAGTAGTGGGCGGCGGGGCGGAGCAAATTCCGCTCAAGGAAAGCGCGATTGTTTCGGTTAGCGGTATGTCGATGGCGATGACACCGGGCAAGGTTGGCGAATTCCTGAAATCCTACCTGATTAACCGCCTGAATAATACGCCAATAATGGTGACTGCCCCGATTGTGATTGCTGAACGAGTAACGGATGGGCTGGCAATGTTGTTGCTGGCCTCGCTTGGCTTTATCTTTTTCGATAACGCGGGTTTGAGGTTAGTTCTAATCCTGATTTTGCTGGCGGCCCTGGTCTTGTTTGTGGTCATCCAGTGGCGACGCTTGGCCTTAACCCTGATTGATTGGTTTGGCCGCATCAAATTTCTGAAATCGCGGATGCAGCATTTGCATAACTTTTACGAAAGCAGCTACCGTTTGTTCAGCCCAAAAAGCACGATACTGGCGGTTGGGCTAGGGCTGCTGGGCTGGGGCTGCGAATGTCTGGCCTTTGCACTGGTCATGAACGGGCTAGGCTTTGCCCTGAGTTTGGAATTACTGGTCAAATGTACCTTTATTCTGGCGACTTCGACCTTGATTGGCTCGGTGTCGCTGCTACCCGGCGGTTTGGGGGCAACGGACGCTTCGATTGGTGGCCTTTTGCAACTGGCTTTTAGCAACTTGCCCACCGCTACCACTAGCGCGGCCACTTTGCTAATCCGCTTTTGTACCCTTTGGTTTGGAGTTTTGATTGGGCTTGCCACTTTGTTTATCTTCCGCAAATATTTTGATAGCCCAAAAGCTGCTCCGGCCAATCCAACCTTAAACCCCGAAAAGGTTCGCCCATGAAACGCCTGAATGAATTACCAATTTTGTTGCTAGTATTATCGCTCTGGCTGACGGCTTGCGGCTCAAGCGAAGGCGGCCCAGTTTTGAGTGACATTAGAATTGATAGCCCAACTTTGAACATTGGCGAAGGGCGCGCGATTAACTTGAGCTATCAGGTAGGGCGCGATACCAAAGTTTCGGCAGCGGTACAAGGGCCGGACGGCAAACGCTACGATTTACGCAAGGATGAGCCGCGTACTCCCGGTAGTTATAATTTGCGCTTTGACGGGGCGGTAGAATTTGTCGAGAACAATTTGACGCAACGCCGAATTTTACCCGACGGCGGGTACAAATTCGTTTTAGAGGCGCAGGGTAGCGAGGCACAAGGCTTGGGTTTTAGCTTGAATAACAGTCCGGCCAAGCTGGGTTATCCCGAAGTTGAAAGTATTGCCACCACCCCGCAAGTTATCAGCCCGAATTTTGATGCCCGCGATGATGTTGCCACTTTTAATTGGCGCACCACTCGTTCGGCGACAGTGACGATTTCGCTGGCGGGAGCGAACAGTTTTAACCGGGTGCTGAAAACCGCCAAAAATCAGCCCGCGCAGGAAGACCGGGTAGATTTTAACGGGCTTGACCAAAAGGGCGACCCCTTGCCCGACGGGATTTACAACTACACAATTCAGGCGGCAGACCAATACGGCAATATTACCCGGCGGGGTGGTCAGGTGGAAGTGCAAGGCGGTGGCCGTCCCGAAGCGACCATTACTTTTGCCAGCATTAGCCCTACTGAAATTATTCGGGGCAACACCGTAACAGTCACGGTGCGGGTCAAGAATACGGGTAAAGTGCCGATTCGGACACAAGGGCCGTTCAGCAATTTCCAATATACTACCCGCGACACCTATAGCTCTATCGAAAATAACCGCTACGACGATAAGGCCGGGTTCTGGCGAATTGGGGTAGATTACGATGCCAATAGCGGCGTAGGTGGCCCGGTGCGTTACCCGTTTCGCTGGGGTTTTGGCAAGATTAGTGATGGTAAGGGCGAAGAAGGCCAGCTTTTGCCAGGTGAAGAAGCCGAAGTAGTCGGCCAAATCAAGATTGACCGGGACGAGAAAGATATTCGCCTTTACGTCGGGCTTATTCAGGAAAAAATCGCGCTAGTCCAAGACCGCCGCCAAATCACTACGGTGAAGATTACTTATTAGAGTAATTGGCCGTTTTGCCGCAAGGCTCTAACTTTTAGCTAATAGGGGCGGTTAGCTCTACGTGAATCCCATCCGGGTCGTTAAAGCTTAAAATAGTGATGCCAAAAGGAATCAAATCGGTAATTTCGCCATGTGTGACCCCTTTTTGGTCAAATAAGGCTACTGCTTTTTCAAGCTCGGCGCGATTAGCTACACTGAAACTGAGATGGTCTAGCCCAACCCGGTTTGCGCTAAATTTATCGCCAACAATAGCCTCGCTTTGTTCCCAGGCTGGAGTAAGCCCAAGTAGCATATTGCCATTAGACATAACCACGCCCGGCGGAAGCTCTACCGCCAGCTTAAAATTAAGCAAACTGGTGTAAAATTCGAGAGAGCGCGGCACGTCTGTTACAATAAGGCGAACATGATGAACACCACTTACGGTAATCTCTGAAACCATAACAATCTCCTGTTTTGGGTAATATTTTGGGAAAGCTAATTATATTGTAGCACAGGAATCTAAGAAATTCATTATGGATACATTCGATAAGCTGAATATTTTGGGGGAGGGGGCGCAGTTCGAGGCGGTTTCAACTTCGACGACCCGGCGCAAGCGCAGTATTACCCCGAATGCCGCTTTGTGTACTTCTGGCGAAGCTCATCCTGCCAATTCTAAATCCAAAGCGCGGAGTTCCAACCTTTTTCGGGTGTTGCAGACCAATCGCTGTGACCGGGGCTGTTTTTACTGCCCGTTACGGACGCAAAACGACACTATGCGGCGCACCACTTTTGAGCCGGGTGAACTGGCAAAGCTTTTTCTGGAATTTCAAAGCCGGGGTATGGCCGATGGCTTACTTTTGAGCAGTGGTGCCGACAATAGCGCGGATGCGGCGATGGAGCAGGTGGTTAAAACTGCCGCGATTTTGCGCGAGAAATTTCATTATGGCGGGTATATTCACCTAAAAGTTTTGCCGGGTACGAGCCTGAGCTTGATAGAAGAAGCGGCCCGACTTTCCAACCGTCTTTCGGTCAATCTGGAAGCTCCTTCGGCGGAAAGATTGGGCGCACTTTCGCCCGAAAAGAATTTTTTTAGTGACATAATCATGCGGATGGAATGGATTGAGCAGTTGCGGCAGGAGCGTGGCTGGCTGGCTTCGGGGCAAAGCACCCAGTTGGTGGTCGGGGCGGGCGAAGAAAGTGACCGCGAGATTTTGAAGACGACCAATTGGCTTTATAAAGAAAAGAATTTGCAGCGCGTTTATTATGGCGCGTTTAGCCCTGTACCTGGTACGCCCCTCGAAGGTTATAACGCTCCCTCGCCTCGCCGTCAGCAACGGCTTTACCAGACCGACTGGCTACTTAGCGAATACGGCTTTGGCTTTGACGAATTGCCCTTTAGTGAAAACGGCAGCTTGCCCCAAAACATTGACCCAAAAGTGGCCTACGCCCTGCAACATCTTGAACGCTTCCCGGTAGAAGTGAACCGGGCCGAGCCGGAAGAATTGCTCCGCGTTCCTGGTCTTGGCCCGCTTAGTGTCAAGCGCATTGTAAATTTGCGGGGTTCAGCCACCTTTAAGACCCTGGAAGTTCTGCAAAAGACTGGGGCAGTCACGAGCCGCGCCCGCGATTTTATCACGCTGGATGGCCGCTATTTCGGTGTACCACAGGATTTATTATTAAAAAGCTCGAAATTCCGCTTTCAAAACCCGCAAACAAAAACTGTTCCGGCTACCCAATTAACTTTACCGTTTGAATGGGAGCGCGAGAATTTGCTACCCGCCCGCCTGCCCGCCTCGCTACTCGACTACGGCTTTGACTAGGAATTTTTTAGCGCAATGGTGCAGAAAAAGCTAATCGAGGTTATCTCCCGGCCTTAAAAGGCTGGGCTGATAACATGAAAACGTGGCTAAAGCCGTTACGGGTCGAAATGAAATTCGCATAACCTGTTTTAGCTCTTTTAACTTCTACCGTTACACTAACCCTATAAGAAAGATGAAATCCACCCAACCCGTTTTAGCCCTTTCAGGGCCGTTTTCATGTTATCAGCCCGGACATTCATGTCCAGGAGACTTTTTGTAGGATGCTGCTCTGTCAGTTGATTTTACCTCAACCTCTATTGGTGGAGCAATATCCTACGGGGTTTATTTAAAATAAAGAAAGGACAAACCCCGCAAGGTCTGCCCTTTCTTTATTACGTGTCCCTAACTTAAAACTTGGAATTCAAAACTCAAAACTGCTTAACTGCGGGGTGGATAGTTGCTGCCACCCTTGCCCTGATCGTAGTAATCACCGTCTGGCTGTTGGCTGGGGTTAGAGTAGCTGCCGCCTTGTTGACCCGGCTGGCCCTGACCTCGCCCTTGACCCGATTCAGGGTTGCCACCGTAGTATCCACCATTACCCTGACTGGGCTGGTTGTAGTAACCACCGGGTTGGTTGGCTGGAGGAGCATTGTAAACGCCGGGTTGGTTGGCCGGAGGAGTATTGGTAGTATAACCCGCCTGATAGCCAGCATTACTGACCTGACGCGGCTGGGGCTGCGGCTGGTTATAGACCTGCGCTCCAACCTGCGGCATTTGCTGACGCTGTTGCTGCTGGGCTTGCTGCTTCATGCCACTACCAAGCTTCGGCAAGTTTTGTTGAGCCGAATTGTAGGTGCTTTCCCAGATTTTGCTGGCCGTATCGCGTCCGCCCAGCCCGAAAGCCAGACCAATCGCTAGAGCCAGTGCCGCGATTGTGCCAATAAAGATAGTATTGATAACGGTTGCCGCAATTCCGATTTGGCCTAATGCCGCAATTACCGCAACGTATAGAATAGCGTAACGGGCAACATTGGAAACCAGACCAGCATTACTAAATCCGGCAGAACTGGCCGCGCCTTTTACGAAATCGGCCACGAAATTAGCAATCAGGCTACCGACTAGAATAATTACTAATGCAACGAACAAATTCGGAATAAAGTTCAAAATCCCGGTCAGGGCTGCCGTAAGTGCGGGCAGTTGCAACACGCTGAAAGCCGCAACCAGCGCAATCAATCGGAAGAACCATTTTACAATCTCGCCCATTATGCTGCTGGCATCCTTGCGAACCCCGGCAGACTGGATAAAGCGGCTCAATCCGGCTTTATCGGTTGCTTCGTTAAAGCGAATTTTGCGAAGAATATTAGCTACCAGTTTCGATAAAATTCCGGCAATGTACCAGCCAATAAATAAAATTAGCAATGCGCCGATTAAATCAGGCAAGAAGCCAAAGAACTTGCTAAAGGCGTTGCTTATTGCTGTTAAAAACGCCTGTCCCCAGTCTGTAACTACGGCCATATATTTTTCCCCTCTCACAGGAGCTATTCCGACTGCTAATGGCAAAGTCAGAAACTTTATCCTACCCACGACTTTAATCTCAAATGTTGCCTTTTTGACAACTCAGTATTAAATATAAGCAAACTATATGCCAAAAATAAGGCAGTATTTTGGCTTTACAAAAGC
>JBBQGP010000177.1:0-11018 GCA_038323095.1 Chloroflexia bacterium | reverse complement strand
GAAGTATTCGTATTCCCTTCTTTATACGAGGGGTTTGGTTTGCCACCTTTGGAAGCGATGGCCTGTGGCACGCCTGTCGTTACTTCCAACACTTCTTCTTTGCCGGAGGTAGTTGGAGAAGCGGCCCTTACCTGCGACCCTTATGACGTAGAAGCAATTGCCAAAGCTATCGAAAAATTGCTGACGGATAGTCAGTTAAAAGCTGAAATGCGCCAAAAAGGGCTGGAACGAGCGAAGTTTTTTAGCTGGAAGCGCACCGCGCAGCAAACAAAGGAACTTTACCAATATGTCCTATCCAACAATTAACACTGCCCGTCAAATAAAGGTAAATTTAATCGGCGGGGTGCAGGGGCAAACTACCGGGCTTTCCCGCTACGCCCGTAGCTTGCAAGCCGCCTTGAGCAAGGCCGGGCTGGAAGCGGATTTTGTGCCAACCCGCCTTCCGGCTCTACCCAATTCAATTTATAAAGGAGCGCGAAAAGCCGGGTTTGATTTGCAAACTTTTTTTACTACCTACCCAATCGCGCTGGCAAAAGAAACTGATAAAAACGCCGTTTTGCATTTGACCAGCCAAAATCAGGCCAGTGCCATTGCTTTTTCGAGCCACCCGCGCACTGTTGTAACTGTCCACGATTTGATTACCAGCATTTACGCCGGGAATAAAGAATTGGGCGGTTATCTGAAAGTTTACGATAGAGTTTTTGACCAACTGGCTTTGCGCGGCTTGAAAAAAGCGACATTTTTAATTGCTGATTCAGAGCAAACCAGACTGGATATTATCAAATTCACAGGCTACCCGTCGGAGCGCATCAGAGTAGTACCTCTGGGGATTGACCATAGCCAATTCAGGCCAATTGAGCTACCGACAGAGTTCCTCTTTCGTTATAACTTACGAACGAGTACGCCTTATGTACTGTATGTTGGTTCGGAAGACCCACGCAAAAACTTGCGGCGTTTGCTCGAAGCCTTTGCCGGGCTATCGAAAGTAAGGCCGGAAGTGCGGTTATTAAAAGTGGGAGCGGCTCGTTTTGAGCAGGAGCGGCGTGATTTAACGAGTTTTATTGAGCGATTGGGCCTGAAAGAAAAAGTATTATTTTTCGACCAGGTTTCAGATAAGGATTTGACTTATTTTTACAATATCGCGCAAGTTTTTGTTTTTCCTTCGCTATATGAAGGATTTGGCTTGCCACCTTTGGAAGCGATGGCCTGTGGCACGCCCGTGATTAGCTCCAATGCCTCGTCACTACCTGAAGTAATCGGAGAGGCCGGGCTAATAGTCAACCCGCTCGATGTCGAGGAGATGAGCCGGGCAATTGAACAAGTTTTGGGCAATCGCCAATTGCAAAGTGATTTGAGAAAGCGTGGGTTTGACCAGGCCGCCCGTTTTACCTGGGAAAAAACCGCTCAACAAACTTTAGAGGTTTATCGGCAGATTTTTGAAGAAGTGAATTAGAATTTCAGGCAGGAATTTTTATTATGATGGTTGAACCAAATTCCGTTAAAGTTAATACCAGAAGCAAGGGAACAATTCGCAGCTTGAAGCTGGCCGAAAATTATGATGTGCTGGCCTTGCTGCTGGGCGCGGCCTTGCTGCCCTGGCTGATGTTGCTGGATTTTCCGTTAATACGGGTTCCGCTGGGGCTAGGGTTGGTGCTTTTTGCTCCCGGCTACGCCCTGACGCAAGCGGTTTTTACCCGGCAGGACAAGCTCGATAAAATCGCCGTCGTCAGTATCAGTTTTGGGCTTAGTCTCGCCAGCCTGCCATTACTGGTACTAATTATCAATATGTTGCCCTGGGGTATCCGGCCCTGGCCGATGGCTCTTTCACTTTCAGTTTGGCTAATGGTTTTGTCCGGCATTGCCGCTTTGCGTCGCTGGTGGGACTCCAGCCTTGAAACTGTTCCTGTCATCACTGCACCCGGCTGGTGGCAAAGCCAGAGCATCAAGGCCCGGCTTGGCTACGTGGTGGGCGGTTTCCTGATTGTGGCCTTCCTGACGGCTGGCGCAATCGTGGTATTAAGTCCCGCTCCCGGCGAAAAGTTGACCGAGTTTTATGCAGTTGGAGCGCAAAATTTGGCGGAAGGCTATCCCCGCGAGGTTGCAATTGGGCAGCCCATGCAAGTACAATTCGGTCTGGTAAATCAGGAGGGCAAAGCCACGAATTATCGCATCGAAATTCGCTCTGGCGGCAAGCTCTTGACTCAAACCGACCCAATCAGGCTGGAAAGCGGCGCGAAGTGGGAGCAGCCCTTGCGCTACCAATTAGACAAAGCCGGAGATAATCAATTGGTGGAGGTGATGCTGTTTTCGGAGCAAAAAAGCGAACCTTATCGCCGACTGCGCCTGTGGGTCAACGTTCGAGGATAACTTTCTCGATTACAGGCAGGAGTTTGTGAAACAATTTTTCAAGAAGGTAAAGCAAAGCCGAAAAGTAAAGTGGATAATTCGGGGCGGGTTAATAGGATTAGTTTTGCTGGGTATCTGGTTTGATTTCGCGCTATGGCGGATTGCCAGCAGTGCCATGACCTATCAGCTACCAAATCTACCAAATCAGGCCGATGCGATTATAGTGCTGGGTTGCGGGCTTGGGCGAGATGGAAAATACGGCTCTTGCCAGTTAGCCCGAACCAGAGCGGCGGTAGATTTATGGAAAGCGGGTTACGCCCCTTATCTAATAATGACCGGGGGCAGCACTGGAAGAGGCATCGAGTCGCATTATCTATCGGAAATTGCCCAACAGGAAGGCGTGCCGGAAAGCGCGATAGTGCTGGAAGAACGCTCGACCAGCACTGTTGAGAACTTGAGATACAGCCAGGAAATTTTAAGCGAGCGTAAGTGGCAAAGTATTATTCTGGTAAGTGAGCCATATCATATGTACCGCGCCCGCTTGCAAGCCGCCGATGCGGGGGTAACGGTGGCGGGCTGGTGGCCTGCCACGCAGGGGGTAAGCTGGCAACAGTTCACACCGCGCAGTTTAGCCATGATGCGCGACAGTCTGGCCCTGATGAGCTACGAGAGTTTTGGCTGGTTAATTTATCGTTGATAGAATTTTTAGAGGGAAATTATGAAGTTAGTTGTTGTAGAAACGCCATTGCCATTATCCGGCCAACGCCAAACCAAAGAATTTGAACTAGCGGCTAATCCTGTCCGGCCTGTATTGCAACTTGGTCGCCACAGCCAGAGCGATATTGTGATTGCCGACGCTACCGTTTCGCGTTCCCATCTGGAACTTATTGTTTGGCCGGGCGGCTTACTCGTGCGCGATTTGGATACCAAAAATGGCACAGAATTAAACGCCAGCCCGCTGCCCGCCTTTAAAGGGGTAGCGGTAAAACCCGGCGACAAATTGAAAGTAGGCGATGCCATACTTCAGGTTGCCCATTCTTCCGGGCCTGGCGCAATTAGCCCGATTGTTCCGGCTAAATCCTTTAATAATATTAAACCTAAAATTAGCCAGCTTGTCGATAATTCTCAAAAACTGTTAAGCCCAAAATCCGGCAAAAATAACCCGCCAGTTGCCAAACCAAAAACGGCTCGGCCAGTCGCAATTATAGCTCCGGCCAATTTAGCGGATTACCAAAACGTTTTTCCCAAATCGCGGGCAGAGCTTATATTAGTTGGGCTACCCTGGGCTTGTCTGGCTTTTGTATCATTGGCCGAGCTTTTGACCGCAACCATAAACGTGCAGCTCGGCCTGATTTTACACGCCCTGTTACTAATTGGTCTGGCAATCTATAGTGCAGTAGGAAGCGGCAGCGCGAGGCGCAAGCTGGCGATGGCCTTAACCGTCGCTCCGCTTATCCGGCTGCTATCGCTTTCTCTGCCACTAACCAGTTTTCCGCAATTGGCCTGGTATCCGATTGTCGCCGTACCCTTGCTCCTCACTACGGCCCTGATAGTCCGGCAAATGGGTATTTCGCGGCAATCAATCGGCCTTCAAATAAAGAATTTGCCGCTACAACTGGCCTTGATAAGTGGCGGGCTGGGGCTGGGCTGGACGGAATACGCGATTTTGCATCCTGCCCCGGTTATCAATAATTATAACTGGCTGGTTGGTACATTAGGGGTCATCAGTTTGGTAGTTTTTACTGGCTTTAATGAAGAAATTATTTTTCGGGGACTCTTGCAGGCAACCGCTATTGTAGTATTGAAACGAACCGCGCTAATTTACGTGGCCCTGTTATTTGCCGCTTTGCATATTGGCTATTTGTCCCTGTTTGACCTTATATTCGTTTTTGCGGTAGGCTTACTTTTTGGCTATATTGTGCGCTGGGGCGGCTCGATTCTGGGGGTTTCGTTAGCACACGGTTTGACAAATGTGACCCTGTTTATGATTATGCCTTATCTGAATCAAAACCCTGATGGGCCATTAGCTGCTATTTTTCCTTTTCTGGTAGCGGCGGGAAGCCTGGTTTCGTTAGCTGCGATTCTAATGCTGAGTTGGAAATCTATCTGGAAAGAAAAAAGTATTGTGGAAGAACTGGCAGCCCAAATTGGGGAAGAGATATTGACTAATTACAGTAGATAGTGTATTCTTAAAAAAGATATATGGGTGTTATAGCCAAATATGTCTTTATTTCAATGTTAAAACAACGTTATTGATAAGTTAAACAAAGTTAAGTTCAATCGGAGTATTAAATGATTACCACTGTCACAACAACAACTACTACAACTGTTACCACCATCGCCGCTCTATCTTTGGCACTGGTAGCTATTATGACCCTTATAATTCTCCTCATTAACAAGGAAATTATTTCACATAGTACCAACGAACGAGCGCGTCGTCTGAGCAAAGCCTTGAACATTGCGATTATCCCTCTGGCAATTGTTTTTGTGATTACCGCCGTTGTACAAATTCTGCGAGTAGTTCAATAAGCGCGAGCTTTGCAAAATTGGAACAGCTTTCCCTTCAAAAAATCAAGTGGGGAAAGCTGCTGGCTTTATGCTGCGTTCCAGCCTTTTTGCTGCCCGGCTGGTGGAGTTGGCCCGCCTTAATTTTGGTTTTGGGGCTTGGGCTAATTGGTTGGCGAAGTAAAAGCTTGCGTACCGGGCTGGAATGGCCGCTTATCCTTTTGCTGGTAAGTGTCCTGATTGGGCTGTGGGCTTCGCTTGATTTGGCTTTAAGTCTAAACCGGGCCTGGAGTTTGGTAGCCGGATTAGTCACTTTTTACACAGTCAATACCCTTTTCAACAAGCAGCAAATTAATCAGGCTGGAACAGTTTTGGTCGGGTTTGGTTTGCTGGCGGGAGCAATCGGGCTGATAGGGACGGATTGGGGTCGGGGCGATTTACTAAAACTTCCTTTTATCTACGATTATTTACCCCATTTGCTAAAAAGTTCTTTTGGTAGCGGTGCATCGGCAGAACAAGAACTTAACCCGCGCGTAATTGCCGGAGCAATGGCGATGCTTGTGCCTTTGGGGTGGAGCATGACCCTGCTTTCGCCCGGTAATTACAGGTGGCTGAGAATTCTGGCGGCCCTGTTTCTAACCTTTGTGCTGCTACTGACCCAGGCTCCTACCGCAATTGGCGGGCTGTTAGTTGCCTCCCTGATAACTTTTATAGTTAGCAAATTGTGGCGGTATAAGTGGCTGCTGGCTCTGTTGACAACTGCTTTGATTGGGCTAATCACATTGACAGGAGCAAACCTACTAACCACTTTGGCCCGGCAATTACCCCCACCCGATAGCGAACCTACCTTACGCCTGATTTTAAGACTGGAAATGTGGCTGCGTTCATTCGATATGCTGGCGGACAAGCCTTTTACTGGCATTGGGCTGAACAATTTCCCGCAGTCCATCAATAATTTTTATCCAGCCTATTCACTCGGCTCAGAGGCGCACGCCCATAATATTTTATTGCAGACTGCCGTAGATGGGGGACTGCCCGGTTTACTGGCGTTTGGGGCGGTACTCGGCGGGGTAAGTCTAACTTTAAGAAAAGCGTGGCAAGCTAATCAGGATAATAAAGCCGCCCGCGCCCTGCTTTGGGGCATAGCGATTGGCACATTAAGCTGGCTTTTTTACGGCGTGGGCGAATCTATTACCCTGGCCCACAAACCCGCCTTGATTTTATGGGCAATGTGGGGATTGGCGGCGGGACTAGCCCGGAATTCTCAAACGGTATCCATCCAGAAATCCACCAATCAAAAAATCGTTAAGGCTCTGATAATAGTCGCTGTTTTAGTTATGTCAACTCTACTGGTAATTGTAAATTTGGACAGGCTTAAAACTAATCTGGCAATTATCGAAGGGCAAAGGGCTATTTTACAAAACGATTTAGCCAAAATTGCCGAGAGTGAAGCAAAATTACGGGAAGCTATCAGACTGCCAAACACCTATATTTCGGCGGCTACGCTGGATTTAATGGCCCGCCTGGAAGAAAGGCAGGGAAATTTCTCTTTAGCCCTAGATTATCTGGGCCGGGAAGCCGGGCGGGACGCAAATTTTACCAGTGAAAAATATATCCCGGCAGAGTGGTCAATCTGGCGCAAGTCCAAACCTGCCGAAGCCAATCCTTTAATCCGACTATATCGGCAATGGCAAATTCGTTACCCCGAAAACGGGCTGGCTCAGGGCAAATTGGCGTTAGCTTACGCCAAAAACTGTGACCTTAGCGGGATGAGCAATACATTAAAGCAAAATTCAACTCGTAGCAATTCTTCTTTTTTGAACTACCTTCAGGCTGATGCAAACCTTTTCCAAAGATTCTGTCGCTCCGATTTAGTCGGTTTTAGCCGTTGAAAATCAGGCTTTTTTCAGCCACTTGCCTCCGACTTCAAGGGTCAGAGCCAAATCAAAAATAAACAAAAACAAGCCCTGTACTATAAAACCCAGACCCATTCCCTGTCTGTCCTCGCGCTTCATCCCGCGCAACCGCCAGCCCGCCGCTATATACCCCACATCCAGAAAAACGTTAATCAGCAAAATTCGCCGGAAGCTTGTTATATCTTTTTGGAGTTCGCCCGGTTTTAGCGAATTACTTTGCAAGCGGGCGAGTTTGACGGCTGGCCCTCTGCGTCCAAATATAGCAATCAAGGCATCAATCGCGCCCCAGCCCAGACATTGCAGCCAAAAATTTTTCCAGAAAGGTTTTTTGGTAAGTAGCGCACCCACGCCCGAAACTGTGCTGGCTAGGCCCCAACTCAAAATAATTAACATTCGGCTGCGCTGGTACTGATAAAAATTCTCGTCCATTTTCCCTCAACTGTGGAACGCTAAACAATTTTTCTGATTTCTTTTCTGATTTCTTTTCTGATTTCTGTGTTTGTCAGCTATAACTATCAACTCCCTATTACGGGCTTGCGCTTTCTACGAACATAAGACGGATTTAGATGGCGTAGGGCAATATCGAAGGGCCAGAGCGCAATTGCAAAAACTAACAGCCAGGGTACCAGCGAATAAGGCTGCAAGGCCAGTTCCAGACCGGGACGGAAAGCTTCTGCCGAGTTTTGCGAGTTAAGCACTTTCCCTCCAGTCAGGCGGGCAATATCCTGCAAAAGTAAAGTATTTATCCCCAACAATTTGTACTCGGCGGAATAAGCCGGGGGCAATCCCAGAGTACGTGTCAGGCGAAGTTGGTCGCCCTGCAAACGCTGCACCGCCGCTTTTTCTTCTGGTGAACCGGGCGTAGTTTTGGTGGAAGCCTTGACTGTCATAGTGTAGCCATTATTATTTTTATCATCAGACGTGAAAAATCCTTGATAATGGCCGGGAGCAGTTTGCTTTAGCCGAACTTCTTTAGGTGTGCCGCCTTGCTCAAGCGAGGCAACCGTAACAATTGTATCCAACCCATTCAAAAATTGCTGGTCAGGGCCAAGCGCATCGGCTTCGACCATAACCTGGTCTCCCTGCGAAACGGCCCGCACTTCCAGCCCGCTTGTATCACTGGCTGGCACTGTCCAGCGTACCGCCTGTGTCCAGAAACGACTAAAATTCGACCAATTCAGCCAATCTTTTGACCAACGCGGCTTGGCATCGCTTGTCCAGGCTACTACCCGGCCCAACCCATATTGCCATTGCGCCAGCAAAGGGTCTTGCCGAGCCGTCACCAGCACTGTAGTAGCGGTGGGCTTGGCTTTAGTGCCGACATAACCTAACAATTGGGGAGCTTCTTCGATACCGCGCATAATTGGGCTAGAGCCGCTCAACCGGGGAACAAAGGGTTCTTCTACAATGTAATTGCGGGCGGCAAGGCGGGTTTCCCGCAAGAAGATTTTAGGCAAATTGTTGGGGTCGTCTGCAAAAGAATATTGGCCGCCGCCCTGGGTAGCGATACGCTGCAAAAGGCTTTGGTTCACATCCCAACCCAATCCAATAGTGCTAACCGTGATGTTAGAGCGGTTCGCGTCCTCGATAATTTGGTCATACTGGCTGTTTTCGCGGTCTTGCCCGTCGGTTAGCAAAACAATATGTTTAGCTTGCGCCCGTACCGATTTCAGGCCATCTACGCCCGTTTTCAGGCCACTAACAATGCTGGTACCGCCTCCGGGCTTGATGCGACCCACAGTAGCCTGTAAATCGTTGGCAGTAGCACTTAAGGGCGCAATGTTTACCTGCCATTGAGCTACCGTATCGAAAGTTACTATACCGAGTAAATCACTGTTACCTAGCTGGGTGGCGGCCAGATACGCCGCATCCTTTGCCATTTCCATCTTGGTTACGCGGGCCGAAGAATTGGGTGCTAAATATGTTTCAGACATTGAGCCGCTACGGTCAACCACCAGCACCATTGCCACCCGCGCCTGTTCTACTCGTGAAGGCAATTGTAAGGAAACTGGCAGCATATCCTCAAGCGGGGTGCGGAAATAGCCACCCAAGCCATAGCTTTCCTCGCCCCCAACAACTAGCAGTCCCCGACCCAAATCGCGGACATAAGCTTGCAAAGTTTCCAGAGCGTTTTTAGGCAAGCTGCTGGCGGGAGTATTAAACAGCACTACCGAGTCAAAATTAGAAAGTTGGGCGGCTTCGGGGAATTTGTCGGGTGGGGCAACCGTGAGTTCGATGCCGCCCGAACGCAAGGCTGCCGAGAGGCTTTCGGCTTCGTTCTGGTCGGGGTGGCCTTCGATTAACAAAGTTTTAGGCTTTTCGCGTACAAATACCAGATTATTGGCTACGTTATTTTGAGCAATCGTATCTTTTTCACCGACCAGGCGAGCAGTATAGCTTAACATCCCCTGCTTTTCGGCCTTGACTGATTGGCGGAACTGGTTGAACCCAATCACATAATCTATCGGCTCATCCGAAACAATTTTGCCATCCTGCAAGATTTGCAAGCGGCCTTTCCCGGCATAATTGCTGTTGACCGTTACGGTTAAATCAAATTGCTCGTTTTCGCGTATTCCGCCGGGTGCGCTAATGCTGCCAATCGAAACTTCCGGGCCATCCTGAGCAGCCAAAGGCAATACGTCGATTTGCACCCCGTGATTGGCGGCGACCTGGGCGGCGGCCCGTACATCATCTAAATTCTGGTTGCCATCGCTGATTAGCACCAAACGCCGTTGCATATCGTTGGGTAGCAAGGCGACCCCCAGCCGTACCGCTTCGGCCAGATTAGTATAAGCCCCACCCGGTTGAGCCTTTGCATCGGGCAAATCGCGTTTGCTATCCAGCAGCTTTTCGACAAAAGCATGTTGCCCGAAAACTACTACACCGTTTACCTGTGAATCGGGCATAACACTCATAGCTTGTCGCACAAATTGCATGGCTTGCCCCTTTGTGCTGCCACCCATACTATCCGAACCGTCTACCAGAAAAACCACTGCCTGTCGGTCTGTAGCTTTGTAAAATTGAGTTTCAGCCAGCGCCAACACCAGCGAAGTTAGCATTAGCGAACGCAAAACCAGGCTTAAACGATAGTTTATCCGCTTCAAGCGTAAGCGATTGCGTACCCGGCTAATCAACCAAACTAAAGGTAACAGCAATAGTAGCAGTAAAGCCAGTGGTTGCCCAAAAACCAGCGACATAGGGGTACTTCCTTCTATTTTCTTAAAAATACCTAAATAAAAAGAAGCCAGTTCTAGCGTAGTGGAATAGAAAGAATTTGGCTTAAAAATCGGCGGGAGCTATCTAAAGCTTAATATAGTCCAATTTGCTTTTCCCGGCAAGCCTTTGGCGATGTGGGAAGATGAGTTGCGAATTGCGAGTTGCGAGAAGGGTTGTCGGTTGTCGGTAAGAACAACCGACAACCGATTTCTAATTTTTTCCGGCGATAATCAAAATAACCAGGGTATCCCCGGCTTGAACTTTATCGGCCAGTTCGGGAGCTTGCAAAGAAAGTGCGCCAATAGTAGCGTCATCAAGCGGGCCTTGCGTGGAAACTATAAAAACTGAAGTGCCTTTGACAAACCCGGCTACTTCAACTTTGGCGTTGCCCTGAGTGGTGCTTTGTCGCAAGGAAGGTTGGGTAGTATAGCCCTGCCCGACCAGCTCTTTGGTGTAGTAGTCAATTACTTTGAGCGGCTCATCTTTGGTCGCCAGTCCCACCAATTGAGTATTACTGCCAGCCCCACCCAGTGCGCTACCCAATTGCTTTTCCAGCGCATCGCCCAGTTTTACAGTAACCGCACCGGGATAAATCGGGGCATTAGTGGTGGCTGCCGCGCTGGTGGTCGGCGTACCATTACTGGCCGAATTTGTACCTGTGGTGGGGGTAGTGTTATTGCGGGTTGCCCCGGTAGTCACAAAGTTGATTTTTTCCTGAGCTTCACACGAAGTATCAGGCTTGCTGGTCGGATTAGCGAAAAAGCCGAGTACAATATTGGTCTGGCAATTATCAGTAGTCGAAAGCGATGCGCCATGCCCACCGTTCGGCACTTCAATATAGGTAGCGTTGCTGAGGGTTTTAGCGGCAGTTTGGGCGTAGGTCGGCGGGGTAATCGGGTCGAATTGTCCGGCAAAAACAAGGGTCGGCAAATTGCTGCTAATCGCTTCATTTTCCTTGCTGGGCGCGGGCTTTACTCCCCAACGCTGGCAAACCGTAAAAATGGAGGAAGGATTGTTGTAAACCGCCTTGAGTTC
>JBBQGP010000176.1:0-11098 GCA_038323095.1 Chloroflexia bacterium | reverse complement strand
ACCGTTTCGCGCACAACTTCGGCCTCGCGCCACTTGATTAAAAGTTGGGCATCAGGAGCGAGGCGGGCAATTTCTTCGGCGGTAGCGGTTGGATGAAAATTATCGTTTCCGGCGCAAATCAATAAAGGTGTGGCACAATTTTGGACAAATTCGGGCGAAACGCTAAAAACAAACTCGCCATCAAACATATTGGCCTTGAAGCCGTGTAAAGCTTCATCGGTTATATCCGAACGCTGGCTTTTTAACTCACTGGCCCAATCGTCGAACATATTATAGAAAGCGTCGCGGTTATTATGGCTCAAGCCAATCGGGTTTTGCAAAACTGCCGCCGTTATTCGTTGAGGGGCAGCCTTGATAATACCCAAACAATAGGATGAGCCGATGCACCCGCCCATAACGTGCGTAGATTCAATTCCCAAATAATCCAGCAAGGCCAGATGGTCGTCCGTAAAAGTTTTCCAGCCGTCCTCAGCAGTAATGGGCGCGGTAGAATTTCCGGCGTTGCGCTGATCCATTGCAATTACCCGGAAATCGCGGGCAAACTCGACAATCGGACTATAGGCACTTTTGCCCCAAAATTCGATAGCCGAGCGCATCCCACCCGGCGCAAACAGCAATAAAGGATAGCCTTCGCCCTGTTCCTCGTAATAAATACTTGCGCCTTCTCGCTCAAATGTTGGCATAGTTAATCTTGTATCTCCTCTTGTTTAATGCTTGAAATGGCGCGTGCCGGTAAAGACCATTGCCAGATTGTGTCTGTTTGCCATTTCCAGTACATCAGTATCACTGATAGAGCCACCCGGTTGGATTATCGCGGTTACGCCACCAAGCGCGGCAGTTTCGACCCCATCAACTTTGGGGAAATAGGCATCGCTGGCAAGGACGCTGCCCTGACCGCGTACTCCCGCTTTGCCAAGCGCAATTTTTACCGCGTCCACCCGGCTCGGCTGCCCTGAACCCATCCCGACGATTGCATGATTTTTTATCAGCACAATTGCGTTAGATTTAATATGCTTTACCGCCCGCCACGCAAAGCGCAAATTGGTAACTTCTTCCAAAGAAGGTGAGCGCGAGGTCATCACGTCCATCCGCATGTCCCGCTCCTGTAGCGCGTCACGGGTCTGGGCCAAAAAGCCGCCCGCCACAGGTCGCATTTCCAGCGTCATTGCCAATTGGTCTGCTCCGGCATAAATATCGCCTACCGTCAGCAAGCGCAAGGACTTCTTCTTTCTTAAAACATCTTCGGCTTCGCTGGTGAATTCAGGAGCGATTACCACTTCATAAAAACTCGACACAATTTTCTGAGCCACCCGGCCATCTATCGGGCGGTTGGAAGCGACAATCCCGCCATAAGCCGAAAGCGGGTCGCCCGCCAGAGCGCGTTCAAACGCAACCACCAAATCATTGTTAGAAGCCAGCCCGCAGGGGTTGGTATGCTTGATAATGGCAATCGTTGGGGCGGTAAAATCGCGTACCACGTTCAGGGCAGCGTCGGCATCCAGAATATTATTGTAGGAAAGTTCTTTACCCTGAATCTGGCGGGCTTTATTAAGAGCGGCAAAACGCTGCTCTGCCCCGCTTTTCCAGCTATAAAAGGCCGCTAACTGGTGCGGGTTCTCACCATAGCGCAAGCCCTGCACCCGGTCAAGGGCTATCGTCAGTTGGTCAGGGAAATGTTCGCCGGGAGTACGTAAATATTGGGAAATCAGCGAATCGTAGTAGGCAACGTGCTGGAAGGCTTTGACCGCCAATTTTTGCCGGAATTCGGGCGAAACTTCGCCCGCCTTGAGCAACTGGATTAGTTCGACATAATCCGCCGGGCTGGTGACAATTAACACGCTCATAAAGTTCTTGGCGGCGGCCCGAATCAAGGTTGGCCCGCCAATATCAATTTTTTCGATAGCTTCGGCCAGCGTAACGTTTGGCTGGGCAATGGTTTGGGCAAAGGGGTAAAGATTGCTGACTACCAGGTCAATCGGCCTAAAATTTCGGGCTTGCAGAGTTGCCATATGCTCCGGGTTTTCGCGGTTCGCCAGAATACCGGCATGAATGGCCGGATGCAAAGTCTTAACCCGACCATCCAAAATTTCGGGGAAATTGGTTACATCCGCTACCGACTGGGCCGCTATTTTGGCCTCATCCAAAACCGCTTTAGTTTTGCCGGTAGAAATGATTTCAAAATTAAGTTCGAGCAGCCCCCGGGCAAAATCCACCAGATTACTTTTGTCATCCACGCTGATAAGTGCGCGGCGTTTTCCTGTCTGCATAGCCCTAAATCCCCCGCTTGTATTTATCTAAAGATACTTGCCAAATTTATTTTAAATGAGTTTTCGCTGGTAGTCTCAACTACGGCGAATTTCTGGCCCGACAGCTATACTAACAAATATGACAGAAGCCGAGCAGCAACAATCTGCCTTTCACTTTATCAAAATCGCGCATTTTTAGCAAGCCTGGCAAACGCTGGCTGCGAATTGCTATCAAACTGGCTAACTCTTGAATCTTTGGGGGGTAGCAACCCGAAAAATAGGGTCTAGCACCTATATCAGTAGCACTGGCAATTCGATACAATATAGTTTAAGCGGCGTAATAGGTTGCGTCCCGGCTCACTCAAGGACATTTTCAAAGGGAAAGGCTTTCTGCTTACAGCTTCCCGGCCACAGTTTTTGGTGGTTACAAGTAAATTTATTAAGCAATAAATTGATTCACTTTCTGGTCACTGGCGCAACCCAACGGTTTACGAGTCTGGATTTATGGTAAAGTTTGTGTTTTGAGTCACACCGAATTTTTGTTACAAAAGACACAATTTAGGCCGCAAGACTAAATCAAAAAGTAACGAAACTAAAATTTTAGGCAAGCCTTTTGAAACGTAAATCTATAATCGTAAATCTAACGAATGATTGAATGATTGAATGATTGAAAGCTGTAAATAGTGGCGGAAGCAACCTTAAAAAGCTAAGTGGTCAAGAGGAATCATGGAAATCTTAACAGTCGGACTGGATTGCAAAAAAGCACCCGTGCAGGTTCGTGAAAAAATCTCGTTTACGGTAAGTCAACTAGAGGCAGCTTTTGAAATGCTGAATGCTACCGCCTTTGTACAGGAAGCGGTAATTTTATCCACCTGCAACCGGGTAGAACTTTATGTAGTAAGTGAACACCGTTCGCAAAGTGACGCTTTTGCGGCTATCCGAAGTTTTATCAGCAATTTTCACGCTGTGACCGAAATCGAATTTGCGCCGCATCTTTACTATATCACCGGGCGAAAATCGGTACAGCATTTGTTTGAAGTCGCCAGTGGTATTCAGTCGATGGTGGTGGGCGAGGCTCAAATTCAGGGTCAGGTACGCGACGCAATCGAATTTAGCCGCAAATATGGCGGTTCGGGCCGGGTACTGGATGCCATGTTCCGTTCGGCAATTAGCGCGGGCAAGCGGGCGCGAACCGAAACTACTATTAGCGAAAGCGGTGTTTCGGTTTCCTACACTGCCGCCGAACTTTTGGAAGAACGGGCTGGGTCGCTGGAAGGCAAAGCCGGATTAATCGTTGGTGGCGGCAAAACCGCCCGCCTGACCGGGCAAATTTTGCTGGATAAAGGCGTGTCGCAATTATCCTTTGTAAACCGGGATTTGCAAAAAGTGCAGGAACTTACTATGCATCTGGGTATGGTTGACCCCGATATTGGCGGTTATGACCGTTTGACTGAAATGCTTTCCAGAGCCGATGTGGTGATTACCTGTACCGGCGCACCTTCGGCAGTTTTGCACCGTTCCCACGCCGAAGCCGCCATACTTGGTCGCGAAACTCGTCCACTCTACATGGTAGATATTGCCGTACCTCGCGATATTGAGCCGGAAGTGCGGGGCGTGCCAGGAGTACGGGCCTGGGATATTGACGATGTAAAAGTAATTGCCGAAGCAAATCTGGCCCGTCGCCAAAACGAAGTCGGCAAAGTTCGAGCGATTGTTCAGGAAGAAGTCGAAGATTTTCTGCACTGGTTTGGAGCTTTGGCGGTTGTCCCGACCATTACCGGGCTACGGCAGCACGCCGATGTTATCCGGCAGGCTGAATTAAAAAGAATCAAAAACGCTTTTGGCGAACTGGATGCTCGACAGTCAGGCTTGCTGGATGAACTGGCGGCCCGAATTGTAAACAAGTTGCTCCACGAGCCGACCTTACGCTTGAAAGAAGCGGCCAGTAGCAGCGATGCAGGCCGGTACGCCGAGGTGGTTCAGCACCTCTTTGCCCTACAGGGAGTGAAAAATGAAGCAAATTGACTTGAAGCCGATTAGTACCGACGAACGGAATGCAATTGTGAATTTGAAAAAAGTAGTTTTGGGTACACGGGGCAGTAAACTGGCTCTCTGGCAATCGAACTGGATTGCCGAACGGTTGAAACACGGACGACCCAATTTAGTAGTTGACCTCAAAATCTTCACGACGCAGGGAGACCGTATTCAAGACCGGCCTTTGCAAAGCGTGGGCGAAGATGGCTTTTTCGTGCGCGAACTGGAAGAAGCTCTTTTGCGGGGCGAAATTGATTTGGCGGTGCATAGCCTGAAAGATTTGCCGCACCAGCAGCCCGAAGGCTTGACCGTTTCGGCTATTCCCGTCCGCGAAGATGCCCGCGACGTGTTACTTAGCCGTGACGGTAAGAAACTGGATGAATTGCCGCAGGGCGCGAAAGTCGGCACGAGCAGCACCCGCCGGGCCTCACAGCTTTTGGCCTACCGTCCCGATTTCCAGATTTTGCCTTTGCGTGGCAACGTCGATACTCGCGTTCGTAAACTAATGGAAGGCGACAAAGACGTAGAGTACGATGCGATTATTCTGGCCGCCGCCGGGCTGGAACGTTTGGGTCGGGGTAGCGAGATTACCCAGAAAATCCCCTTCAAGATTATGCTGCCCGCTCCCGGTCAGGGTGCGCTTGGCCCGGAATGTCGCACCGATGACAAAAATATGATAGGCTTGCTTTCGACTCTGAATAACCGGGAAGTGCAATGCGCGGTAGAATGTGAAAAGGCGTTTATGGCGGCGTTGGGTGGCGGTTGCCAAACCCCGGTAGGTTGTTTTGCCGACGTGGTGCTGCTAAAATTCGTGGCGCGTGGTTATGTTGGGCGACCCGACGGCACAAAAGTAATCAAGGTAGAATTCATCGAAGATTACGACGGTACGATTAAGCAGGCCCGCGAAATTGGCGCGAAACTGGCCGAAGCTGCCAAAGAACAGGGCGCAATGGAAATTTTGAACGAGGCGCGGGCGCAGGGCTTTATCACTCCCAGAGCCTAGAGGGTTGTCGGTGAGAGTAACTAACAGTCTATGCTAATAGGTGCTAGTGAAAATCCATTGGCGGAGCAATGTCCCACAGAGAAGAGTGCTAACAACTAACAACTAATTTACAGGAGGAAACCAATGACGGTTGAAGCAACGGCGCGGCAAGCTCAGGCGGTACTCGAACCTTTTGTGGCAATGGTTTATTTTGCGCCGGAAGGCCCGGTTAATTATGCGGCGGCGAATTTAGAACCGCGTCAGGCTTATTTTTGCAGTCGTTCGGCGGCTCTGGGGGCGGCATCGGGTGAATTGGTGGCCTCGACCTTCTATAATTTTAACCCGTCACTGGTCGTACCACTGGTAAACGATGGCTGGAAAAAAACTACTCCGGCGGCGGCTATCGAAGCTCGAAATAAAACCGTAGTAGAAGCCTTAACCCGGCTTTTGGCCGAAGAAGACGGCTCTTTGCCAGATGTTTCGCGGGCGGTAGAACTGGCCCGCAAAGCTTGCCAGAATTTGAAAACAGAAGGTCGTCCGCTTTTTGCGGCGCACTATGCTCAGGCGTGGCCGGAAGAAAACCCGCTTTTGTCGCTTTGGTGGGGTGCAAACTTGCTTCGGGAATATCGGGGCGACGGTCATATCGCCGCGCTGGTTACTCACGAAATAAGCGGTATCGAATCTATTCTGATAGCTGGAGCCTGGTCGCAGCGCGTCCCGTTTAGTATGCTGCTCAAGACGCGGGCCTGGTCGCAAGAAGAAGTGGCGGCGGCTTACAAAGATTTGGAAGCACGCGGCCTGATGGAAGGCGATAAACTAACCGAGCAGGGCCGCGCCCTCCGGGATGCCGCCGAAGAAGTAACTGACCGCCTAGCTGTCGTCCCCTGGCGCAATCTGGGCGACGAAGCCGAAGAATTTATTTCTTTGATGAAACCACTCACCGCCCGTATCCTGGAACGTGGCGCGTTGGGGAGGAGGTAAAGGGTTAGTTGTTAGTTGTCGGTATTTGCTTTGACAGTATTCCACTTTTCCCTATAACAGCAACTACTTCAATCAGCCCGAATTCTACTGACAACTGACAACCAACAACCAAAATGGATTTAATCATAACCTTTGCGCCGCTACTGGTGTTTATGCTGGTGCTGGCGGTGGTCGTAATCTGGGGTGGGTCGGGTCAGCGTGGTGGGCGGGCTACCCTCAAAGACTGGATTAGCCTGATATTATTTTTCGGTAGCCTTTTGTTGGCCTTTGTTGGCGGTGTAACTTCTACCGGCTGGCTGCTGGTAGGCCCAGCCATAATTCTGCTCATAATCAGCACCCTTATGAACTGGTCGCCAAAGCGGAGAAGAAATTAGTTGCGAGTTGTTAGAAAGAATACTAAGAATTAAGCGATGATAGAAAGTAAGGGGAAAGTTTATATAATTGGAGTAGGGCCGGGCGACCCCGCTTTATTGACAGTGAAGGGTCAGGAAATTTTGCGCCGCGCCGATACTATTATTACCCATTACACTATCAATCGAATCTTTCTGCAAAACACTCGAACTGATGTAACTATTATTTATCAAAATGCGCTGGAAACCAATGTAAGTACCTTGCTGGTGGAATTAGTCCGGCAGGGGAAATGCGTAGCGTGGCTCAAAACTGGCGACCCCTTTGTCTTTGGCAATTTGAACCAGGAACTCGAAGCTTTGGCCGAGTCGGAAACGGCCTTTGAGATTGTGCCGGGCGTGAGTAGCGCGGTAGCCGTCCCCGCTTATGCCGGTATCCCGATTACTTATGCGAATCTGAGCCAAAGTTTTACCGTAATTGGTGACGATAAAGACCCGGTTCGGTTAGCCGGGATAGATTGGCAAAAATTGGTGAAAAGCGAGGAAACCCTGATTTTTCTGACGGACGATTATCAGATAGGGCAGATTGCCAATCATTTGCTACAGGCCGGGATGCCTTTTGAAATGCCCGTAGCGGTAATTGCGGGTGGCACGACCTGGCAACAAACTAGCTGGGCCGGAACGCTGGATGAAGTAGGAGTTTATATCGCTGGGTTGGAAGTTCGGCCTAAAGATTTGGAAAAGGACGAAATCGAACCACCCGCCTTGCTGGTGCTGGGCGAAGTAGTGAAATTGCGCCAGAAATTGCGCTGGTGGGATACGCCCGAAGCGCGGCCCTTGCTTGGCAAACGGATTGTAGTGACGCGGGCGCGGGAGCAAGCCGGGACGTTTTCGGCCAGACTAACTGAACTTGGGGCAAACGCGATTGAATTTCCGACTATCAAAATAATCGAGCCGGAAGATTACGCGCCGATGGATGCGGCAATTATGCGGTTAGAGGATTTTGATTGGGTAGTTTTTACCAGCGTGAACGGCGTAGAATATTTTATGAACCGCCTGAAATTGCTCGGAAAAGATGCCCGCGCTTTTGGCAAGGCCCGCGTTTGCGCGATTGGCCCGGCAACAGCTGCCGCCCTTGAAGATTGTAACATCCGGGCCGATTTTGTACCGAGCAAGTATGTGGCCGAAAGTATTCTGGAAGAATTGGGCGAGGTGGCCGGAAAGAAGATTTTGCTGGCCCGCGCCGATGTTGCCCGCGAAGTTTTGATAGAAGGGCTAACCGAAAAAGGGGCAGAAGTCGAGAACGTAATAGCCTACCGTCAGATTATTGGCGGCGAGGATGGCCCGACTACCACTGGGGCGGCGGAACTGGTAAAATTACTGGAAGCGGGCGCGGTTGATGTGGTAGCTTTTACTTCATCAAATACCGTTCGCAATTTCGGCAAACGGCTGGCAACCGTTAGCAATAAGCCTTTGCCAGAACTTTTGCAAAAAACGCTGGTGGCCTGCATCGGCCCGATAACTGCCGGAGCCGCCCGTGAACTAAATTTACGAGTAGATTTGGAAGCCAGCGAGTTTACGATAGATAAGTTAATCGAAGCGATGATTGCAGCTTACCGGCCCGAAGCGGTAGGTGCGAAATAAAGTATAAGTATCAGTAACCAAAAATCGGAAGCAAAAGGTCGGGATACTGACCACTACAGGAGGGCGTAAATTAAATGGACGATAACGCGGTAAAGACCAACGGCAGCAGCAACGGCAGCGCGGTTGAGTACAAATACTACGAAGATAAAGTTAATGTTTACGTTGACCCCGGCGAGAAAGACATGCAGGAAAAGCTGGGCGGCATCCGGGGTCGGGCGATGGGCGAAGACCCCGAAATGCAGGTCGAGTACAAACATAACGTTAGCAAGCAGCAACTGGTGAAGTTTGGTTTTTACAAGCTTGACCCGGCTTTCCGCCGTTTGCCCAAAGCCGAACGCGAACAGGGCGTAAAAGAGTTTTTGGACATTATGGACGATTTGTACCCACGCGGCGAGTTGCTCCGGCCTTATAGCTTGACAGGTGTGCGGGGTGACACTGATTTTATGCTCTGGCACGTTGTCCCCTGCAACAAGGATGGCGAATCGCCAAGCGGTCTGGAACGCTTTCAGGAAGTAAACAGCAAGGTGCTGGCTACCGGGTTGGGAGCATATTTGACTCAGCCTTTCAGCTACACCGCTATGACCAAGCGTTCAATTTACACCGACAACCATAACCATGCTGGAAGCGAAAACGAACGTATGCGGGTCGAACCCTGGGGCGCGAAGTACATTTTCGTATACCCGTTTGTGAAAACGCGCCAGTGGTATTTGCTGCCGCAACCCGAACGCCAACTTGTCATGGACGAGCATATCAAGGTCGGCCATATGTACCCGACGGTCAAGCTAAACACGACTTATTCCTTCGGGCTGGACGACCAGGACTTTATCGTCGCTTTTGAAACCGATTATCCGGCGGACTTTCTGGATTTGGTACAGCACTTGCGTGAAACCGAAAGCAGTTTGTTCACCGTCCGCGACGTACCGATTTTCACCTGTGTTTCGGCGACTGTTGAGCAAATTGTGAAGAATATGGGCCTTTAGGAACAAGCAGGAAGTAGGAAGTAGGAAGTAGAAAAGCGGTTCTTATTGCCTGCTTCCTGCTTCCTATTTTGTTTTAAGCTAAATTGTAGAATCGGGTTTTGATTAAGGGTACAGGGAATTCCCTGTCGGGGTCACAGGGGTGTCCCCTAGAAACCCTTTTCACTTATGCTTTAACCCTACAATGCGGGGTTAAAGCACAAGTTCCAAAAGAATAGAAAATAAAAGAGAAGAAGAAAATATGAATTTTGAGAAATCACGCGAATTATTTGCCGAGGCCAGCAAGGTTCTGCCCGGCGGGGTAAATAGCCCCGTCCGCGCTTTTCGGGGCGTAGGCGGCAATCCTCTGTTTATTGAGCGGGGCGAAGGCCCTTATATGTACGATGCCGACGGCAACCGCTTCATTGATTATGTGCTTTCGTGGGGGCCAATGATTTTGGGTCACGCCGATGCGGACGTGGTTGAGGCAATTACCACTCAGGCCAAACGCGGCACAAGTTTTGGTGCGCCAACCGCCCTTGAAACCGAACTGGCCCAGTTAATTATCAAGGCCATGCCTTCCATCGAAATGATACGCTTTGTCAGTAGCGGGACGGAAGCGACCATGAGTGCCTTACGAGTGGCACGTGGCTATACCGGGCGCAGCAAAATCCTGAAATTTTCCGGCTGCTATCACGGTCACGCCGATTTTCTGCTGGTACAGGCTGGAAGCGGGGTTGCCACTCTCGGTTTGCCGGATAGTCCCGGCGTTACGGCGGCCAACACTGCTGATACTCTGGTAGCTGAATACAACGATTTGAACGCGGTAGAAGCTCTTTTCAAGTCTAATCCCGGCCAAATTGCCGCAATTATTGTCGAGCCAGTCGCCGCCAATATGGGTCTGGTATTGCCGCAACCCGGTTTCTTGCAGGGCTTGCGCGAGATTACCGAACGTGAGGGGGCAGTCCTGATTTTCGACGAGGTCATGAACGGCTTCCGGGTAGGCGGTACAAGCGGGGCGCAAGGCCATTTTGGGGTCGTTCCTGATATGACCACGCTTGGCAAGGTTATCGGTGGCGGGCTGCCAGTAGGAGCTTATGGCGGTAAGTACGAAATTATGAAGCACGTTGCTCCACTCGGCTCGGTCTATCAAGCTGGCACTCTTAGCGGTAATCCTCTGGCAATGGCGGCGGGTATCGCTACTTTGAAGAAATTGTTTGAGCCGAATTTTTACGAAAAGCTGGAGGAAAAGATGGTACGGCTCGAAGCAGGTATGATTGATGCCTGTATGGTTAGCCCTGTCCCGGTTTACTTCAAGCGCATTGGTACAAAGTTCGGCCTGTTCTTCACCGACCACGAAGTAACCGATTATTCCAGCGCGAAAAGTGCCGATACCAAAGCCTATGCTCATTTCTTCTGGAGCTTAATCGAGCGCGGGGTTTACTTTGCCCCCAGCCAGTTCGAGGCCGGTTTCTTGTCCTCAGTTCATACTGACGAACTGATTGACCAGACGGTTTTAGCCGCCCGCGAAAGTTTCGCATCCCTGGCGGTGGCGGTTTAAGTTGCGAGTTGCGAGTTATGCTGATGAAATAAGGAAACCAATTTAAGAAACTCGCAACTTCTTTACGTTCTCTTAATCGAAAGCTTGTCTAATATTCGTCTAAATATAGAGTGATTGGAATTAGAATTGCGTAGTAGGTATTGTGGAAAAGGTTGACCTGGGGCTAAAGGCTCAGGCTCAAAAGGCGAAAGTACGCCCCTTACCAGCTTGCTACGCTTTTAGGAGAAAAAGCGATGCTAACGGAACGAGAAGCACCTTCACAAAAGAAAAGCGCGAATTTAACGGTACGCCCGCGTCGTACCCGCCGTACCGAAACCTTGCGCCGCATGGTACGCGAAACCCGGCTA
>JBBQGP010000175.1:0-11436 GCA_038323095.1 Chloroflexia bacterium | reverse complement strand
CAAAGCCAATTCGATTCCCGCAGTATCGTTATCGGCCAAAGCTTTTTCCAGGCCCGCCAGCGAAGCCGTCATACCGCTCATCCGACCATCCCCCGTAGCCGGATTAAACTGGAAAACTTCGCCCCGTGAGAAAGAATCGGGGAAATGGCCCGAATAAAATTGGTTCAAGAATTGTCGATGCAAAAACCCGTTTTCGCCGACTGCTCCGGCGTTTTCGTCAGTCACGGCCCAGCCAATATCGTCATGCAAGCGAATATAGGTAATCCAGGTCGTACCAACCGGGGTGGGTGGCATCTGGCGCAGGGTATGGGTCATAAGAGCAACTTTACGACTGGCGAGGGTACTCCAAAGCAAAACCATCAGCGAATTGTTGTAAGCAATTTCACATTCCTTGCCAGTATGCTTGCCCGTTCCCAAATAAGAAATTAAATCTTGCGGTGAAACAATTGCTTCGGCCTTGAAGATTACAGAAGGGGCAACCACCCGTACCAAAGCGCGGAAAGCCTGCAAAATATGGTGAACTTCGGGCTGGTTCTGGCAATTTGTGCCGAGCCGCTTCCACATAAACGGTACGGCATCCAGTCGCAAGATTTCAATCCCTTTGTTGGACAAATACAGCATATAATTCAGCATCTCGCGAAAAATCGCCGGATTGGTATAATCCAAATCCCACTGAAACTCATTAAAAGTCGTCCAAACCCACTTGCCTGACCCGGCCATTTCAGGATAATAAGTAAAGTTTCCTGGCGCGAAATCGGGGAAAACTTCCGGCAAGGTCTTTTCGTACTCGTCCGGCATCGTCCTATCGTCAAAAGTCAGGTAATAATCCAAAAATTCTTTTTCTCCAGCCATCGCCCGCTTCGCCCATTCATGCTCTTTGGCGGTGTGATTGACCACCAAATCAATACAAAGGCTCATATTATTGGCCCGCAGTTCGCCCGCCAATGCTTCCAAATCATCTATCGAACCCAAAGCCGGGTTTACCTGAAAATAATCCATTACAGCATAGCCGCCGTCGTTTTGACCGGGTCGGGGGGTCAGGAGTGGCATCAAATGGATATAGCTCAAGCCAAGCTCTTGTAAGTACGGCAAATGCTGGCGAACACCCTCTAGCGACCCGGCGAATAAATCCACATAATAAATCCCCCCAAGCATAGTTTCTCGTTGAAACCAATCTGGCGTAATTTCGCGCTCCAAATCCAGTTTTTTGAGCGATTCGGGTCTTGCGGCGTATTGTTCCAGCAAAAGCTGACCGATTTTTTCAAGCTGCTTTTCAAAATTGGAATGATTTTGGTAAAGGTGGGCGAAGGGTTCGTAAAAATCGGCGAAATAACGTTCCAGCCGGATTAAAAACAAATCCCGGTCACGCGAATTCCAGCTACCGATTTTGACTTGCAAAGCAACATCTATATTATCGCGGAAATGACAAAAAGCAGCGCGTACCTCTGGTTGCATATGAGCTAAATTTGACATCGGTTAGACCAAGTCCCCTCACTCAAAACTGAATTTTAATAAAGCTAAGGCCGACCCGTGGTATGGCGTTCTTGCAGGGTAGTATCCAGACGAATTAGTTCGGGCGGACGGTGCGGATTGCTGATATGCTCGATTAATCTGCCGACGGCCAGTTCCCCCATCAAGTGCATAGGTTGTTGTACAGTGCTTAAATCGAGTAATTCCGCAAGTTCAATACCATCGTAGCCCATCACCGCCACATCTTCCGGCACACGCAATTTCAGGGAACGAACGGCTTCCAACACCCCGAAAGCCTGAATATCCGAAGCGGCAAAAATCGCAGTGGGAGGGTGGGGCAAATTCAGGAATTGCAAGGCGGCCTGTTTTCCTCCCTGCCTGCTCCAATCGGTAGCCAGCACCAATTCCGGCTCGAATTCGATATTGACTTCCCCAAAAGCCCGGTGCAATCCAATAAGACGGTCATTAGCCTGATTAAACTTGAAATTCCCCTCGATTACGCCATTAATAAAACCAATCCGCCGGTGTCCTTTTTCTATCAGAGCTTTGACTGCCCGGTACGAACCATCGACATTATTAACCACTATTGAAGTAAGTTGAGGATGATAGGCATCCACCAGCACTGTTGGCAAATTCGCTTCGTGAAAACGCGCGACGGCAGCTTCATCGGGCGATAAGGAAATTACCAGTAAGCCATCCACCTTGCGCCGCATGGGTAACTGGGTAAAATAATGGTCGCGCTGGTAATTATTTTTTACATCAAACAACACCAAATCCAAACCCGGCAGCATTGTGGCTGCTTGCACCCCTTTTAATACTTCAATGAAAAAGGGTCGGGTAAAAAACGGTACAATTATACCGATTGAATTAGTACGCCCCAAACTCATACTACGGGCAATCGGGTCGGGCTTGAAATTGAGTTGCTCGATAGCTTCCAGCACTTTTTGACGAGTAGTGTCTTTAACTTTTTCACTGTTGTTCAAAACGCGGGAAACTGTACCAATTCCTACCCCGGCAGTACGCGCTACATCATAAATTGTTACCGCCATACTGTCACCCCTTTGTTTTATCAGCCGACGGGTTTATTTTGGCCTTTTATTGGCTATTCGTGCTTGTGGAAGCCGTTCCAAAACGTTTCCGTTGTTATATTAGCATATTGTTAAAAGACTGTAAAGTAGCTTAAAAGTAAATTATCGGATTAGATGTTTTAATGGTTTCTTAGTTTGAATTTAATAATATTCTATTTTTAGAGCCAAAAGAACCCAGTTTGGAGCGAAATAAAAAACTTTTGAAAATTTATCCGTTGCCTCTTTACAAAGGCTGGATTGTATGCTATTGTAGAGATAGATAGCTATGGAAACGCTTCCACAACTACTAATGGTACGGATTTTAGCTGGAAATTAGGTACGCACATTCCAGGCGAGATTTGAGTTCCATCCAAAGGAGGATACGAAAAGATGAGATTAAGTAAGTTACCACGCAACCGCATACCGTTTGCAGTGGTTGCAATGATGCTGGGAGCTATGGTGTTGGGAGCTTGCGGTGACAATACCGCCACCAGCAATTCTGCACCGGCTACCACGGCTGCGGCTGCGGCTACCACCGCCCGCCCTGCCACAACTGCCGCCGCGACGACGGCTGCCGGAGCTGTGGCTACCACGGCTGCGGCTACAAGTGCGGCTGCTACCACGGCTGCCGCGACGACGGCTGCCGGAGCGACTACCGCCGCGGCAACGACGGCTGCCGCTACGACTGCCGCCGCGACCACGGCTGCTGCCGGAACTGCAACCACGGCTGCTGCCGCTACTGGGCCAACTGACTATAGCAAGGTTGGTCAGGAATTGGTAGACGCTTTTGCGGGTAAGTACAAGGGTACAAAAGTCACTATGTTCGGCCCGTTCACGGCTGACGACGAAGTCAAGTTTAACAACTCGATGAAATCGTTCAAGGACGCTACCGGCATTGATATTCAATACACCGGGTCGAAAGACTTTGAAACTACCATTAACGTCCGGGTAGAAGGTGGCAACCCGCCCGATATTGCCGACTTCCCGCAACCTGGCCTTATGGCGAGTATTGCCAAGAGCGGCAAAATAATTGATGCCAACAAAATGGTTAAGCCAGAATGGCTGAAGCAAAACTACAACCAGGGCTATATTGATACCGCTACCGTTGATGGCCCAAGTGGTAAGATTTTGGGCGGCATCTTCCAGCGTGTAAACGCCAAAGGGTTAATCTGGTATCCGAAAAAGGCTTTTGATGCCGCCGGTTACAAAGTTCCCGAAACTTACGAACAGCTCAAAACTTTGATGGATAATATCGTCAAAGACGGCGACACGCCATGGTGTATCGGGATTGAAAGCGGTTCGGCTACTGGCTGGGCGGCAACTGACTGGGTTGAGAACTTTATGCTTCGCACCCAAACCCCGGAAACCTATGATAAATGGACAAGCGGCCAGCTTCCGTTTACTTCGCCCGAAGTTAAGAATGCCGTACAGTTAATGACCGACATTTGGTTCAACGACAAATACGTTTATGGTGGTCGCAAGCAAATCGTTAGCACCAGCTTTGGCGATGCTCCGGCTCCAATGTTCCAGAACCCGCCCAAGTGCTGGCTACACCAGCAGGGTAACTTTATCACCAGCTTCTTTGAAAAATCGAAGCCGGGGGTAAAGGGTGGCGTAGATTACGACTTCTTCTACCTACCGTCGGTTGACCCGAAATTCGGCAAGCCGTTGGAATTCGGCGGTGACTTGATGAGTGCTTTCTCAGACCGCCCCGAAGTTCGGGCCGTAATGCAGTATTTCAGCACTTTTGATGGTGTCAAAGGTTGGGTAGCTTCTGGCGGCGCGTTGGCCCCTCAGAAGGACTCAAGTCTGAGTGCTTACACCAATGACATGGATCGCAAGGTAGCTCAAACTTTGCTAAATGCTACCGTTGTACGCTTTGACGGTTCTGACCTTATGCCGGGTGCGGTAGGAGCTGGTACTTTCTGGAAAGCCATGACTAACCTTGTCAGTGGTACATCCAATATTGACCAGGCTTTAGCCGAGGCCCAGCAAGGCTGGACTAACGTTAAGAAGTAACAGCGCAGCTAAAGGCTAATAAATTTCAGAGCCATTCTGTTAGGAAAGAATGGCTCTGAAAAAACGTAGCGACATCGCCAGGCTGCTAGTATTTTGACAGACCTGCCCCGCAATGTCGCTATCTTGCTCTTTAGGAGAAGCTGGTATATTATAAAAGCTGCCTTTTCAAAGTTGCAGATCTTTGAAAAGTAAAAATTTGCTCGTACTTTCCTCTCGCTGGCTACAAAATAATATTGACCTTTGTCCAAAAATAGCCGCTCGGCGGTCTGATATTAGGAGATTTGAGATGCAACCAACGACGGAACTCGATCCCCGGCAAGCTTCGCTTACTTCGACGGGAGCATGGTCGCCCGCCCGCTTCTTTATAGCATTGCTCGGCTTGATAGTTACTCTGGTAATATTGTGGTTAGGCTTTCTTTTTTTGAGCGATAAAAACAATACCTTCCCTAAAGTGTTGACCGGGCTTATCGCGATTATCTGGGGCGTAGGCGGAGTCGCCGCTTTGTTTACCACTGCTAATATGCTGGTGGAATCGTTTTCGAATAAATGGGCCAGACGAATTCAGCCTTACATTTTTGTTGGCCCGGCAGTTTTGCTTTTATCGGCGTTTTTGCTAATTCCAACCTTGCTCACAATTTATCAGAGCTTTTTTGATGCTCAATCGGTAAATTTTGTGGGCTTTGATAATTATCTAAAGTCCTTTACTGACCGGCAGATGCTCGAATCCTTGCGCAATAACCTGCTATGGCTGGTTTTTGGGACAGCCTCCTGCGTTAGCCTAGGTTTGCTTATCGCGGTACTGGCAGACCGCAGCAAATTTGAAAATGTTGCCAAAGCCCTAATTTTCTTGCCAATGGCAATTTCGTTTGTTGGTGCGGGCGTAATCTGGCGGTTTATTTACGCCTATGCTCCCCCCAACCAGCCCCAAATCGGTTTGCTGAACGGCATCGTAGTAGCTCTGGGCGGCGAACCGCAAACCTGGATTGCCAGCGAACCCTGGAACACTTTTTTCCTGATTGTAGTGCTAATCTGGATGCAAACCGGCTTTGCAATGGTATTATTCTCCGCCGCCCTCAAAGGTGTACCCGGCGATTTGCTGGAAGCCGCCCGGATTGATGGAGCAAGCGAAGTGCAAGCCTTTTTCCAGATTATTGTCCCTTACATTCAGGGAACAATTGTTACCGTTACGACCACGATTGCTATCTTTACCCTCAAGATTTTCGATGTAGTAATCGTAATGACTGGCGGTCAGTATGGCACGGAAGTAGTCGCGACCCAGTTTTATCGCCAATTCTTCCAAAACCGTAACTTTGGCTATGGCTCGGCTATCGCCATTATTTTGTTTATCGCGGTACTGCCCGTAATGATTTACAATTTGCGACAGTTACGCAAACAGGAGGGATTCTAATGGCTGTAACTCAACCATCCAGCAGCGTCCGCACAGCACCCCAGCCTCGTTTGGTAAGCTACAAAAGGCGCAAACTTACCGGGGCGATTATTGTAAACGGGCTGCTGTTTCTAATCTGTTTAATCTGGACAATTCCGACGATTGGCTTGCTGGTTTCGTCAATTCGCGCCCGCGAAGATATTACTACTAGCGGCTGGTGGCAGGTTTTCCCGCACCAAGATTATGTTACTGGTCGCCAGCTTCAATTAACCGCCGGGCTACCGCTCGACCAGCCCATTCAGGTTGAAGGCGTTACCGTGAACGATGACCAACTGGTTAAAGGTTACAAAACGCCGGATGGTAAAGTATTAAAATGGGCCAACCGCCGTTCCCGTCTTGTAAATGTGCAGGAGCAGCAATGGGTGACTAACGCCAATTTTAATTTGGACAATTACCAAAACGTCCTAGTCGGACAGCAGTATACTTATACTACCGCCGACGGTGCGACCAAAACTGAGCAAGGCCAGGATTTGAGCAACGCCTTTATAAGCTCGGTTGTGGTAGCAATTCCGGCAACGGTTATCCCGATTTTGATTGCGGCTTTCGCGGCTTATGCTTTCGCCTGGACACGCTTTCCGGGACGGGGGTTAATGTTTGCACTGGTAGTAGCTTTGCTGGTCGTACCATTGCAAGTTGCGCTAATCCCGATTCTGCGGGCTTACACCGGGCTAGGCTTGAACGGGACGTATTTGGCCTTATGGTTGGCCCATACCGGCTTTGGCCTGCCTCTGGCGACCTATCTGCTATACAACTACATTAGCGGCCTGCCCCGCGAAATTTTGGAATCGGCTTATATTGATGGCGCGTCCCAATTTACCACTTTTACTCGCCTGATTTTGCCGCTTTCTGTTCCGGCTCTGGCTTCGTTCGCAATCTTCCAATTCTTGTGGGTTTGGAACGATTATCTGATTGCCCTAATTTTTGTGGGGGCAGAACCGGATAAGCAAGTGCTAACGCAACGTTTGGCCGGAATTGTTGGGTCACGCGGTCAAGATTGGAACCTGCTTACGGCTGCCGCCTTTATTTCAATGATAGTGCCGTTAGTAGTGTTCTTTTCACTACAACGCTTCTTTGTACGCGGTTTGTTAGCCGGGTCGGTCAAGGGCTAAAGCTTTATGAGTAGTCCCGATATTATCTCTATGGGCGAGGCCCTGATAGATATTATGCCGGCAGTGGCTGGACAAAGTATTGTGCAAAGCGGGCAAATGCGGCTGGCGGCGGGTGGCGCACCAGCCAACGTCGCCGTCGGTCTTGCCAGGCTCGGTACAGCTTCCGGCTTTATCGGCAAATTGGGGGACGATTTTTTCGGCCATTATTTGCAACAGATTTTGGCCGAAAATCAGGTGGATACCAGCCGCCTACGCTTTACCAGACAGGCTAATACTGGCCTCGCCTTTGTTAGCTGGGATGAGCGCGGCGACGCTTCTTATCTGTTCTATCGTAACCCCTCCGCTGACACTCTCTTCGCGTTAGAAGATTTGGACGCAGCTTATTTGCAATCGGCCAAAGTTTTGCAATTTGGCTCACTGCTGCTGGCAAGCGAACCGGCAGCCAGTGCCTGTTACAAAGCTTTTGAAATTGCCCATAGCGCAGGCGTGCTGCTTTCTTATGATATAAATCTGCGGCTGAATTTTTGGCCGGACGAGGCTACCGCCCTTGAGAAAGTGCGCCACCCGCTCGAATATGCCGGAATTGTGAAGCTAAACCGGGCGGAACTAGCCTTTCTGACCGGCATAGATGACCCGGAAGAAGGGGTTAGCAAGCTTTGGCGTTCCAATTTCAAATTAGTAGTAGTTACACTGGATAAAACTGGCAGCTATTACCATACCGAAAAGTCCGCCGGATTTGTCCCAGCTTTTCGGGTCGAAGCAGTAGATACAGTTGGAGCAGGTGACGGTTTTCTGGTTGGCTTGCTGGATGGTTTGCGTCAGGCCAATTTCGATTTTGGTAATGAAGCGGCTATTCGCAAGGCTTGCCTTCAGGGGGCGGCTTGCGGGGCAATTGTAGTCAGTCGGGCGGGAGCAATTCCGGCCATGCCTTACCGAGCCGAAGTTGAGGCTTTGCTGGCAAGCAAGCAAGGCCAAATCTAAGGTAATTCTAGTGACAAATTTGTTAAAGTAAAATTAAACGTTTGGTAAAGCAGGCTCTGCCACTAAATTAGTCCAAACGCAAAGCCAGAATTTTTAGGTAGCCTTCGCTGTTGGTCGGACGCGGGAAATCCAAATTCGGCTCTTGATAAGTTCCACTAATTTCGGCTTTGCGTTCGGCTTCCTCAATTCCTTTTAAGACCATTTGCCGAAAATTCTTGCGGGTTAGACCGGCGTGATTGGAGCAAGCCAGCAGCATACCGCCCGGCGCAACGATTTTAGCCGCTGCTTTTACCAGCTTGTCGTAATGCTGCTCGGCTGACCAGCGAGTTTTACGGGTAGTCGAATAGCTGGGCGGGTCAAGAATTACAATGTCAAAAGTTTGGGGTTTTTTGGCGAAACGATTTAGCCAATCAAATACATCGCCATCCACAAAATCGAAATCGTCCGGCGTAAAATTGTTCACCCGGTAATTTTCCTTGCCCCATTCCAACATCCGGCGGGCCGCGTCCAGATTTAGCACCCGCTTTGCCCCGCCCGCCATACCCGCCACCCCAAAGGCACAGCTAAAACTAAAGCAATTCAAAATTGTTTTAGCGTTGGCCCAATCCCGCACTTGCGCCCGCATCTCGCGCATGTCCAGAAACAAGCCGGGACTCAGCCCTTCACCGGGCCGGATAACATAGTTCAGCCCGTTTTCTTGCACAATCAGGCTTTCTGGCGCGGTTTGCGGCCCAATCAAGGGCAGAGGCGGGGCAATTTCAAGTGGTACATTTTCGCCTAATTGCGAAGTCTGGCGGGGGCGAAACTTGGCGTAAACCGACGTATCAGGCCAAATTTTGCCGATTACTTCCAAAATCAGCTTAAAAGCCGGGTGGCTAATTTCCAAAGCCGGGTCATAGCAATTCAGGACGAGAGCCGAACCAAAGCAATCCAGCGTAATACCCGGCAAACCATCGGCGGCGGCATTGACCAGACGGTAAGCGGTATTTTCAAAAGTTGGGTCATTGGCAAGCGGAGCGCGACGGTCACGGGCCAATTCCAGCAAGCCGCGCAAGCCTAATTGCTCTTCCGCCTGTAAGGTCGAAATACCTTCTTTTTCCAGCCGGGCCGATAATTCCAGTTCAGGCAAAGGTCGGCTTTGTTGCGCCCGCTCGAATATGGCTGGAGGTGCCGCTTCAAAAACGGGTTGACCTGGTAAGGTTAAGCGAACGGCGTGGAGCAAAAGGCGGGGGAAATTGGCAAAGCTGGTAATTTTAGCCTTTACACCCGGCCCATAAAGCGTATCGCCGATAATCGGGCAATTGATGTGGGCCAAATGTACTCGTAACTGGTGAGTTCGCCCGGTTTCCAGCGTTAAATGCAACAAACTATAACCCGCTCCTTGCCCTTCCAAACGGTAGCGAGTCAGGGCTGGTCTTGCCCCTTTTGCGTCGGGAGCAACCACCTGCCAGCTACCGTCTTTGCGAGGGGCAAGCGGTGCGTCAATTATTCCAGCCTTGCGGGGTGGCTTCCCGGCCACAATTGCTAAATATTCTTTTTGGGTTTGCCGTTCCTCAAAGGCTAAAGCCATTTTTGGATTAGCGTCAGAACGAGCCGATAACGCCAGCACCCCCGAAACTTCCCGGTCTAGCCGATGATGCACCCCTAAATAAGTCAAATCTAGCTGACGTTTGAGCAAGCTAACTACGTCCGGCCCGATGCCTTCGTCGGAATGGACGTTTAGTCCGGCGGGTTTGTTTACTACGATTATATTTTCATCCTGAAAGATTAGCGGAATATACACTTGTTTCCTGTTCTCAAAACAAAAGACCCGGCACATTGTCCGGGCCTGATTTTCATAAGTTTAGTTCCAATGCCAATTCGGAACGGGCGGCTAAGGGCTATTTTGCCAGATTAAGCAGCTCAGTCAATTGCTGACGGCTGGGATTAGTATAAACCCCTTTACCTTCGATTTCAACGGTTGGCACAATCCGAAAGCCGCCGTTAATCCGGGTTACAAGGTCGGCAGCTTCTTCGTTTTCGTCCACGTTGATTGTGTCGTAAGGTACGCCCTTGCTTTCCAGAAATCGCTTGGTAGAAACACAATAGCCGCACCAATCGGTCATATAAATCGTAACTTTAGGATAATCCATCTTAATAAGCTCCTGTATTTTTAATAATATTTATCAAGTAAACCGTTTTTATATATGTCCCGGTTAATATTTTTAAGACTGAATAATCACGTATTTTTTAACCACCCAGCCAGTTTTGCCGTTAGCTTCAACCCTGTACCACTCCAGCTTATCGGCATCAAGTGGGCCTTCCACTATTTTGACCTTATCGCCATCCTTGAGCTTATCCAGAATATCACTGGAAATGCTCGGCTGAGAGCGTAGTCTCAGGATTTCGCCATTGCCCAACCCGGTAATTGTACCCGATTTGCCTTTAAGGGGCGAAGCGGTAGTAATGGCGGCAGAAGGTGTACCGATGCCACTAGTAAAGGCGGGAGTCAGGCGATTAAAACTGCTGGTTGTAATCTGGGCAGTTTGGGTCGCGGCAGAATTAATCGCGGCAGCATCGGCGGTCACTTTATTTTTATCTTTGCCACCAACTACTACAAATAGCACAATTATTGCCAGCAATCCAGCCAGCAACCAGGGCAAAAGCTCCATAGGGTAAATTCGTTCGAGCGGCCATTTCTGGGAAGCCGGGACACGCTGCCGCAAGTTAGCCCGCCAATCTTTCATTCCAAAAAGGGGAGCAGTTTTCTCGATTTTTTCGGCCCGCGCCTTCTTTTTGGCTTCCTCGGTCTCGCGCTTGGCGGCCTCGATTTCTTCAGGGGTCGACGGGGGGGAGCCTACTTCCTCTTCAATTTCCATTTCTGGCTCAGATACAAGTTCAGGGTCATATATTACCTGTTCGGGGGCAGCCTGATAAAAAGCCGCTTCCTCTACCGCTTTGTTTTTGAAGGATTTTGCGGGCTTTAATACCCCAAGCTTTGCTCCATCCGCCGAAACTTGCTCACTGGAATCCGCCGCACCCGCATCGGCACTGCTGCTCCCCCTGAAAATACGCGGTACCGGGTTAGTACCGAAAATTGGGGCAGGCTGAGTGCTAGGGGCAGCCGGAAGCGGCTCCCAATAAATGCGTGAACGAAAACCGCCTTCGCAATCAATCGTATTACTATCGACCAAATGGTTAGCATGAGGTGGGTAAAGTTTTGGATTACGACACCACCCTTTGCGCCATAAAGGTGCAGGCTCGAAAAATCGGCAATTGCCACACTTGCGATTACGCGGCAAATTCTTTGTTTCCTGTTGCTCAGATCCCAACTGTATCCCCCCGGACGAAATTTAATAAGCAA
>JBBQGP010000174.1:0-11504 GCA_038323095.1 Chloroflexia bacterium | reverse complement strand
AGTCGGCCTGGCAGAAATATGACCAGATTGTAGATTTGGCGACCAAGTACAATGTCAAAATTGTAGCTCGCCTGGATAAAGCTCCCGAATGGGCGCGTCCGGCTAATAGCGCACCCGGCGCACCACCCAAAAATTATCAGGCTTATGCCGACTTTGTGGGCGAGTTCCTGAAGCATTACAAAGGTAAGATAAGTTACCTTCAGGTCTGGAACGAGCCGAATTTGGGGGCAGAATGGATTGAGGGGCAGCCAGTAGACCCCAAAAAGTATACCGATATGCTCAAACTGGCCTATCAAGCCGCCAAGAAAGCTGACCCAAACGTTCGAGTAATGGCTGCACCTTTGGCGATGACCCTTGAAAATTTCCCTAACCGGCAAAATTTGGATGAGCTGGTTTACTTGCAGGAAATGTATCAGGCTGGCGCGAAAAGCTATTTTGATATTATGCCTGCTAACGGCTATGGTTTGGAATTCGCCCCCGATGCCAAACCCGACCCGAAAGTTTTGAACTTCCGCCGGGTAGAACTGTTGCACGATGTAATGGTCAAGAATGGCGACGGTAGCAAGGCGGTTTGGTTTAACGAATACGGCTGGAACGCTTCGCCGCCCGACTTCCCCAAAGATAAACTTATCTGGCGACGTGTGACCGAGCAGCAGCAAGCCGATTACACGGTACAGGGTATCAAGTACGCCCGTGAGAACTGGCCCTGGGCAGGTGTAGTCTTTATTTGGTACTTCCGGCAAGTCGGTGATATTCCCAAAGACCGTTCGGATTACTATTTTCAACTGGTAACGCCGGAATTCGAGCCAAAGCCGATTTACAACAGTGTCAAGAAAGCCGCATTGGATTATCTGGTACAAAAAGGGCAGGCTACCCCCGCCCCAGTAAATCTGGCTAATCCACCGGGAGCAGGTAACACCGGGCCAGGGGCGCAGCCTACCGCCACCACTGCGCCCGGTGCGCCTCCGGCAGCCACAGTCTTTCCAACTGCGCCCGGTAGTTCTCCGGCGGCAGTCACGGCAACGGCGGCCACTGTACCAACCGCTACGCCGCTTCCGCCCACACCCTCGCCTGCATCGTCGCCTACCTCTGCCCCTTTGCCCTCGCCCTCACCTTCGCTGGCGACGGGTAACGGCTTGAACGCCAGCAGTTCGAGTGATAGCGGGCCACTCATCCCGATTATCATAGGCGGGCTGCTGGTGCTGGGTGCTGGTGGCGGTCTGGCTTACTACTTGCTGGGAAGAAATCGGCAAGCCTAACCAAAAATTCAATCAAGGGGAAGGTCGCTCAGGCGGCCTTCCCCCTGACTTTTTCTCGTTTTAGTGTCGTCTTATTAGTTAAATGAAAAGGTAGTTGCAGTATGATTGAGGCAGTCGGACTCGTCAAAACCTTTGGCGATTTTACGGCGGTAAATGGGGTTTCGCTCCACGTACCGCAGGGACAAATTCTGGCTCTACTCGGCCATAACGGGGCGGGCAAAACCACCACCACCCGTATGCTGGCCGCTATCCTCGCCCCCACCAAAGGTTATGCCCGCATAGGAGGGTATGATACCGTAAGGCAACCCCTCGAAGTGCGCCGGACTATCGGTCACTTAACCGAAACGCCCGGCTTATACAACCGAATGCGTATTGTCGAATATCTGGATTTTTTTGGCGAATTGCAATCCGTTCCAAAAAAAATCCGGCACGAACGAATTGAAGCAATGATGCACCGCTTTGATTTATGGGATACCCGCCGGTTGCGGATTGGCGAATATTCTAAAGGGATGCGCCAGAAAACCGCCCTTATCCGCGCCCTGATACACGACCCCCAGGTGCTTTTTCTGGACGAGCCAACCAGTGCGATGGATCCGCACAGTGCTAAAATGGTGCGTGATGCTATCGGTGAACTAAAAGAGGCCCACCGCTCGATTATTCTATGTACCCATAATTTGTTCGAGGCCGAAGTTTTGGCCGATAAAATTGCTATTATTCGTAAAGGTCAGATTGTGATTGAGGGTACAGCGAACGAGCTAAAACGCAAACTTTTAGGTGCGCCACTTTTTCAGGTAGAGCTTAGGCCCGGTTCATCCCTTCCGCCCGGGCTGGAGAACATCGCCGAAGTAGTCGAATGGAATGAGCAAAACCTGATATTTCGGAGTGAAGAGCCTGAGCGCACTAACCCGCTTATCTTGAAAAAGTTGGTAGAAGCCGGATGCGAAGTAGTAACACTGAGCGAAGTACCGCGCAGCCTCGAATCAGTTTACCTCAAGATTGCCGGGCAGCCCGCCGACAGCAACTTTAACCGCGATGAAGTCGAGCAATCCATGCAAAAAACCGAGCAGAAATCCGAAGTTAAAGCCCGCGAATTAACCGGGGTTTCCGCCGATGCCTTTGATTCATCCGAGCCAATCAACCTTACCGACGAACTAAAAGGAGGGCGAAAATAATGCAAGCTACTCGAACTATTTCGCACCCATCCGGCTGGCGGTATTCGCTTTCCCGCGCCCTGATTGTTACCCGCCGTGAAATGCGGGATAGCTTCCGGGATTGGCGAATTGTCACCCCGATTGTCACGCTAACTATCGTGTTGCCTGCCGTGATTATCTTCGCACTACGAGCCAGCAAAGATTTAGTGGAACGGCTCGGCCCGGATGCTCTTAATAACAAGATTTTACCCTTTTCGATTTTGAGCGTCGGCTTCTTCCCAATGAGCTTTTCGCTGGTGATTGCGCTGGAAACTTTTGTGGGCGAAAAAGAGCGCAACAGTCTTGAAGCTCTACTGACCGCCCCTTTGACTGACCGCGAGTTATTCACGGGCAAATACCTGGCAGCGGTTATTCCTCCGATTGCTACCAGCAGTTTGGGCATGTTTTTCTTTGTAGCCCTGATTTTGCTGACAGGTGGGCCGTTGCCGGTTTCCCTGCCGGTGCTGGCAATTTTCTGGTTGCTAACCGTCGCGCAAGCTCTGGTAATGGTAGCCGGAGCAGTGATAGTCAGCAGCCATACCACCAGCACCCGCGCCGCCAACTTGCTCGCCAGCTTTATTATTTTGCCCATGAGTTTGGTTGTGCAGGTAGAGGCAATTATTTTGCTGGTCGGCCAAAAAATCGCCATGATACCTATCTGGATTGCCTTACTAATCGTGCTGGTGATTTTGCTGCGAACAGGGGTCAGGATTTTTAACCGGGAAGAAATTGTAGCCCGCGAAGGCGACAGCCTTAACGTCAAGGGCATTTTTCGGGGTATTGGCGGCTATTTCAAACGGATGCCTTCTGAAACCCTTAACCGTCAAACCGAAAATTTACGCAAGTTTAGTCCCTGGCGGCTTTATCGCTATGATATTCCTCAAATTCTGGCTTACAACAAAAATTCGATGCTGGCAGTAGGGTTTAGCCTGCTGGTTTCGGTTGGGGTCGGTTGGTGGCTGAGTAGCTGGCAGCCTGTACAGGATATTATTAACAGCCGGGCCAACCAAATCTCGTTAGGCGGGCAGAACCCGATTTGTACTGCCGGGGGGTTGGGTGTAACATGGCAGGGAATTTTCTTTAACAATGTCCGGGCCATCCTGATAGGCGGGGCAGCCTCGTTGCTGACGCTTGGGATTGGTGGTCTGCTACTGCTCATGGTTTCGATTGGCCCGATTGGTTTACTCGGCGGGGTCTTTAGCCAGCTAAACCTTAACCCGATTTTGCTGCTAATTGGCTTCCTTGTTCCGCACGGCATTATTGAGCTACCCGCCGCTATCTTCGCGATTGCCGCCGGATTGCAAATGGGTATGTCTGTGGTTGCACCGCCCAAAAAATTGACGATTGGTGGCAGCTTTATGTTTTCGATTGTCAACTTCATAAAGCTACAAGCTCTGGTTATTCCGATGCTACTAATCGCCGCCATCATCGAAGCCAATCTTACCCCCGCCATCGGCTGCTGGCTCACAGGGGGACGTTATTAGATAAGTAACAAGTAACAAGTATCAAGTATCAATGGGCGAACGTTGAGAAAGTCGAAGCCTCTACTTAATAGCTATAACCTTTTCTTGATACTTGATACTTGTTACTTTATAAGAGGGTGTTTTTATGATTGAAGCAAATAAAGCAAATGAAGTAAGTAGGGTAAATGAAGTGGATAAAATAAAGCTTGCGCCTTCTATTCTTTCGGCAGATTTTAGCCAGCTTGGGAATCAAGTGCGGGAGGCCGAAGCTGCTGGCGCGGATTACATTCATTTTGATGTAATGGATGGCATGTTTGTACCAAATATTAGCGTTGGGCCACTGGTGCTGGAAGCAGTGAACCGGGTGACGAATTTGCCGCTCGATGTACATTTGATGATAGAAGCTCCTGACCGTTATATAGCCGAATTTGTGAAGGCCGGAGCGGATGTGCTAATGGTACATCAGGAAGATACAGTGCATTTGCATCGGACTATCCAGGCCATTACCAGTTTGGGCGCACGAGCCGGCGTAGTGCTGAACCCGGCCACCCCGATTCATACCCTCGAAGAAATTTTGCCATATATCAGCCGTATCCTTATAATGAGCGTCAATCCTGGCTTTGGTGGTCAAAGTTATATCGAAACCAGCACTGATAAAATCCGGCGTTGTCGCAAAATGATAGACGAAAACGGCTACAAAATCGAAATCGAAGTTGACGGCGGAGTTAAAGCCAGTAATATTCGGCAAGTGGTTGAAGCCGGAGCGGATGTAATTGTAGCTGGTTCAGCCGTTTTCAACGATAAAGAAAGCGTGGCCGAAGCTATATCGAAATTGCGAGACGCACTAAAATAGGTGGAGATAACAAATTGAGTAAAATAATAGATTTTCGGAGCGATACTGTAACTAAACCAACCCCAGCCATGCGCGAAGCAATGGCGCGGGCCGAAGTTGGCGATGACGTTTATGGCGAAGACCCTACCGTAAACAAGCTGGAAGAAACCGCCGCGCAATTTATGGGCAAAGAAGCGGCAGTGTTTGTTCCAACCGGCACGATGGGTAATCTGGTCGCTATTTTGAGCCATTGTGCGCGGGGGCAGGAAGTAATTTTGGGTGATAATTCGCACGTCTTTTATTACGAGCGCGGCAACGCGGCGGTAGTCGGCGGGCTACCTTATCATATTATCCCGAATGACCGCTTTGGTATGATTGACCCTCAAGCAGTGGCAAAAGCTATTCGAGGTGGCGATATTCATTTACCCCCAACGTGGCTGCTTTGCCTGGAAAACACGCACAATCGCTCTGGCGGCACAGTGCTTTCTGTCCAGCAAATCAAGCAGCTTGCCCAGGTAGCCCATTCCAGCAATATCCCGGTACACCTAGATGGAGCGCGAATTTTCAACGCGGCGGTTTACCTGAATTGCCCGGTTAGCGAATTGGTAGCCGAAGTTGATTCGGTACAGTTTTGCCTGTCTAAAGGTTTGGGTGCGCCAGTAGGTTCGTTGGTCGCTGGAAGCAAGGATTTTATCGGTAAAGCGCGGGCTTACCGTAAAATGCTGGGTGGCGGGATGCGACAAGCGGGAGTGCTGGCGGCGGCAGGCTTGATTGCCCTGACCGAAATGCCGGATTTGCTGCACGAAGACCACTTGAACGCTCAAAAGTTGGCCGAAAGTCTCAATATGATTTCTGGTTTCACGGTGGATATGGAAACAGTTCAGACTAATATAGTAATGGTTGACCTTGACGTTCAAGGGCCAACGGCGGCGGAATATACATTGGCTCTTAAAAAAGCCGGAATATTGGCGGGAGCTTCCGGGCCTTATCGTATTCGCTTTGTTACTCACCACGATTTGAGCCGGAATGATATTGAAGCTGCCCTGACTATTATATCTCGGTTAAAAATTTAATAGAACACACGTTCTTATTTATTTGTTAAATTTGTAATTTACATCTTGCTCATGTTAATAACATGAATAAAGATTAAGTTAAATTGGTGTTAAGAAAGTATTGACAAGACTCAGATTCAGGAGTATTCTAAAACTAGCAATTGAGAAGAGTAAAAGAAGAAACGAACCGAAAAGGTCGGTTATTTTTTCAAAGTAGTGATTAATAACACTACCAGTTGCTTGGTAATAAACCTGAGTTTGAGTCCAAATAGGAGGTGCTGAGGTTCATGATTAAAATTCGACCACACGCGCTTTTTGGAGTTAGACAGGAAGATAGATAACGCCCCAGCTTTCACAGTATTTGGCAGGCTTGCGCTTTTGTAGCTTATCCGGGTTAGTGGATGGTTATGTTCCCCCCTTCGGTAGCAAGCCAAACTGTAAAGCACCGCCATAACTTCGCCTCTTGCTGGTAGTCCTCTGGATAGGCAATGCAAAGCGGCGGCCTTAAAACGACTTTACAGTAAGCATTTATGGGACTTATAAGATTGTTTGGTGAAAGTTGGGGCGTTTCAGTAGTTTTTGAAGCTTGGTATCTTGCCGGACTATTTATTGTAAGAGCGATGATTGCTCTATGAGTCTGAAGCCAAGCGGGGTTTGCTCTAAAACCTCTACCACTTCTCGAACTACAGGTCTAAACTGCTTCTAATATCTAAAAAATAAATAGTTTGAACTGTGAAGCCTCGATACCAATCGAGGCTTCTTTCTTTTGCCTTTTGAGCTAATTTGATTACTTTATCAAACCAGAGAATTGTATTCCCGGCAAAAACAGACAGGAATAAATCAATGATAAAACCCGTTATTACATCAGGTTTAGTAAATCAAATCGTCAGGGTTATTTCTTAGTGGCATACTAATTGATTAAGAGGCATTAGGCATATATAAATAAAACTGTATATGTCTTATAGGTCGGAGATGAGGGCCTGCAATTAGAACATACCCTCAGTTTTCTCCTTTCCTGGCAAAGCGAACACCATAGTTATATCTGTGGTGTCCGCTTTTTATCTTAGTAACGTTTTAGATCATCCAGACGTGGCGGCGGCAAATATTCCTGACGGACGCTTTCGATTGGTGCGCCCTTGATAGTAATTTTGTCCTTTTTCATAAGGCCCTGACCGAGCCAATCGGCATACCAGATATGTTTGATAGAATCTGGACCAGGCTCAAAACCCATAATCCGGGCGCAAGTTGCGTCCACCGCCACCAAATCACGGCCTACTACCAGAACTTGGGTAGACTTGGCCCGCCCGAAAAGCGGCCCATCTTCCTCCATTCCGATAATACCATCCACGATTGCAATTTGGGGCGGCATCGTCTCGTAAAGCTCGACGATATTGGCTTCGATACCAGTAACGTGCAAAGCATTTTTGGGCCAGCCATATTTTAGACCCGGCACAGTCCCGTAGAGGTTTTTCATACTGAGGGTTGCGCCAGCCCAATGATGGGTCTTGAGCTTGGGCATAGAAACCAGAATATCGGCGGTGGCAATAGTTTTGGGTATCCACAAGTTTTCGCGCCCGGCATAGCCGCCTTTAGCTTTTACTTTTACAATGTCGTCGTGGTTCAAATCCACAAAATTAACGTTATTGCGTTCCAGCACATCCTGAATACCACTTTGATAGAGCAAATCCAGAATATCGCGCTGGTAAGCCGTCCCTTCAGCCACAATAATTTCTTTGGCCTGTTTTTCCTTGAACAGTTGAATCGCCGCTTCGATAACCGCCGGATGAGTATTAATTACCCGACCCGGAATGTTATAGATAATATTGGGCTTTAATACTACTCTTTTGCCCGCCACATCTGGCATATCCAGCGATTCCCAGGCGGCCCGGAGCTGTTTGAGAACTTCATTCAGGCTGTCATAAGAAGGAGCATTTACGATGGCTACCTGTGACGGCTGCCCAAATTCGCGCCCGATACGGCGGAAGTTTACATTAAACCACTTAACAAGGCCAAGCGGACGGCTAACTACTTCGGTTACGGCCAAGGCCCCGCCAATCGCCCCGGTTAGCATGAGGCGGGTAAATTGGCGACGACTGAGCAATCTTCTTTTTTTGGTAGGAGTACGAATTGTCATCGAAAGCAAAACCTTTGCAACTAATAATTATTGCCCAATAAAATAACGAGTGTCGCTCAGGGCGAGCGCGGCGAAAGCGGTAGTGTAGGGACTATTGACCCAGCCGCCAGTAACTTTATCCTGACCTTTGGCGGTTCTACGCTCGGTAGGGTCTGGCTCAAATACACGCTTGACCCCGTTTATCAGCGTATCCATGTTGGCCTGATTTTCATCAAAAAGGCGCACCGCCAGCGTACCGAGGGCAATAGTTTGGTCAGAGTTGGAATTTTTAACAAAATTGCTCAGAACACTAGCCGCTTTAAGTACCTGGTCGGTAGTGCCAAAATCGCTGGCCGAAAGCAACAATCGCCAGGCAATCAGGGCAAAAGAAGTCGCATCCGGGGTAGGCGGCAATTGTTTATCCAACATCCAGGGATTACCCACGTTCCAGCCACCCGCCGGACAGGTGCGGTCAAGCAGGTAATCCTTGCCATTTTTGATAACTTCGGTTTCGGTAGAACTGTTAAGAGCCAGCGTAATCAGGGCCATTGAAGTAGGAATAACCCAACCGGCCTCACCCCCGCCCCAGCTCCAGCCCCGTAGCCCCGAATCAATCCGAAACAAACGGCGTACCTGAGCAAAAACGTTAGGGTCGTTCACCGAAGCTTCGCGCCCAACTTCGTTAATCCAGCGCAAAGCTTTATCCAGCGCGGCTCTATCTTCGGGTTTGGCATAAGCTGAGGCAATCGCCGGAGTGCGAAGTATTACGCTAAAAAGCCATCCGGCAGGGTAAGTCATCCAGTTGCTAAATTCGTCCTCGCGCAATACTCCCCAACCTCCGTCGGCGTGCTGGCCCAAACGTAACCAATTCAAGCCTTTTTGAATAGCCACAAAGCGCGGGTCGGATGAAGTTAGTTTAGCGGAAATGGTCGGGTTGAGAAGGGCCATTAAAACAAAAGCGGTTGGCTCGGTATAGCTCATACCATCCCGGCGGTAGCCCCAGCCACCGTCCAAATTTTGACTTAAAGCCAGAAAATCCAGCGCACTTAAAAGATTCTTGTCGTATATACCCATTATTTTTAGCTTTGAAGACGTTGGGCGATTTGCTCCACCGCGCCGCCACTGATTTGCTCAGTATTGAATTGCGGGGAATTTTGCAGCAAATTACTCTGAATGAAGGTTTGGATAGAATTAAGTTCGATTACCGGGCAACTGGGCCGTTTGAGCGAACGCATTTTACCCCGGCTAAGTACTACTACCGGACGTACCGGCACTAGCGGCAATTCGCGCACCGATAGCCACGCTTTAACCTCGCGCCCTGCCCGGATTGCCAACCAGGTCGGGCTATCGCTCATGCGGTGGCGTTTTTTCTCAAGGTTCGCGCCGGAAGGGTTGGCGGGATAGCGATACCAGGTATCACCTTCGCAATCAAACTCACCTCCGGCTGGCTCAATTTGCAAGACTAATGCACCATGCGAACCAAGCAGCACTCCGTCAATTGCCCCTACCGAGCGCGTGCCAGGTAAAGTTAGATTGCGAAAGTAAATATAATCCGGGCCTAAATACTGGGTCAAGGTTTGACACAATTTTTCCTGCCCGCTATAAGTCAGGCGATAAAGCCAGATTTCGCGCCCAAACCAGGCCGCCCCGCCAACACAGGCTAACCCCAGAATTAGCGGCGACCAAAAGAATAGCCCGTCGTTCAAGGATAAAGCCGCCGGCAAAATCAGCAAAACCAGACCGCCTCCGCCCAAAATTAGCAGTAAAGCTAAATTCCGGCGAAATTGATTTTGCTCGATATTTGGAGTGGTAGACTGAACAACCTGCACTTTGGTTATAACCCTTCCCCTGCTAGAACCTGATAAATCTGATTCCCGTCGAATTCGGCGATTAGCTTCAAACCGGCAATTTGTTTGGTTTGGTAAAGTGAATCTAAAGCATCATAATGCTGCTCACCCAAGACCAAATACTTTGCCCCGTAACGATTTGCCGCCCTTAAATTAGCTTTTACGCCGTCGCTGGCTTGCCCAATTGCCAATTGGCGTGTGGCGTAATAATAACTTAGCGGTTCGCCCACTATTATAACATTATCTGACAAGTGGTTGCGCTTGAACCATTCTCCTACTTTTTGGGAATAATTCAAGTCGCTATCCCAATCCGGGCCGTTCCCTGCTCCATATACTATCGTCAGAGCCATCGCCAGCCCCGCCAGCAATACCGCCAGCCCGATACCGACCCGGCGCACTCTCGCGGCTACTCCGGCTTTCTTGCGCCACAGGTAGGCCGCCAGACCTTCTATCCCGGCCAAAGCTGCGCCAACCTGATAAGGCAATAACCCGCCCGCCGAATGAAACAGCGTGCCGTGTGCGCTAATTTCGCTATAGACTAGCGTCATAGCCAAGTATAACACAACCAGATATACCAGAAAGGGCAGGAATACCGGGTTTTTGCGAACAAAGAAGAGGCCCAGTACAAAAAAAGGCGCGGCCAAAAACAAGCCCTGCACCGTCAGGATAAGCAAGTTCAGATTAGCAGCATTTAGCTTGCTGCTTAAAATATTGTTCCAGCCCCAGCTAAAATAATAATTAGCGTCCAGTTTCAGGCTATAACTGAAAAGGTCGGTATAAGAACGCAAATAAAGGGCCTTGCTGCTCCCGGACGAGACGGGCATACCAAAAGTTAGCCAGTTGCGAATAAGCCAGGGCGTAACCACTAACCCTGCCGTTAGCAGCCCCACCGCCAGCCATTGCCAGCGCGGGCGTATTTCTCCTTCGCCGATTTTTTGTCTTTGTCTTATCAAAAAAGAAATAATTAGCGCAGTTAGTAGCAAAATACCGTCACTCCGGCTCAAATAAGCCAGTCCGCCCAAACCGCCCGCTACCAGCAACCAGCGTTCGGAACGATACAACCCGGCCCAACTTGACATAAAAAAAAGAAAACTTAACAAAGCGAAAAGGCTAAAATTATCGGGGGTATTCCAGAATAAAAAGTAGCGGCCCGGAAAAAGGGTGACAAGGGCCATCAGCCAGCTATAACGGCGTTGAGTGTTCCCGAAGGCCATTTGCCCTAGCCACCAGGCCAGAGGCGGCAGGGTGGCGGCCAGCAGCATAAAAGGCCAGATGCCCGCCCAAAAAGAAGCGTTCCCGGTCACGCTAAAGCCAAAGATAGTCACAAAGCTGGCAAGCGGCATCCAATAGCCAAAGGCGGGGTGTTCGAGCAAATTAGCTGGATTGGAGGCCGGGAAATCGCCCGCCTGATAATTCCAGACAATACTCTCGGTTAAGCCCTGTCCCTTGAACCAATTTTCGGCTACCTGAAAATAATAATAGGCATCTACAAAGCCGGGCTGCCGTACCCACAGCGCGACTATTAGCCGCAAAATTAGAGCCAGCCCAAAAAGAAATAAGTAGGGTTGATATAATTGGTTAGATGAAATCAAACGCTTTAGCATAAATGGAGTATAGCCAAAATTCTGGCAAAAAGAAAGGTCTCAGCCTTTAAGCCGAGACCTTTCTTTTTAATCTTCAGTCTTAGTTTTCGGTGTACAAATTCCGATTAAGCCTAGCTGATACCCTTGCTGACGGCACTAAATACT
>JBBQGP010000173.1:0-11523 GCA_038323095.1 Chloroflexia bacterium | reverse complement strand
TGGAGTATAGCCAAAATTCTGGCAAAAAGAAAGGTCTCAGCCTTTAAGCCGAGACCTTTCTTTTTAATCTTCAGTCTTAGTTTTCGGTGTACAAATTCCGATTAAGCCTAGCTGATACCCTTGCTGACGGCACTAAATACTGAACCAATCTGGGGGCCAAGCAATACGAGAATGGCGATAACCACTACAGCTACCAGGAACAGAATTAGGGCGTATTCGACCAAACCCTGTCCTTCTTCTTTCTCGGTGTTCTTGTTAAACAACTTCTTGAAATCCAACATTTGTAAACTCCTTCTGCATTAAATATGATGTGACTTGATTATGACGTTAGTAGAATTGTTGGCGGGGGCAATCAAACGCTCCCGCCAGTGCGACCTAGCTGATACCCTTGCTGACGGCACTAAATACCGAACCAATCTGAGGGCCAAGCAATACGAGAATAGCAATAACCACTACGGCTACCAGGAACAGAATCAAGGCGTATTCGACCAAGCCCTGTCCTTCTTCTTTCTCGGTGTTCTTGTTAAACAGCTTCTTGAAATCCAACATTGAAATTTACCTCCATGTTATTGTCAATTTTATCACAAACTACGAGTAACAAAGCTGACAGGTAAACGTGCTAGATTGGTACTAAGAAGCGAATTTTCCGAAAGGTCTGGTGTGATTGGCAGAAGGAAGAGGAAATAAATTTATTGCTGATATATATAGGGTCCTCAGCCTGCTTGCCGTATTAAGTTTACCTTGCGAACTATTCGGTTTTTCTGCGATGCAACATTACTGTTTGTCCTGTCTTTTGTATTCTAGGATAAAACCAGCTTTGGTGCAATAGGTTAAAAGTACCGATTTAAGCTATTATTACAAAAAAACCTGTTAATATATTAAAATTCATTAAGAAAACTCAATGTACTTTAGGCTGGCTACTGCACAGGTATCATAGCGGTGATACGTGTACCTCGCCCAATTGTGCTATCAATATTTAGAGAACCACCCAGCATTTCGATACGTTGGCCCATGCTGGCAATACCGAGCGATTTTTGGGTTAGGCCGCTTGCCAGCTTATTCACATCAAAACCTACCCCGTTATCCTCGATAATCAAGGATACCCGATTTTGCTGCTGCATGTCTATGATTAATTGCACCATTGTAGCGTTAGCGTGGGTCGAAACGTTGCTAAGGGCTTCCTGAATAATACGAAAGATAGCAGTTTCAATGTGGGTGGGCAGACGGCGTTCCCCACTGGGCTGGAAATTGACTTCTATCTTGTATTTGTCCACATAGTCCTTGATGTAGCGGCGGAGCGTCGGAAAAAGCCCTAAATCGTCCAAAATCATTGGGCGCAATTCAAAGATAAAGCGGCGGGTTTCCTGCAAGGTATCGTTTACCATTGATTTTAGCCCAGTTATCTCAGTCTTGGCCCGGTTCAAATCCTGGTCGAGCCAGCGTTCACAAATTTCAGCCCTTAGTACCAGATTGCTCATGGCCTGGGCCGGGCCATCGTGCAATTGGCGTGATACCCGCAGGCGTTCGTTTTCCTGCGCCTGAATAATCTTGCCGACCATCTCCTGTGCATCCTGTGCCACGCCGCCCACACGGGCCTGAGAATGGTCTGGGTCGTTTTGGGGACGTTGTGACAAAAGCTGGGAGATTTTGTTGCTTTGCTGGTAGCGTTCCTTCATTTCTTTTTGGCGCATAGTCAGGGTTTCAAGCTGATTACGCAAAAGCAAAAGACGCATCTGGACTTCGTGGGTTTGCTGGTAGTAGGAGCGAATAGTTGGTTTATCAAAATCGTCCAGATTATTTTCCATATTGCGAAGCTGCCCGGAAAGGCTGTTCTCACGCTGAGATAAACGGTCTACTTCACTTTGCATCTGGCGAATACTGATTTCAACTTCTTTCAGGGAGGCGGAAAGGCGTTCGGCATCGCCCTTGCTGTCGCGCTGCATCTGCTCCAGCTTTTCTTCAATATTTATATCATCGGTTGGCATGGGACTAAAGCTCATGAAAACACCTTTCGTAATCAGGCAATAACAACAAAAAATAGATAATTACCGAAGGGGGGTGAAACTGTTGTTCCACCCCCGCTTAATTTCAAGCTTACCCTATTTTAGTTTAGCAAGCCGCTATATGCAAGGGAGAGTTTTGAGTTTTGAATTGGAAGAAAAGTTGCGAGTTGTGAGTTGCGAGTTAATTCTGACTTGAGACTTCATACTTCCGAATTGTTACCAACCTCCCTGCCTTGAAAGGCTGGGCGGATAACATGAAAACCTGGCTAAAGCCGTTACAGGTCAGGCTAAATTATGCCAAGCCCTAACCCACCCTTTAGGGTCGTTTTCATGTTACCAGCCCGGACATTTCATGTCCGGGAGATAACACCAGTCTACAAATTTAACCCGTTCTCTCTAACAATTCACAACTTTTCTTCCAATTCAAAACTTTCCCTCAGCTCTCAGCCCTCAGTCCTGCCCGTTAGTAGCGTTGGGAATAAGGGGCAGATAGCCTTTGGAACGGGCCAAATCTATGCCAAGCAAACCAAGCAGCACTTCGTATTGCGACCCGGCATTTTCAGGGTGGTATTCAAAGCGGTTGCGCTGGAAATACTGCACCTGATAATTGCCTTCCTGCATTACTTCGCTAATCGGGTAGCCGAAGATGGCAAGGCCACCGTTATCCTTCCAGTATTTCAGGAAGCGGTCAGACAAATTGTGTTTGGTTTCATTAAAGTACATTCCGTTGGCCTGTGAAAGTGGAGTGGCCGTCGGGAAATTACGTCCCGTCGTCAATTCGCTTCCCAGCAAACCAAGCAGCACTTCCGAGCGTGTTCCGGCATATTCGGGATGATATTCAAAGCGGTTGCGCTGGAAGTATTGCACCAAATAAATCTTGCCGTCGGTCTGGCTTTGCTCGGTAAATTCCTCGCTGGTCGGGAAGCCAAAGATTGAAAGGCCGCCGTAAGTATCCCAATAGCGTTTGAACACCCCACGCAAGGTATGGCTTACTTCCTTAAAGTAATACACATCTGCCGAAGAAGTGGTTGGAGGCGAGACGGGTTGGAAATAATTAGCGTTGGGCGAATTAAATGGGCCGGGCAAACCCGGTGCGGGCGGCGAAGGCGGTGCGGTTACGGGCGGATTAGGCGTACCCGAATTAGGGGCAACCGCTCCCGGCCCGGCGACAATCGCTCCTGTCCCAAAGTCAAAGTTCACATTGATAATCTGGCCGCTCTGCCCGGTGGAGTTAATAATTACCGGGCCGAGTTGTCGCTCCTGCTTGGGCAAAATCGCCCGCAGATAATAAACTGAACTAGCCAGATTTTCAAAGCGATAGCCGCCCGTGTTGGGGTCTACCGGGATAGTAATGGTACTGTTGCGGTCTCCCTGGTCGAGGCCCATGACCACATCGGCCAAATTCGCCCCGGTTATCGTACCCTGCAAAAGCGTTTTAGCCTGGATATTCGGGTCGTTCAGGGCAGCGGAAACTGCTTTACCGGCGTTAATCCGGCCAAAACCGTAATAGGGGTCGCGTCCACTGGCTACCATTCCATCCGGGCGGTCAGCGGTTTGCTGCAAAATGCTTTGAATGGCGGCAGTACCCAAATCCGGGCGAACACTTAACATTAGCGAGATAACCCCGGTTACATAGGGTGCGGCAAAGCTCGTCCCGTCCAAAAAGGTGTAACTAATATTATAAACGTCGCGTGGCGCGTAACTAAGTGTGCCTTTTCCTGGAGTTGCTCCGGCAGCCGGGCTAGGCGGCGGGGTAAAAATCACATAAACCCGAAATGAATTAGCAGAGATACACGAGTCGTTGTCATCAGGGTTAAGATTGCCCCCATTACAAAATAGAGCCGTTTTAGCTGGGATACAACTATTATTAGTTATCTCAAAGGGGTCTTTAAAGGCACAATAAGTCGTAAAAATACCTTTACCGGGGGCGGTTACGGTAATAGGTGCGCCAGAATTGGTAAAGTAGGCCGGTTTGTCGTTAGCATCGGTTGCCCCTACCGATATTACGTTAGGATAAGCTGCCGGGAAACTGGAAGCGGTAGCACTTTCATTTCCGGCGGCGGCCACTACCACTACCCCTTTGTTTTGGGCATAGCGAATGGCGGCGGCTTCCACTTCGGAGCGTTGATAAGCACCCAAACTTAGATTAATAATCCGGGCTTTAGTATCAGCCGCGTAGGTTATAGCCGAAGATATGGCAACAACGTTAGCCTGACCAGCTTCATTTACCACCTGTAAAGGTAATAACAGAGCGTTCCAGTTGACCCCAGCCATACCAAAACCCTCATTACTATTAGCAGCCATAATTCCGGCTACGGCTGTGCCGTGTCCAGTGGTATCCCAGGCAGCGTAAAACTTTTTCAATTCCAACTCTTGCGGAGGGTGGTAATCAAGGGGAGCTTGCGCGTCAGGGTTAATAATGTAGCTAGGCGGGTCGACGAGCGGCGGTGGAAGGGGCGGCAAAGTTTTAGTGCTAACTAAAAATTGGCTGGCATAAGGCAGTAAATACTCCCCGTTTATTACGTCGTTCCGAATATAAGTTTTGGCCTGATTAACCAAAATTCGACCCTGACTAATATCTTGATGGTTAATCCGAACACCGCTATCAATTATGGCAACAATTACATTAGTGCCGGTGGTAACATCCCACGCGCCTTCGGCGTTTATTTTGGTCAGACCATATTGGCGACCCTGCTTGTAATAGGTATCATTAACGGTGCGTTTTTCCTGGCGAATGTAATTCGGCTCGGCAAATTCGACTTGCGAATCGCTTTGCAAAAGTGCCAGCAAAGCCTTCATATCGGCTTTCTCGGAAACCTTGTAATACATCAGGCCCGGCAAGGTTCGGTCAGGGTGGTATTCCTGCATCCCAAATTCCCGGAACTGCTCGGAGCTAAGATAGCGTTCGGGCCGGAGCTGGCCGTAGTCATAAACTGGGTTGGCCTCTGTCCCGGCGGGGCTGGGTTTAAACTTCACCGCTACTAATCCGGGCTGGTAATCACCGGCGATGAGGGCAAGTTTTTTAGCCGGACTAGCGTTAGTCGGCTGGCTAACGGTGGTCGGCATTGCCACTGCCGATAGCAAAAGGTTTAGCATCAGGAATAGCATACAAGCCGAGCCAGCAAGCCAGAATACCCGGCCCGGTGAAACAATCGGCACTCTGCCGATGGCGGGAGTTTTCCACAGCATAAAATTCTCCTGGTTTTAGTGTACGAGCTATAAACTGCTTTACGAGCTAACTTACCATAACATTACATGTACAATGTACAACCAAAATCGACTTTTTGCAATAGATAATTATGGTAAGTTGATAATTTTAGGGTTATTGAGTGGGTTGAGGTAGTAAGCCATGCCCTACCGCCACATCACGGGCCAGCAGTGAGCCAAGCACCGCCCAGGGCGTACCCTCGAATTCGGGGAAAATTTCGAGGCGATACCGTTCAAAATACTGCACTCGCCGCCCGTTCTCGATTACTTCCTCACTAATGGGCAAGCCAAAGATATTCAAGCCACCGTTAGCCTTCCAGTAATCCAGAAATTCGCCGCGCAAAGTATGGCTGGTTTCATAAAAATAGGAATAGGGCGGAAGAGCAAGCTTGCCATTCACCAGCGATAGCACCGGGGGCGATACTGGCGCAAAAGCTTTATCCTTGCGGTCTTTGGCAAGTTCGCTGCCCAAACGTCGTAGCTGGATTTCGCTTTTCGTCCCGGCATATTCAGGGTGATATTCCATTACCGCTCGCTCGAAATACTGGACGCGCAACCCGTTTTCGGTAAACTCTTCACTAATCGGGTAGCCGAAGACGGGTAACTGACCGTTATCCTGCCAGAACTTCAAAAATTTGTCTTTTAGCAAATGCCCGGTTTCATTAAAATAAAACTGGTTATTTTTATTGGGCAAAGTGGGCTTGAGCGATTTGAACGCGCCGACGGGTGGCCCCTCGTTCAAGGCATTTTGAACAATTTGCCCCAAATCAAAATCCCGATTATACAATTCGCCGTCGTAGCCACTTATTTTGATAGAATTTGGCCCAATCGCCAAACCGTATTTGCGAGCTTCGATTTTCAGAGTATAATCACCCGGCGGCAAATTGCTAAACGAGTAAGAGCCGTTAGCGTCGGGAATACGGGCATCACCCGGCTGCAAGGTGACTACTACCTCCAGAGGGCTGACCCCGCTAATTGTCCCCTGCAATTGCGCCCGCCGTGATGGGTAAATATCGTTGCGCTGGGCGGCCTGTACCGCCTTGAAAATATTAAGCCGCCCAAAACCCTGCCGTGCATCAAAAGTTCCGGCTTGAGCTGCCGCCCGGACGTTCCCGCCGCTATTAGCAGTCGGGCTTGCTGAAAGATTATCTGCCGTCCCCTCTAAAATATTGCGGATTTGGTTATTGCTGAGGCCGGGATTTACCGAAAGCATCAGGGCGGCTGTTCCCGCTACAAAAGGAGCAGCCGAACTCGTCCCACTATCCGAAATATAAGCCGGAGAACCCAGCCAGGGGCCAATAATATTCACACCCGGCGCAAGCAAGGAAACTTCCGGCCCGTAGTTCGAGAAATAAGCCGCCCCACCGCGTGCGTCAAGTGCGCCTACCGCAATAACGGTATCTATCGCCGCCGGATAATTCGGCTGGCCGTCGCCGTTGTTACCAACTGCCCCGATTAGCACTGCCCCCCGGTTAAAGGCAAGCCGCGCCGCATCTTCTACCACTTTAGAGCGGTCAGGCCCGCCCAAACTAATATTTATGATTTGCGCCCGACGTTGCGAGGCAAAAGCAATGCCTTTGGCAATCGTCGCATTTGTACCTACCCCGTTACTATCCAGCACTTTCACTGGCAAAATCCTCGCGCCCCAGGCAATCCCGGCCATGCCGATGCCGTTGGCAGTGTTGGCGGCGGCAATTCCAGCGACGTAGCTACCATGCCCGTAATCGTCGTTGGTGTTGGAATTGGCTGGTTCGGAAACGTAGTTCATGCCATTTAATACTTTGCCCGTCAAATCGGGGTGATTTGCCAGCACGCCGCTATCCACCACCGCAATCACGATATTATCCGTTCCCGTTGTAATATCCCAGGCATCCGGGGCATTTATCTGGCGTAAAACAGTTTGCTGCACCCGGTAAAGCGGCACATTCGGCTCACGAAAGGCATAAACCCGAAAATCCGGCTCGGCGTAATCAAAAAAGCCGCTCGTCACCAGCTTTTGCGCGGCTTCTTGCGGCTCTAGTGTCTGATTGAATTTAAGCAAATACGCGCCCTGTTCGGGAAGAATAGCGTCGGCGGCTTGAATATCAAAGCTTTGCCAAAGTTCGCCAAGTTGTGGTAAGGCGGTATAAAGCCCCAGTTTATCCACTCGCGCCCCAATCAGGTTATCCCGAAAATCGGGCTGATTAGCGTTTTCAATCTGTAATGCCTGATAAATCGCACCAGCATAAGCTGCTTTAAAGCGCACAATTACTTCACCGGGTAAGGGGGATGAGTTGCGAGTTGCGGGTTGGAGATTACTGAAAGTAGAAGAATTGGCTAAGGCTTTTTGGGGTAACTCAAAATTTGCTCCGGGCAGCAGCAACGGAGCGATTAGCAGTAGCGAAAGAGATAGCGAGAGGGCAATTCCGCCGGTTCGCCATTGACGACGTGCTGCCCGTTTTTTAGCCATGCTATATAATTCTCCAGAACGGCTAATACAACCTGTTATCAAAAATATACACATTTTTAGCCATTCATGCAAGTGAAGAAGAATTAGAGTATTATGATTTTTTTGAAAGCTACTCTTGAAAGAATTGCCGAAAATATGACAGGTGAAAGTATATGAGCTGGAAGGTTATCAAAGGCGATTGCTTGGATGTAGTCAAATCAAATCAAGTTGGGAAAATTGATTTGATTTACCTTGACCCGCCTTTTGGTACTCAAAAAGAACATTCTTTGTCTAGTAGAGATGGAAAATCAAGATTTTCGTACCCGGATTTATGGAAATCAAATTTAGAAAAACAAATAGCTGAATCACCCTACCTGAAAAGTTTGGGCGGGTAATTCCTTCTGCATTCAACTCAAAACTACTTGGTAGCTTCTGGCAAGGGGTGGGTGAAGTTGACTTCGGCCCACGAAAGCAGGGTGGCGAAAAATTCGCGGCTGTTATAATATTCCTGATTGGGGTAGTCGTCGCGACCAGCCTTGTAGCCAACTACATCTAGCCCAATCCCCTGACAGGTGTAAAGGGCGCGGGGCAAGTGGTAGCCTTGCGTTACCAGCACGGCTGCACTAACGTTAAAAGTATGAATGGCCCGGTAGCAGCTATCATAAGTACGCAAACCGCCCGTATCAAGGGTGATGGCATTACGGGGAATACCGCGCCGGACGGCATAATCTCGCATGGAAGTTGGCTCGATGCTGCCGACTTCGTCCCCGGTCATCAGTAAGCTTTGGACTTTGCCCGCCCGGTAAAGGGCAATCGCCGCATCCAACCTGTCGGCCAGCATCCAGCTTGGCGAGCCGTCCCGGTTCAGGCCCGCACCAAATACAATTGCCACCGGGCGGGCCGGAGTGGATTGAACATTATCATAAATGCGCGGTTGCTGGGTGAGTGTAATACCCTGCACAATCAGGAACGGCGAGAGCAAGAGCAAAATAAACAGTAGAAAAATTATTAATTTGCGCCGGGATTTACGGCTTTTGACTGAGCCGCTTTTTGGGGTAGCCACTTTCGGGACTGTCATCGCGCTGGTTTCCAATTTTCCGCTTCTCAAATCCTGCCTTTCGTTTCTGCTTAACCAGTTTCCTCTTTGTCTAACAAAGATTATAATAGCAATGATTATAACATAAGTAATTTACGCATAAGGAGGCTCAAAAGTTGCCCGACGAAACTATTATCAAAAAAATACTTTTGCTTAACGGCCCGAATTTGAATTTGCTGGGCGAACGCCAGCCCGAAATTTATGGGAAAACCACCTTGCCGGAAATAGTCGAAATGGTGCGAAGTCGGGCCGCCCAGGTTGGACGCGAAGTAGAAGATTTCCAAAGTAACCACGAAGGCGCGTTGATTGACTTTGTACAGGCACAACGCAAGCAGACTTGTGGTATAATCATAAATCCAGGGGCCTTGACTCATTATAGTATTGCGCTGCGGGATTGTCTGGCGGCACTGGACGGCGTGCCAGTTGTGGAGGTGCATCTTTCCAACATTCACGCTCGTGAGGAATTCCGGCATAAATCTTTTATCGCGCCGATAGCGCGTGGTCAAATTGCCGGGTTTGGCCCTAAAGGGTATCTGTTGGCTCTGGAAGCTTTACTTGATATAATTTAGTAACCTGACGATAAGTAGTTAAATTTTTCAGGAGGATTTCTCTCTAATGGTTTCGACCAGCGAAATTAAGCGCGGAACGACGATTGACCTGGATGGTCAGTTGCTCAAGATTATGGAATTTGACCATCAAAAGATTGGTCGAGGTAGCGCACAAGTTAAAATTACCTTCCGCAATTTGCGGACAGGCTCGATTACTACCAATACTTTTCAGGCCGGCTCGAAATTTCAGGATGTACGGCTGGATCGTGAAATAATGCAGTTCCTTTACCGTGATGGCGACGAATTTCACTTTATGAATACCGAAACTTTCGAGCAGCCGATATTAAGTGAAGAACAAATCGGCGATGTGCAATATTATATTCGTCCCAACGAAACCGTCGAAATTCTTACTTATAACACTGAGCCGATTGACATTGAAATCCCGCCTTCGGTTATTCTGACAGTAGAAACGACTGAGCCGGGCGTTAAGGGCAATACTGCTACCGGCGCGACTAAACCTGCCGTGACCGATACCGGCCTGACTATCACCGTACCGCTTTTTATTAACACCGGCGACAAAGTTAAAGTAGACACCCGTACCGGGCAATATGTGGAGCGTGCAAACTAATGGCTTTACCAGGTTCAAGGTCGAATAGACGGAATGAGGGTCAGGGCTACCCTCGTCCAGGCGGGCCACGTCCGAGCGGCCCTAGTAGTTCCGAACCGTTCCGGCGGCCTGTTAATGCGCCCGCCCCAACCGCTCCGGCTGCACCCAGACCCGCCCCCGCTCCGGCTGTCGCCCCTGCGCCTGGTAATCTACCCACTCCCGCCATGCAAGGTTTTATAAGTGATGAATTGCGCGAACTTATCAAGCTGATGACCGAAAGCGATTTAACCGAAATAAATATTGAAACCAGCACTCAAAAGCTTTTGCTGCGTCGCGAACCGCCCCGCGTCTATACACCTGAGCTGTCCGCGCCTGCCCCACGCCGCCTACGTGGTGAACGTCCCATAGTTTCTAATTCCGCGCCTTTGCCCGAAATTGCTCCTATTTCTGACCCCGGTGCGCCGCCCGAAGACGCTTTTCACAAAGTGACTGCACCAATGGTCGGTACTTTTTATCATGCTTCTGACCCGAAAGCTAGGGCTTTTGCTCAAGAAGGCGATATGGTGGAAAAAGGGCAAGTTATCGGCATTATCGAAGCAATGAAAATTATGAACGAGATTCAGAGTGAACATTCCGGGCGTTGCATGAAAGTTCTGGTCGAAAACGGTCAGCCCGTCGAATACGGCCAAGCCTTGCTGGTGCTTGAACCGGCTTAAAAATTTTTGAGTTCTAAATTTTGAAATTTGAGTTTGGACAGGAGAAAGCTTTTTTCCTGTCCATTTTTGTTACCTGTTGTATAATCAGGGCGATGTGAAATACCCAAACATAGGAGGCCCGACTATGGCTTTAAGAACCGAAGATATGCCCGCAATTGCCGAAAAACTGGATAAGCTGGAAGATAAGCCCAAGTCAAAAAGTAGCAAGCGTACTTATACCGTCGCCGAATGGCTGCAATTGCCTGAACAACCTCACAATGAATTGTTTGACGGAGTCGTTAAAAGAATGCCCAATTCTACCCACAACCATGATCGCATTATCCGTAACATCGATAAAAAGCTAGACGATTACGTACTAAGTAAGCAAATTGGTACGGTTGGCGGACAAGTAAACGTTATTATTGATGGTATCACTGGGGCAAACGGCTGGATACCAGACGCTGCTTTTGTCGGCAAAGATAATCCACTTGAAATAAGCGACAATTGGTATGGACGGCCTGATTGGGTGCTGGAAGTTTGGGCCGCCAATAAGCAAAAGCCCGCCCGTATTAAAGAGAAAAGATTGCGCTGGCAAAGTGCCGGAGTACCTGAATTATGGGAAATAATCACTGGCGAAGAGCAAATTGTGAATGTTTACAGGCTCGACGAAAATAATATTTATCAACTTGTCGCGCAACAGGGCGAAACCACTTGTTCAGAAATAATAGAAGGCTTTTGCATAGAACGTTCGGTTATATTCGCCAATCTTGTGCCGGAGAATTTGCAGTAATTATAAAGTTTTGCCCTTTAGTGAAATAATAATTATCAGGAGTAGATAAAATGCCATACGCCCCTCTAGGTGATTTACAGATGTATTACGAGTTTTATGGGCCAGAAGATGCCGAGCCTTTGCTTTTGCTTAACGGCGCGTTCGGCGTA
>JBBQGP010000172.1:0-11655 GCA_038323095.1 Chloroflexia bacterium | reverse complement strand
CAAAAGCGGCTAAACCCCAGCGACCCAATCAGACATAGTAGGCCAACCCCGACCATAATAACGGCATAATGCAAGCGCGGCGCAGCTTTCTGATTTGCTCTTTCCTGCCCCGCTTCCTCCGATAAAGACATTCCCCTTTTCCTTTAGCTAAAGCCAATCTTTCACCCGCACAGATTAGCATATTTGCCGGGAAAGAGCAGAGATTTACGAATTGGTGGCTAAATTTGGCATAATAAAAAGGCTACGAGTTTGGTATTTTCTCAAAACCTTTAACTCGTAACCTGATTTTCGTATTTAGCCCTCAAGGTTTCAGGCTGTTAGTGCTTCCGCTGTAGAATCGTAGCGCGGAGGGACAGTTCGGGCGGTAGTACGTCGCGTATTCCGCCGTCCCAATACGGTTTCTACCAGCACTTCCAGCACCCGGTCACTTTCCTTATCCTTGACCACATAATAATCCGCGCCCGCTTCATAAGCTTTGACCATATGACGTAACTTATTTTCGGCACTGTGTATTATTACCGGGATAATTCGCAGGTATAAATCACGCTTGAAGTTTTTGCAAACCTGAATACCATCCATATCAGGAAGCTGGTAATCCAGAATAATCATATCCGGGTTAATTTGCTGAATTTGCTCAAGAGCTTCTGTGCCAGTGTAGGCGAGGCTTACCGCATAACCTAAAGCGGTAAAATATTCTTGAAGATACAAAGCCTGCGTAGGACTGTCTTCAACAATCAAAATTCGTTTTAACATCTTGAATACTCCGACCAGGCTAGGATGTTTAAGTACAACTAAAACCCAAAATAAAATTGAAACCAGAAACCAGAATCGAAACCAAAGACTTTTGTAAGTAAATTATAGCCGCAATAATAATAAACGCAATACCTCTCAAGAGTGAGTTTATGTTAAAAAAGTTCTAGCTCACCCAAAGCTTTTTCTTTTGGGTGAGCTGATTTTTAGCTTTTAGCAATGTTCAAAGGCTGGCCCTTGAATTGAAAAATCTTCTTTTGGTCAAGGTTGTTAATGAAAAGCCCTTCGAGACGCTGTACCAAACTGGTGGGCAAGGGAGCGTAACCGGCAGGTAAATTCTCGGCTTTTTGCCCATCGTGCAAGCTCCACCACAAAAAGTTAGCTATCGCCTGAGCCTTTTCGGGGGTAGCGTTGGGCAAAGTTCCTAAATCTTTCCAGACAATTATCCAGGTGAAGCTGGTAATCGGGTAAGAGATTTCGCCCGGTGCATAGACCGTAAAAGTACGGAAATCGTCGGGGACAGAAGCGGCTTGGGCGGCGGCGGTTAAAGTATCGGCGGTTGGCTTGATATATCGCCCGGTTCGATTGCGAATCGCCGCAATTCCCAAATTTTTACCTTCTGCCGCCGCCGCGTCCACATAACCGATTGCTCCGTCGCGCCCGCCAATTGTCGCCGCCACTTCGTCATTACTGCCACCTTCAAGCTGATTAAAAGTCGGCCATTTTGGGGTACTACCCGGCCCAACTCTATCTCGAAAATCGCTGCTGACTACTGCCAGAAAACGGGTGAAAATTTCGGAAGTGCCACTACTACCCGTCCGGCTGCGAATTACAACGCTAATTGGCTTGGCCGGAATTGCTGCCCCGCCGTTATCGTCGGCAATTGCTTTATCGCTCCAATCCTTAATATCGCCCAGAAAAATCTTTGCCAGGGTTGGCCCGCTCAGGCGCAAATCGCCCTTGTAATTATCCAGACGGTAAGCTACCGCAATTCCGCCGATTACCGTTGGAATATGAACTACTTCGCCTTTGCCATTAACCAAAGTGTTTAACTGTTCACCCGTAAAAGGCACGTCCGAACCGGCGAAATCAAGCGGTACGGTTGGTTTGGTCACGGCGGCATTGGTCGGGATAGGCGTTCCCTGAAAAGCGGCCCGCCCGTTACCGCTACTGCTCGGCTGGTAGCTCAATTTTACTCCGGCAGAAACTTGCTTGTACTTATCAATCCAGCGCGTGTATACTGGCTCACCCAGGGTTGAACCACCGCCCGTTATCTCGGCACTAACCCCAGTCTTGCCCAGGGTATCGCCTGGATAAATTGCTAGGGGTGTAGCCGGAACGGGAGTATTGCTGGGTTGCAGGGCTGGTAAGGCGGCGGGGGTAAAAACTGTATTCGATGGAGTATCGCCGCAAGCCGTCAGCACCAAAGCACTCAAACTAAAAACCAGCGCAAAAAGCGGCCATTTTTGCCAACGCGGGGCTGTTCTAAACACCTTTTTTCTCCCTGTTTTACCTGACTTTTTAATTTCGCCAAGAACCTGACTAAACTTTGAACAACCTGAAGGCTTTACCTCGCCTTAAACTTAATACTCAGTCCTCAGCACTATCATACGCTATAATCTACGCACCTGACCTGTAAAAGTTTTACAAATTGGGGCAGGCTGTAATGTGTTCCGTTATATTTTTTGATATAATAAGAATACTACATATCAAGTGCGACGCGACACACGCGGTAAACTTTCTTTCATTAAAGAAAAGATTTAGTAATCCTGTGCCTCCGGGAAAATTTCTCAATTTTTGATATTGCTGTTATCGGTTATATTCGGAATTAGAAGCTGGACGGGCTAAAAATTACAAAATCCTGGAACATTCTGATTTTGAAAGATTGACGGCGTGGCCCGTCCAGCAAGGAGCAGCGATGAGTGAACGACAATGCCCAAACTGTGGCCGAATTTACGAAGAGGGCGATTGGCAGGAAGTCAACTGCCCGGTTTGTGATTTACCTTTGGAAGAAATCGGCGGCGAAAGCGAACTAATTTCTGATACGCTAAGTATGCAATTACCCTGGCCGCAGGGCGAACGGGAAATTTTAATCTGGGAAGCTAACGGCTACCTGAAAGCTCAATTACTCAAGGCCGCCCTTGAATCGGAGGGTATCCCGGTGCTGTTGCAGGGCGGAACAATGGCCCAGGTTTGGGGCGTTACCGTTGGCAGCGCGGGGGCAGTCGGTTTGAGTGTACCACAAAGCCGGGTCGACGAAGCCCGCCAAATTATAGACGCTACGGAGCATGAGTGAACCAACCCGAAGCATTTCAAAAGCAAAGGCATACTGTCACCCTTTACACCAAAGAGGGCTGACACTTGTGCGAAAATGCGAAAGCCGTGTTGTTTTCGCTGGGCGATGAGTTCGACATTGAATTCGAGGAGGTGGATATTTTGACCGATTCGATTTTGTTTGAACTTTATAAATACACTATCCCGGTACTAATTATAGATAAGACAATCAAGCTGGAAGCCCGCATCACCGAGCAAAAATTACGCAAGGCTCTGGCCGAGGGTTACGGCCCGCGTTTTTAATAAGTTATTAGCATAGTTTTGAGCAGGCGAAGTAAAATTATGAAAAAATGGTTGTGGCTGCGCTCTAAAATGAGGCAGACTAGAAAAAGTAAGCAATTTTCCAAAAGAAGCTCCAGGATTCCGGCCTGGGCGGTATTTTTCTGGCTGGCCCAACTTCGTCGCTGGTTGCGGATTACCTGGCGCGATTTTGTGGCAACCCTGTTTCTGGTTACGACCCGCAACGTTTTCAAAGTTGAAAATCGTAATCTGGAGCATTTCAGTTACGATTCTTCCTCGATTATTGTTTTCAATCACAAGCGTGATTTGGACATTCCTTTGATTGTGGCCGAGCTTTATGTTTTCAAAAAGCCCCGCCGCCGTCGGGCCTTGCGGATGATGTATTGTGCTACCCGCGACGACATGCACGAAAACGGCTTTATTTCCCTATATTTTCCGGCTCTGGACAAGCGTTTTCGGCCTTTGCTGGCCCGTTTGCGGGTCGGGCGGATTGTCAAGCAGCTCCAATCCTGCCCGGTCAAGTTGCCAGATGAGCAAACGGTTAGCCAGCTTTTGCAGGAAACCAAGCGTATCGAAGGCAATTTGCTGCTGACCGAAGGGGTTACGGCTGAATGGCGGGCAAAGCTGGTTGGCCCGGAAAAAGTTAATCAAGCAGATTTGACCCTTTGGGATGCGATTTTGCAAGCTCCCCTCGAAACTTTGCGCCAATATGCCACGCCGCGTATGTTCCGTGAACCATTGGCTACCAAAATTATCAAGCGTCATCATCAAACCGTCGTGAGTCAATTACGCCACATGAGCCGGGTGCTAGACAAGGGCGGCACGCTTATGATTGCCCCGGAAGGACAGGTTACGCCGGATGGTCATTTTGGCAAAATGCGGGCGGCCCTTACCCGGGTGGTGCAACAAACCCGGGCCAATTCCAAAATGCTTCCACTCAACATAACTTATGATTTTATGGATACTGACCGCCGTCCCTTAGCCACTTTGATTGCTGGCCCGGAAATAATTGCTATCAAAAATTATGGCAAAAGCGAATTACCCGAGGTGGTAAGAAAGCATATTCTTGCTCTGGGTTGCGTAACCCTGAGTGGCCTTGCCTCGCGCTGGCTAGTAGAAGCCGCTTCCGCCGGACGGCAGAGCATTGGCTATCGCGAACTTGAGGCGGAGCTTTGGGAGGAAACCCAACGCCTGAAAGCGGCTGGCCTTTCGCTGGACAAACGTTTGGAAAACTGGCAGGATTTTGAGGCGCGGTTGGCCCGTTTTGTGGCTTACGCCGTTACCAAAGGCCAAATTTTCAGCAATACTTTTGACCCTCAAACGCTTTATGCCGGAACGCGGCTGGAATTGGATATTCCGGCTTTGCTTCGCGAAGATTGCTACAGCCCTAACGATAATCCGGTACGTTATTGTTATAACGAGCTAATTGATTTGCTGGAAGCTCATAATTTGTTGGAAGTTGCTCCTGCCGAAGCCGCCCCGGTTATCCTGAATCTGGGAGAGGAACGGGCGCGTCGCCGTACCGCCGGATAGGATTCAGAGTGCTGAGGACTGAAGACTGAGTTGGGAAATTGGCTTGGGCCTTTAGCCCCACACTACCCGCCAAAAAAGCTGGACGTTGCGTTTATAATTACGTTAGACTAAATTAAAAATCTGATTTGCGGGAGGTAATACTATGGCCGATAATTCAGAGCTTGATACTAAATTTCTTAATGGTGAGACTCCTTTTGCAGGAGCAGGTGAAGCTTTACATCCTTCTCCGGCAGACGGTGCTTATTCCCAACCACAGATTGAACCCATTCACAAACCCGAAAGCGGCAAACGCCCTCCCCTCAAGGCTATTACCAATAAAACCGCTCGGCGGATTGCTATCGCTCATAAGCATACTCCAGAGGCCGAACTACTACTTCCGCCATTCGGGACGCGCCAGTTGAATTCCCGGATGTTAAGCCAGTTTGATTATCAGGAGTGGGTAAATCAGGAGTTAATTGCTATCGAAGATTTGCCCGATGCCACTGCCGTACTTAATACTAATCGCCATGCTTTCCTTAAATATAGCGCGAGTATTCTAATTTATTTGCTTGGTTCACTGTCGGTAGTTTTGTTTCTAGCTTCGCTTATGTTTCGCCCACAGGGAAATGAGGTAATTCCCTGGTGGGTGGGGGTAGTTCTGGGGGCGGTAACTTTTGTAGTAGTGCAAGTTTATCGTCAGCTGCGGCCCGAAGCATCTACCAGCATTGATGCTCGCCTTGAGCAACTTTGGCAAACTGTTAGTTTGGTGTTGGTTTTTCTGGTCGGGTCAGTGCTACCTTTCTTTATTATTTTCGTGGCACTTTCAGACTCCGCCAATGTAACTAAACCCGAATTGTTCGACTATAATACTAGCTGGAACGTCCGCTTTTTACAGTTTATTTTTATTAGTCTGGCTTCGGTTTTGCCCGCCCTGTTTTTCTTTTTGTTCAACCGTCAACATTTACAAACTATGTCCGAAAATTTCTTTCGGGAAGTAATGATTCTCGACCCAAACGTTTTGACGATTGACGAGGCTGAAACCAAATATACCGGGGCAGTCCGCGAAATTTATGGTTCGCACAAATCAGGGCAACTGGATTTGGGCAAAACTGTGCCAATCGCGCTGGCAAGCCTGCTGATTATGCTAGGCTGGCTGCTGGCTTTGCAACCGTTTGGCGTAGTCAAAGAATTAAATCTGGAAAAATTGCTTAATCCGCTCTCAAATACGGTAAACTACGGTTTTCTAGGTTCATACTTTTTTGCCATTAACATGGTTTTCCGGCGTTATTTACGCTCGGATTTAACCACCAAAGCTTACAGCCATATTACCGTCCGCATTTTGGTGACTACGATATTGGTTTGGGTTATCAATGTGATACCTTCCGAAAGCATCAAAAGCGTTTTGCTGCCCTTTACCTTTTTCATCGGGGTTCTGCCCGAAACTGGCATTGCGGTTGTCCAGCAAGTATTACGCAAAGTGATTGGCGGAATTATTCCTTCGCTAAAGGAGCAACACCCTTTAAGCGAGCTGGACGGAATGACCCTTTATGACCAGGCCCGTTTACTCGAAGAAGGTATCGAGAATGTCGAAAATTTGGCTCATTCCAATATTATCCAGCTTCGTCTTAGCACCCGCTTTCCGATGTCGCGTATCGTAGATTTGTTCGACCAGGCTATTCTTTATTTGCATATTATCAACTACGAGACCAAAGCCGACGATGACGACCAGACTAACCCCAACAATGCCAAGAACCAGTACCGGGATATTCTGCGCCGCTTCGGAATACGCACTGCTACCGATTTGGAAGTAGCCCTTCAAAATACTGCCCTTGAACAGCGAACCGCCTTTTACAGCTTGCTTTGCGATACCCCTGATGCGCCTATCAAACGCCTGAAAGTAACCCTTGATACTTTGAGCGATGATGAGTGGATGGATATGATAAGGAACTGGCGCAAAGTTAGTCAGACTACCGAAACTTTGCACAACCCCGATGCTTTTTACCGCGAAGCAATGGTTAATTGCCAGTCCTGTTCTTACCCTAGTTTGCGGGATAACAAATTTTGCCCGAACTGTGGTAAAAGCCTGACAATGCCGATTACCCTGGAACCAGCCAAAAGTTAGCTAACCCTTTTCTTATGTAGGAGGGATTTCCAATCCCGACAAAACGGGTTTGGGTAAAATCGGGATAGGAAATCCCTGCTACAAAAAGGCTGGCTGAATTGGTTCAAGTTAAGAATTGAATTAAAGAATACAAATTGGCTGGAACTGCAAGCCGCCTTCTGGCGTTTAATAAATAGAAATGAACCAGAAAAAGGTAGCAGAAGATTAGTTCGCTAAAATTTGTGACCTTCTTCGCTGCCTTTGCGTATATAATCAGGCATAATATATGCTGAGGCAATTTTTCTAGTTTGACCTTTTTCGCCTCTGTACTTTTGGGGTAGAAGCGGGTAATATTATAGTAGCTGGAATTGTTATGTGAACCAAGCCATACAGAGGCGGAAAAAATAAAAGATGACACAAGCTCAGAGAACTCTAAATAATCGTTATGAATTGCAGGCCAAAGTCGGGGATGGCGGGATGGCGGTGGTTTACCGCGCTTTGGACACCCAGCTAAACCGCATTGTTGCCATCAAAATTTTGCGTGATACCTATGCTTCTGACCCCGGTTTTTTGGCCCGCTTTAAAAGAGAAGCCCAATCCGCCGCCGGTCTTTCCCATCCCAATATCGTCAATGTTTACGATGTTGGGCAGGACGGCGATTTGAATTATATTGTGATGGAATACGTAGACGGCGGCAACCTGAAGGAAGTAATCAACCGGGAAGCCCCTCTGCCGACGGGTCAGGCTCTTGAATTCGCCGCCCAGATTTGTGACGCGATTGGCTATGCCCATTCCCGCAATTTGATTCATCGTGACATCAAGCCCCAGAATATTTTGATTGACAAAAGCGGGCGGGTTAAAGTAGCCGATTTTGGGATTGCCAAAGGACAGGGCGATATGACCCTGACCCAAACTGGCGTTACGCTTGGCACAGTTCATTATTTTTCGCCGGAACAGGCCAAAGGTTTGCCCGCTACCCCTCAAAGCGATTTGTATTCGATTGGGGTAGTGCTTTATGAAATGCTGACCGGGCGCATCCCGTTTGAAAGCGATAACCCGGTTGCGCTGGCTCTCAAGCATCTGGAAGAGCCGCCACCACCACCGCGCCGCTTTAACCCGAATATTCCGCCCGATCTCGAACAAATTGTTTTGAAATCCCTGAGCAAAAACCCCACCCAGCGTTACGCTAATGCGGCGGCTTTTGCCCAGATTTTGCGGAATTTTGAAAGCCAGGCTCAGGGTGCGACCTCGGTTGTGCCGCGTAGCCCCCAGCCGAACCCGAACGCACCCCGCCGTAGCCCACTTATGCCGCCTCCAGCTGACCAGATTTACACTGAGGCCAATCAGCAACGGATGCGCCAGCCCCAGACTTATGACCAGCAAAGTTATATTAATAACCCACCCCCGGTTAATCGGCAGCCCGCCTATCCCCCCGCTTATGAGGATGAATTCGATGCGCCCCGCCGCCCGTCCCGCCCCTACGACCCGCGCCAACAATCCCGCAACTACCGGCCTGAACCGCCTGTCGTGGCGGATTATGAGGAACGGCGCGGGCCGGGCTGTGGAGCATGGTTTTTAGGGGCGGCGGCTCTGGCAATTCTGCTGGGGGTAGTGCTGTTTGTAGTAGCGGTGCTTGTCCCGCAATTAAATAATGCCGCCAATCCAACTGCAACCGTTGGGCCTGTCGCCGCTCCTACCGCGACAACGGCGGCCAAAGGCAAAGTAGCTGTACCTAACGTGGTAAACCAGACCCAGCAGGATGCCGAGAAAAATATCAAGGCGGCAAATTTGCTGGTTGGCGATACCAAGCAGGAATTCAAGGAAGGGGTAGATGCTGGAAAAGTGTTGCGCCAAGACCCCGCCCCCAATACCCAGGTTGACCAGCAAACCAAAATCAATCTGGTTATCAGCAAAGGTCAGGATTTGGTAAGCTTGCCTTTTTCTTATGCCAATACTGACCCAGCCGCCGCAAAACAGGCTCTTGAAGGTCAGGGCTTTAGGGTGGAAGTAGTGCAAGAGCCGAGCGCGAACGTTCAGTCAGGAGCAGTTACCCGGATTGACCCGGTGAGTGGCCCAGATGTGAAAGTAGCCAAAGGTTCGCTTATCAAACTTTACGTTTCTACCGGGCCTTTGCCGACTGCTACGCCGCAGCCAACGGCTACGCCTGTTCCGCAGCCGACAGCAACCGCCGTTCCGCCAACTGCGACCAAAACTACCCGTAAGGTTCAAGTACCGACGATTGACGAAGTACGCGGTCTGGAGCAGCAAGCGGTGGTCAATAAATTGGCTCAACTTGGTCTCAAAGCCAGGATTGAGCAATGGGACGAAGCCGAAATCAAGCGACGTTTCCCGAACGATCCGAACGCGCTCCCGCTTTACAATAGCTTGAAAGTGGGACAGGTTATCGGTATTGATTCGGGCGGCCAAGCTGTGATAGATGAAGGCTCAACTATTACCGTTGCGGTGAAGAAGTAAGGACACTAAAAAGGCGGGCAACTTTTAACAAGTTGTCCGCCCTTTTTGTATGGCGAAAGCGATTACAGTTTAACGAGAGAGTAAATAGAGGGAGTAACTAATGGAAGAAGGCTATATTAGTGGCGGGGAAATAAAGCTGCATTATATGGCGGCAGGGCCAGAAGACGGTGAGCCGGTGCTGCTATTGCATGGCTTCCCGCAATTTTCGTATGAATGGCGGTATCAATTAAAAGCTCTGGGTGAAGCCGGATACCGGGCGGTTGCGCCTGATTTGCGGGGATACAACTTGAGTGACCGCCCGGAAAGTATCGAAAACTACCGTATGCAAAAAATGGTGGGTGATATTGCTTCTATTTTCAAGTTTTTTAATTGGCAAAAAGCTAATTTGGTGGTACACGATTGGGGCGGAGCGATTGGCTGGATTTTTGTCACTTATTACTCCCAGTTGGTCAAAAGTTTTGTCGCGCTGGATATTGCCCATCCCGCCGCCTTCCGAATAGCTCAACAGGAAGATATAACCCAATTGCAGAAAAGCTGGTATATCTGGCTTTTCCAGACCCCCGAAGTGCCGGAACGTTTTTTCGGCGGAGCGCATATTGACCGCTTGATTAACTGGGCTTTTAGTAATGGCAAAAATCAGCTTGTTTTGGACGAGGAAGCCATTGCAACTTACCGGGAAATGCTTTCAAAGCCGGGCCAATTAACCGCCGCCATAAACTATTACCGGGCTAATTCTACTCCTGAGAATTTATTGAGCGATGGCCCGGTTACTCTCAACCCGGTGTCAGTCCCGACCCTGCTAATTTATGGTACAGAAGATTTTGGCTTTTCGCAAAGAGCCTGGGACGAAACCGCTAAATGTTGTAGTGGCCCGTATCGTTCGGTAGCCCTGCCGGGCATCGGTCACTGGTCGCCGGAAGAAGCCCCCGAAGAAACCACTCGTCTTATTCTTGAACACATCCGTCGGGAGTTTTGAGTTTTAAGTTTTGAGTTAAAACCTGGAATAGGTGGTAGCCTCCCTGCCCTAAAAGGGCGGGGCTGATAACATGAAAACGGCCCTAAAGGGCTAAAGGAGAGGTTCGGCTAAATCTGGCCTGACCTGTAGCGGCTTTAGCCAAGTTTTCATGTTATCAGCCCGGACATTTCATGTCTGGGAGACTACCACTAATTCGGAAGTCGGCTTCAACTCGCAACCCGCAACTCTTGTTCCCCACGACAACCAACAACCCTTCTATCCGGCAATATCGAGAAAAGTGCCATCGTTCAATAGGGCAAAGATACGTCGGCCATTGCTGGCGGCGGGATAAAGGTAAAGTGTAGCTTTGGCAAAAGTTTGGAGGGCGGCTTGCGAACTGCTGTTTTCGGGAGCAAGCGCACAGCCAATACCTTGCCGGACTGTCGCGTTAGTAGCCCAGAGCTTGCCAAAGCCTCGTGCCGGGTTTTGCTGGCAAGTATTCCCGGCGGGAGCAGGAATAGTTTCGCCGTCGCGCCAGGTATTTACAAAACTTTCATAGCGTCCGCTTTTGTACAAAACGAAAATGCGGTCTGTGGCCTGATTATAAAGCATTGCGCCATTGGCAAAAGCTTCGTAGGCCATAACCGCCGTTTGTTCGGGTGCGAGAGGACAGCCAATTTTTTGGGCTAATTGAGGCTGGGCTAGATAAACCGCTTCAAAGCTTTGACCCGCCCGGTTAGCACAACTTGCCGCCGAAGTGGTGGCCGGAGCAACCGTGGTAGTTACTGCCGGAGAAGGACTAGCCGGAGCAACCGTTGTTGTTGGTACAACCGAGGTTGGCGGCGCAGTAGTCGGGGCGGCAGTCGTCGCGGGTGCGGCGGTAGTAGCTGGACTCGTGGTAGTGGCCGGGTTCGTGGTAGTGGCTGCCGTCGTCGCCGCACTGGTTGTCGGTGCTGCTGCCGTCGTTGGTGGCGGCGTGTTAGCGTTTGGTCGGGGCGGTGTAACTCCGGCAGGCTGGGTCGAAGGCGCGGCGGCAGGTTGGTTAGTGCTGGCCGGACGAGCGGTAGTGACCGCCGGAACGGATGTATTGGACGGATTGGCGGCGCGAGTATTGGTCGCAGTAGGCGGCGGGGCAACCACCGTGAACTGTTGCTTCTGCCCGTTATTACTGCTTACCACCACATTGAGCGGCTTGTCGGGGGCGGCGTTCTGGCCGGAAGGTACTTTGATTTCGATGGTTTTATCGTCTACTCTTGAAACTTCCGCCGCCACAATATTGCCGTTAGCG
>JBBQGP010000171.1:0-11742 GCA_038323095.1 Chloroflexia bacterium | reverse complement strand
GGGATTATTGGAAGTCTAACAACGGACTGTATAATTTCGGCTTGCCAATTACTGAGGAATACAGCTATTTCAACGGCGATAAAACCTACTCCGCCCAGCTTTTCGAGCGTGGACGGTTGCTGTATAGTGCCGAAACCGGGGTAGTAGTAGACGAATTTGGGCCACTCGCGGCTCAGGCCAGCAAAATTGATACTTCGGCTCAAACCCAAGACCCAGCTATTCCTGTCTATAACGTGAATTTGTGGGAGCATTGGGTAGACGTGAATTTGAATACTTTCACAATCAAATTTATGGATGGAGATATAGTAGTGCGGCAAAATCGGGTGATTGTCGGGACGGCCAAGAATCCTACTCCGACAGGTACGTTTTATGTCCGAACCCGAATTGCCAATGAACATATGCGCGGCGGCGAAATCGGGACGGAAGATTTTTATGATTTGGATAACGTTTTGTATACCCAATACTTTACGGGTGAAGGCCATGCTCTGCATTACGCCTGGTGGCGTTCCAGCTTTGGTTATGCCGGTTCACACGGTTGCGTAAACCTGGATTTGGACACCAGCTATTTTGCCTGGAACTGGCTCACTTTCGGTTCACGCATCGTTATTCATCGGTAGGAAGTTGTGAGTTGCGAGTTGCAAGCTTTTATACTTCATACTTCCGACTTGTTAGCTGGTGGTAAACCCCCTGCCCTAAAAGGGCTGGGTTAATGTCATGAAAACGGCCCTAAAGGGCTAGACCGGGTTGAGCTAAATCTGGCCTTACCCGTAGCGGCTTTAACCCGGTTTTCATGATATTAGCCCGGACATTCCATGTCCGGGGGATTACTCCGCCTGTCTCCTTCCAACTGGCAACTTGCAACTCGCATCCCCCCCACAACTAACAACTCTTCTACTTATTCTTCCAGGGAATGAGCAGGCGGTCTGCCAGGTTGAGCAGCAAGGTGAAAAGGACACCCATCAGAGCGATGGCAATAAGGCCCACAAACATACGGGTGGTCGAGAGGGTACTCCAGCTAGACCAGATGAGGAAGCCTAGCCCTTCGTTGGTGTAGGAAAATTCAGCAGCGATAACTACCAGCAAAGCGGTAGCTGCGCCGATACGCAAACCGCTAAAAATACTTGGCAAAGCACCCGGCAAAAGCACGTGCTGGAACATTTGCCACCATTTTGCCCCAAAGTTTTTGCCCGCTTCGATTAAGACCCCATCTATGGTACGGACTGCTCCCATTGCGTTGATAACCATAACCGCGAAAACGCCGATACCCACCGTAACGGTGCGCGGTACTTCGCCATAACCGCCAAAAGCCAGATAAACTAGCGGCAAAATAGCGATTTTGGGCAGCACCGAAAGAGCTGAAATAATCGGATCGAACATGGCGCGTAGCGGGCGAAAAATGCCCATCGCCAGCCCCAGTCCAATCCCGGTTATCGAGCCAACGCTAAAAGCCCAAAGTACGCGGGTAAAAGTAGCCCAGATGTGGGGTTGTAAAAGGTTATCGCCGAGCATGCTGAGGGTCTCGTTAAAAATGGTGGAAGGGGCAGGCCAAAACCGCGAATCCAGCCATTTGGCCGATACCGCAAATTCCCACAAAAGTAGCAGGAAAATTACAAAGCCAACCGAAAGAAACGGCTCGTAGCGAAAAGGGCGGCGCAAACTGGCGGGCGGTGCGGGCGGTGGGGGCAGGCTACCCGCTTCGGCCTGTGGCACTTTTTCGCTAATACTCATGCCTGCTCCTCCATTGTTTTGCGGACTTCGCTTTGCAAGGCTTGCCAGATAGTATAAACCTGTTGGCCGAATTCGGGTTGGCTGGTCAATTCGAGGGTGCGGGGACGGGGGAAAGATATTGAAAAGGTTTGCTTGATTGTGCCAGGATGAGCCGTCATCAACACTACTTTATCACCCAGCAAAACGGCTTCGTCGAGGCTATGAGTAATGTATAAAACCGTTTTGCGCTGCTCTTCCCAAAGTTTCAAAAGTTCTTCCTGCATGATTAATTTGGTTTGGGCATCAAGTGCGCCGAGCGGCTCGTCCATCAGCAAAACTTCCGGGTCGTTGGCAAAAGCCCGCGCAATCCCGACCCGTTGGCGCATCCCGCCCGAAAGCTGGTTAGGGTAAGAATGTTCAAACTTGCCTAGCCCAACTTTAGCCAGCCAGTGTCGAGCAATCTCGGTGCGCTCCTTACTTGAAACGCCCCGCATTTGCAAGCCAAAAGCGATATTCTCAAGGGTGGTTTTCCAGGGGAAAATAGCGTACTCCTGAAAAACCACGTTGTTCAGGGGTTTATTCTTACGGGCCGGGTCGGGAAAAATCTTGACCTCGCCACTGGTAGCCGGAAGTAAACCAGCCACTACCCGCAGAAAAGTGCTTTTCCCGCAACCGCTCGGCCCGACCAGACAAACAAATTCGCCTTCGTAAACCTCTAAATTCAGGTTATAAAAAGCGGTGACAATTTGTTTTTTGTGGCCGGGAAACTGGCGGACGGCGTTTCGCGCCAAAATCTTGGTTTGTCTGGTAGTCACTGGCTCGGAACTCGTCGTTTCTAGCCCGAAATTCGTCTTTTCCTTCATCTTTTTGTCGCTGGCCTTATTTAGAAACTATCTCTATCCAAGCAGTATTTGTGTGGGACACTGCTCCGCCAGTGGATTTTTCACCAAAATCTATTGACGGAGCAATATCCTACAAGATTCATTCTTACTTGGTCGGGCGTAAGACTTTGAGGGCGGCATCGGTAAAGCTGGTATCAAAGATTTTTTCTACATCTACCGCTTGTTTGTAATCCGTCCAGCCACTTTCGCGGTGAATTTTCTCCTGGTCTTTGATGCTATCCTTAGTCAGGCCCATATCCAAATCGTAAACCAGCGGCGGGGTCGCCTTGATAGTCGCTTCGTTGCTGCCGGTATATTTGGCGTAAATCTTTACATTTTCGTCCGACAAATAATTGTTTCCGGCAATCGCCCGAAAGCCTTTGAGCAGGGCAATTGCAAAACGCTGCCCAACGGCGGCCCGTTCCTTGACGAATTTACCGCTATACATATAAGTGGTGGTCGAGTAACCCGGCAACCAATCGTCAATCAAAATCGAGCCTACTCCCTGCTCTATCGCTTGAGTGGAAAAAGGCGTACCTATCAAAGCCGCGTCTACCGCCCCGTTTTTAAGAGCTTGTACCATATCGGGATTTGCCAGATTGACGAATTCTACGTCTTTAGCCGTAAGGCCGTCGGTCTGCAAAGCCCTAACCGCCAGATATGCCCCCGCGCTGCCAATCCCGCCCGCGACGGCAATCTTTTTACCTTTCAAGTCGCTTATTTTTTTGACCTGACCGCCATCTACCAGAGCTTTGCGTACCTCGAATTTAGTCGGGCTGTTTTTGTCTGGCCCAATTCCGGCGGAAGCGATAATTTTGAAATCGAAACCTTTGTTCAAAGCATTAAAAGTGGCGGCAGAAAGACCGACTGCGCCCACATCGATTTGACCCTGCGCCAGAAACGCCATCACTTCCGAACCCGCTCCGGCTTTGTCCAACTGCACTTCGATGCCCTGTTCCTTGAAAAAGCCTTTGTCAATCGCCACATAAAGCGGCGCGAAGAACAGGCCCGGCACATGCACTACTTTTACCGTTTCAGTTTTCAAGTTGGGGTCTGCCGTAGCTGCGGCTGCGGCGGTGGTTGCTGCACCCGAAGCAGTGGTTGCCCCGGCTGGCGCGGTGGTCGCTGCGCCTTGTCCGGCGGCAGTTGTGGCCGCACCTGCGGCGGTAGTTGGTACAGCCGTAGTTGCCGCCATCGTTGCCATAGTAGTGGTCGGGGTAGGGTCGCCACAAGCCGCTAATAACAATCCAAATAAAAGAATTGTTATCAACATTAGTGCAGGGCGCAAAAGATTTTTCAAAATTCTCTCCTTATAATCAAAATAATCAAAATAATCAAAATAATCAAAAACTATAATTTTATCCAGAAGGAAGGCACACTCAACCCGTCGTCAGCTTCGGGGTCATCGTAGACGTAGCCTGCCCAATCCACCTTGCCCGATTCGCGCAAAAGCTGGGGCAAAATTTGACCATGTACGGTTTGTCTCCCAAGTAACAAGTTTTCTTTCCAGCCTGATACCGCCATTTGGTAGGCATCTTCGCCGGGGTCGGTAGCTCTGAGGTAAGTTACAAACTGGCGGCTGGTAAATTCCTCTCCCGGTGTGAGCATGAGAGTTGGAATAATCAGGGGTTGTAACAATTTGTAGGCCCTTTCGGACGGGTTTTCATTCTCTTTAACAGGCTTACGATTAATTATTGGGTTTGGCATTTTTCTTTCCAAAATTAGCTTTATCAGGTCGAACACTTTTGAGAAAACGATTATACACTTAATTTCGCCTTTGGAAAAGTTATTTTGTCGGGCCTTCAAGAAAGAATAAGCTTAAACTCTCTCTAATACTTTCAACCCAGATTTTTTAGTCTTTAGCCCCTCAAAAGGTGATATAATTCAGCAGTTGGAAAAGTAGTGATATTTCAAAGATTCGTTAAAAGGTGAAAAAGACCTGATGAAAAGGCGGCGGTTTAGTTTAATTAGCAAAATATTTAGTGTGATTTTAGCATGGGCGTTGGCCCTAAGTAGCGGGTTTATCTGGGTAGTCCCGGCTCAGGCAAACGGCGGGACGATTGCCGTATCTGGCGATAAAGGCCCATTTAACGTAACTCTAATTTATAGCCCCAGTCCGCCCAGCCCAACCGTACCGCTTCATCTGACAATGACCGTTACCAAAGCCAGCAGCGATAACCCGGTTAATAGCGCGACGGTACTGGCAACTCCGGCGATGCCCGGTATGGCGATGCCCGGTGCTACCCCGGTGCGTTTCGTGCAGGCTCCGGCGCGACCCAATATGTATGATGCTGATGTGCCAGTGGGTATGGAAGGGCTATGGAGCTTGACGGTTCAAATAATTGACCCGCAGTTGGGCCAGACCAGTTTTGACGTTAGTTTTAAGGTCGAAAAGCCTTCCGCGCCCTGGGGAGTTATTATCGGTATTCTGGTAGCTCTGCCCGCCCTGGCTGGCTTAACCTGGTGGCTGCTTTTCAGGGACAAAAATGCTACCGAAAGTGACGATGAATAAGAAGTTTTGAGTTTTGAGTTAAATAAATACCTAAAGTTGCAAGATTAGGTTTTATCCTTTTCCATAATCGTAATTGCTCAGGTGTAGGAGGGATTTCCAATCCCGATAGAGATGGATTTAGGTAAAATCGGGATTGGAAATCCCTCTTGCATTGAGGTTGGCTGAGTAGTTACCCATATTTTTTGATTTTCTATAACATGAAAATATCAGGAGCTAGAAATGGCTAATCGTTCTCTTAGCCTGCAACCGGCCTACGACCCGCGCAACCCCAAACGTAACGAAGCTGAAAAAGAAAAACACGGCTTTGATTTATTAACTATCCCCTGGCTACGTCGCTTTTTGTTGTGGAAACATAATCGCACCAGCTTGCAATTAATCCTGCTTTTCTTCGCACTTTGCGTTATTTATGACGGCTTTTTCGGCGAGCAACTTGCCCCCAAAAACTTTGCGACGACGGCCAGTTGGATTGATTACCGTTTTATTTTGGTGCTGGTAATTGTCGGGCTGGGCAATTTGTTTTGTATGTCCTGCCCTTTTGTGCTGGTTAGTCACAGCTTGCAAAAGCGCATTGGGCTAAACCGTAATTGGCCTGATTGGTTGAAAGGCAAATGGTTGGCTCTGGGCCTTTTGCTGCTGCTTTTCTTTTTCTATGAGCAATTGAGTTTTTGGGATAATCCTTTTTTCACCGCCCTTGTTACCAGCCTGTATTTTGGTGGCGCAATTATTATCGATAGTATTTTTAAGGGAAACGCTTTTTGCCGCTATGTCTGCCCGCTAGGGTTATTTAATCAGGCGTATGCAATGGTATCGCCCACCGAAGTTAAATCCAAATCGTTTCAATATTGCAGCAGTTGCGCCACTAAAGAATGTGTTCGAGGTCGCACCGAAAACCATTTAACCCGCCAGACCGAAGAGCAAAACAAACCCGGCAGCCCGATTGTAATCGAGATAAAAACCAAACAAAGTCAGCATCAAATCGAGCAGGAGGGCTGCCAAATGTCCCTGTATATGGGGACAAAGCAAAGCAATATTAACTGTACTTACCAACTGGCTTGCGCCCGCTCCTGCCCTTATAGCAACGTTGGCTTTGAATTCCGCAACCCGCTACGGGAACTTTGGACGAATATCAAAACTCGTGATATGTCGGTAGCGGTGACGGCGATTGTGTTGCTGTTCGCTTCGCTAAGTAATGCCGGAGCAATGATTGGCCCGGTGCAGGATTTCGAGCGGTGGCTGGGCGACACTACCGGGCTACGCGATAACTTCTGGTCGTTTACCCTGCTATTTGGGTTAATTGCGCTGGCTAGTCCCGTGCTGTTCGGCTGGCTGGCAACCTTTTTCACCCAAAAACTAGCCCAAACGGATGAGCCTTTAAGTGCGATTTTCAAGCGTTTTGGGATAGGGCTGCTGCCGCTAGGTCTGGGTATCTGGATGGCCCACTATTTCTTTCATTTTGTAGTCGGGGCGGGCGGATTTATTCCAGCCTTCCAGAATATTTTTGTCCGGCTCGGTTTACCGATTTTTGGTCAGCCGAATTGGAAGGGCGGGGCAATTTTGCCCTATGAGCTAATTTTCCCGCTACAAATACTAATGATTTACGGTGGCTTTATGGGTAGCGCGATTGCAATTTACCAGATTAGCCGTAAAATGTACAAGAAAAAAGCGGCGCGACGGGCAATGCTACCTTTTTTAATATTAGCTCTGCTGGTCGGAATAATTGCCGTTTTGATTATGACCCAGCCCATGCAAGCACGCGGCGCGTTACCCAGCTCCTAAAAAAGAGTTTGAAATAAGGCTAATACATTCTTGCAAAATACTTTTGTGGGAAAAACAAAAATAGACAAAGAGGGATAGCGCATACGGGATTCGAACCCGTGGTCTCATCCTTGAGAGGGATGCGTCCTAGGCCGCTAGACGAATGCGCCATTTGATTACTCTTATATTATACCCAAAATTTTCAGGCTTTGCAAACTGCCTGAATTCGCGGATTGAGTTTTTGCTCAAAAATAAAGAAGTATAATTGAAAATAATAAGAAAGGTTAGCTAATGCAGGAGTTTAAGTACCCGGTAGCTCATCAGGATAACGTTACCGAAAATTATCACGGCACAAGTGTCGCCGACCCTTATCGCTGGCTGGAAGACCCGGAGAGTCCGCAAACGCTGGAATGGGCCAAAGCCGAAAATCGGATAACCCAGAATTTCCTTAAAAATATTCCAGCCCGTGAACTTATCAAGGCTCGCCTGACTGTATTATGGAATTATCCGCGCTACAGCGTACCGACCAAAAAAGGCAATTATTACTTTTTTTCCAAAAACGACGGCTTACAAAATCAGGCAGTGGTTTACCGTCAGGAAGCGTTGGACGATGAGCCAGCCGTGTTACTTGACCCCAACGAATTCAGCGAAGACGGGACAATTGCGCTGGTAAACCAAACTTTTAGCGAAGACGGCACTTTGCTGGCTTACGGAGCTTCCAGCAGTGGCAGCGATTGGCAAGAAATTCGTATCCGTAAGGTAGCAACCGGCGAAGATTTTTCGGAAGTAATTCAATGGACAAAGTTTACTTCGATTGGCTGGAAACACGACAATAGCGGCTTTTATTATGGTCGTTTCCCTGAGCCGGGCAGTGTCCCTGCCGAAGACCAGATAAATTTTAGCAAGGTTTATTTCCATCGCATCGGCACGCCTCAAAGCCAGGATGTGCTGGTCTACGAACGACCTGACGATAAAGAATTAACTTTTCAACCTTTTGTCTCGGACGATGGGCAATATTTGTTGTTGCGGGTTTTTCGGGGAACTGAGCCGAAGAACCGGCTTTACTACCGCGAAATTGGGTCGGACGAAGCCGCGCCGTTTGTGCGCTTGCTAGACGGAGCCGATGCCAGCTACACTTTTATTGGCAATCGCGGCCCGCTTTTCTACATCCAAACCGATTATGAAGCTCCTAACCAGCGCATAATTGCTATTGATATTGGTAATCCGGCGCGAGAGAATTGGCAGGAGCTTATTGCCGAGCAAACTGATTCGCTGGCTTTTGCTATGCCGATAAATCAGCAATTGGTGCTGGTATATCTGCACGATGTCCATCACGAAATCAAGCTTTTTGGGCTGGACGGTAGTCCGGCGGGTGAAATTGCTTTGCCGACGCTTGGCTCGATTACCGGGCTTTCGGGCGAACTCAACGATAGCGAAATGTTTTTAAGCTTTGCTTCCTATCTTTACCCGACCACTATTTTTCGCTATGATTTTGCCAAAGCCGAACTAAACGTTTTCCGCGCTCCCGAAACTAAATTTGATGCTTCTGGCTATATCACAAAACAAGTCTTTTTTACTTCCAAAGACGGCACTCGCGTACCAATGTTCCTGACTCATAAAAAAGGATTGGAATTAAACGGGGATAATCCGACTTTGTTGTTTGGCTACGGCGGCTTTAATATTAGCCTGATGCCAGATTTTGCTCCTTCGCGGCTGGCCTGGATAGAGCAGGACGGAATTTTCGCAGTAGCCAACTTACGGGGCGGCAGCGAATATGGTGAGAAATGGCATTTGGATGGGATGCTCGAAAAAAAGCAAAACGTTTTTGACGATTTTATTGCCGCCGCCGAGTGGCTAATTAACAATAAATACACCAGTTCCGAAAAATTGGCGATTGAAGGCGGTAGCAATGGCGGACTTTTGGTAGCGGCTTGTATGTTGCAACGGCCTGATTTGTACGGAGCGGTTATTTGCCGTGTCCCGGTAATTGATATGCTGCGCTACCATAAATTTACGGTAGGCCGCTATTGGACTACCGAGTACGGTAATGCTGAAACAAACGCTGACCATTTCAAGTTTATGTATGCCTACTCGCCTCTACATAACGTCAAGGCAGGCGTAGTTTACCCGCCTTTGCTGATTGCTACCGCCGATACGGATGATCGGGTAGTCCCGGCTCATGCCAAAAAGTTTGCCGCGACCTTGCAGGCTGCCGCCAACTATAAGAGCCAGAACCCGCTTTTGATTCGCATTGAGCAAAAAGCCGGGCATGGTTTGGGTAAGCCAACCAGCAAGCTAATCGAGGAAATGAGCGACATTTACGCTTTTCTGTTCCGGCATTTCGAGATGGAGTAATTTATTTTAACAACGCTGTATTTTTGCAGAATATCGCTCCGCCACCAATAGAGGTTCGACTAAAATTTGTTGACGGAGCAATATTCTACTCAGCCAATTTTTTGGCACGAGTCAGCGATACAAAAGCTAAAAAGGCACTGCTACCCAGCACCGCTATTAAAATCGCCATTGGTAAAGCGGTGCTGCTGCCACCCAAGCCTACCAGTGGTGTCGCCGCCGCTCCGATAACATATTGGATAACGCCGATAAGGGCCGACGCACTGCCTGCAATGCGCGGATGCGGGGCAAGGGCCAGCGCGGTGGCGTTGGGCGCAATAAAGCCGATGCTGGAAACTATTAAAAAGAAGGCAGGCAGCACTCCCACCAGCCCTACCCCCGCCAACACTACCAGCAGTAAAAGCCAACTGCCCACAAAAACACTGCCGATGCCCAGCGCAAGCAACTTTCGGGGTGCTACCTTGTCCACCAATCGTCCGCTAATTTGGCTGGTAATAATAATGCCCAGAGCGTTAATCGCGAAAATCAGGCTAAAAGTTTGGGGCGATACTTTGAAAATATTTTCCAGTACAAAAGGTGAGCCGGAAATATAAGCAAACATGGCGGCAAAAGCCAGCCCCGACGAAAGGGCATAACCCAGAAAATGACGGTCAGTTAGCAATCCGCCAAAGGTTTGCAGGGTTAGGCCGATGCCACCGGGACGGCGGCGAGTGGGCGGCAAAGTTTCCTGCAAACCAAAAATTCCGGCAACCAGCAAAGCCAGGCCAATCAGGGTAAGCACTATAAACACGCCGCGCCAGCTTGTAAAATTAAGCAATTGCCCGCCCAAAATTGGGGCAAGAATTGGAGCAAGCCCATTTACCGCCATTGTCAGGGCGAAAAAGCGGGCTGCTTCCGAGCCAGAATACAAATCGCGGACTATCGCGCGGGCGATAACAATTCCCGCCGCCCCCGCCGACCCTTGAACCAGCCTCAAGCCAATCAGCACTGGCACAGAAGGTGATAAGGCGCACAGCAGCGAAGCCACCGCATAGGCAAATAAACCAATTACTAAAGGCCGCTTCCGGCCCAATTCGTCACTGAGCGGCCCGGCCACGATTTGCCCGCCTGCCAAACCGAGCAAGCAGGCCGTCAGGGTCAGTTGAGCTTGCCAGGTTTCCCCGCCCAAGTCCTGGGTAAGCGAAGGCAATCCCGGCAAATACATATCAATCGATAAAGGCCCAAAAGCCGAAAGCGCACCAATTATAACGACCAGCTTTAATTTATTTGGTTTACCCGCATCAACCGCCTCATTCTCGACAATATCTTTTTTAGTAATTTGTTTTCCCATTTCCACAATTTTAAAATAGCTATTCTAGTTGAAAAGCTAGTTAATCCAGGTCACAAATTTTTGAGCCTCGGTATTATTAGCATCGAAATACTTTTTGGTTATTGCTAATCCTAGCGGTGTGCCGGGGTTAGTTTGCCATGCTAAATAAGTATGAACCCGGCCTTTAGCGGCTGGTATGCCCGGAGAAATTGATAGAGCCTCTTGTAAACACTTTTCAGACAGTAGCCACAGAGGGTCGGTTAAAGGGTCGGCTACCAGACTGGCGATAAAGTTCTCTAGCATACCCTCGCTGGTATTATCGGGCATCAGCCAGATACCAACTTTGGCTAAATCGGGTTGACTAATAATTGTGCCAGAAGGATTGGGACGCATTGGTATATTGGTATAGCCTACTGCACTTAAAGTATCCCGTAAAGATTGCCAGCGACTGGCAGGGCTAGTGTCGGCATCTACAACAACGCCTACTGTTGTAATACTATTAGGATTGAGCAAGGCTACTTCAAGAGCTTCAAGAATTGTATCAATGCCCATCTTCTGTTGAACTTTGAAAGACTCAGGAATACTATAAGCTTCTAGTATGCTATATATTACATGTTCATCGTCTTTACCCTCGACCCAAAGAAGTTTGTTACTCATTCTCTAACGTACCTCTAGCTGTTCGCGGGTAGCTATGTTAAGGCGACGTTCGTCGTATAAAGTTGGAACTACAGCACCATTACGGTTATCCAGACGAATGAGCATTCCTTGTTCTTGTTGGTTTTCCATAGAAGCCTGCTGAAAAGCTTCGATACAATCCCAATTGTGGGTGGTAGAAAAAACCTGAACATTCAAACGACCAGCTATTTTTAGTATTAGTCTCCATAGCTCTAATTGAACTGTGTAATGTAAACCGTTTTCAATTTCATCTACCAGAAGTATTCCATTTTTCGAGTTTACCAGTGCCAGAATAATACCAAAAATGCGACTAATTCCGTCGCCTAAACTACGGAGCGGTATTCGACTATCTGTTCCTCTAATTTTAGCTATTACCGAGTAATTATCCCTTATAGCTGATGTATCAGCTAGTACCGCAACTCGCTCTATGTCGGGTATTATTATTCTTAAAGCCTCGATGACATCATCTTCAAGTTCAGTTAAAGTAATTTTACTCCAAAAACTACTTATCTCGGACTCAGATAAACCATTAGCTCTGACAAAATTATTTG
>JBBQGP010000170.1:0-11772 GCA_038323095.1 Chloroflexia bacterium | reverse complement strand
TTCTGGTCTTTGATAGGCCCGGTGTAAACGTCGAAGCTTCCGGCTTTCATGGCCGCCCGCTTATCGTCTACCAGTTTCTTTACATCGTCCGGCACAACTGCATTAAGCGGGGAAAGGTCAACTACCCCTTCTTTGTAGCCGCCCAGATACTCGCCCGTTTTCCAGGTGCCGTTTATAGCTGCTTTTACCCGGTCAACATAGTAAATTCCCCAATTCCAGTAAGGCGAGGCTAAATGCGCTTTAGGGGCATAGCTCTCCATAATCGAATCGTTACCAAAAGCGTATTTGCCAGTTTCCTGAGCGGCTTGCAGGGTCGAAGGGGTATCCTGATGCTGGGCTAGAATATCGCAACCAGCATCGAGCAAGCTCTTGGCAGCGGTTTTTTCGAGATTCGGGTCGTACCAGGTATTCGTCCAGACTACCTTAACTTTGGCGTTGGGGTTGACCGAACGCGCCCCCAGCGTAAAAGCATCAATTCCGCCAATAACTTCGGGAATGGGATAAGCTGCCACGTAGCCAATCAAGTTAGTTTTGGTCATTTTGCCCGCGACAATCCCGGCCAGATAGCGCGGCTGGTACTGCCTTACCTGATAGGTTGCCACGTTTTCGGCGGTTTTATAGCCCGTCGCGTGTTCAAAATAAACTTTGGGAAATTTCTTGGCGACGTTAATAGTCGGATCCATATAGCCAAAGCTGGTAGTGAAAATCATTTTGTTGCCCTTTTGGGCCAATTCGGTAATCACCCGTTCGGCATCCGCCGGATTTTCCGGCACATTCTCGATAAAAGTTGTTTCCACGTTTGGAACTTCTTTTTCAAGATACTTGCGGCCCTGGTCGTGGGCGAATGTCCAGCCGCCGTCCCCTACCGGCCCGACATAGACAAAAGCTACCTTGAACTTCTCACCGCTCGAAGCGGCTGCCCCTCCCGTAGTTTTGGCGGTACTGGCTGCCCCGGTAGCGGCTGCCGTCGTTGCAGAAGTCGCCGGAGTACTGGTTGCATCGCCACAAGCGGCCAAAAGCAAACTTGCCAAAAGCATCAGGCCGGCTAATACCCCGCCCTTTTTGAATAACCTCATAATAAAAGCTCTCCTCCCTAAAATTTGCGTTAGCTTCGTTCTCGTCGCAGATAAAGCAGGCCCAACGCGGCAGGGGCAGCACCCCCCGCCCGACCTGTTTTCACTTTGACCCGCCACTGGCTGAAAACCAGCGCGACAATCGTCAACAGATAAGGTGCCATCCTCAAAAAGTAACTGCTGATTGGCACACCCGCCACCTGTAGACTGAACTGGAAGGCTTCCATGCCCCCAAAAAGATATGCGCCCAACAAGGCACGCTCTGGTCGCCACAATGCGAAAATTACCAATCCCACCGCAATCCAGCCCCGTCCGGCAGTAATGTTTTCTTGCCAGCTAGGGCTATAGGCCAGCGAGACATACGCCCCGCCCAATCCGACCAACGCCCCGCCAATTATGGTATATAAATAGCGCGTTCCGGCTACCGAAATCCCCTGTGCGTCAGCCGTAGCCGGGCTTTCCCCAACCGCCCGCAAATTTAGACCGGGCCGGGTACGATAAATAAAAAAGAAAAGCGCAGGAACAATTAAAAAGCTCAGGTAAATCAACCCATCCTGCCGGAATAGCACCGGGCCGATTATGGGAATATCACCCAAAAGCGGAAGTTGAATTGGCCGGAAAGCATCTTTAGCGGGTTGCCCGATTAAAGGTCGGCCCAGAAATGAGCTTAACCCGGTTCCAGCCAGCGTCAAAGCCAGCCCGCTTACTACCTGGTTTACTCCAATCGTGACAGTGAAAAAGGCATGGAGCAAAGCCAAAGCCGCGCCCGCCAGCAAAGCCGCCCCGACCCCAATTACTAGATTACCCGTCGCGCTGGTCGCGGCAAATCCGGCCAGCCCACCGACCAGCATCATTCCTTCCAAACCCAGATTTAGCACCCCGCTTCGTTCCGTCAAAATTTCGCCCAGCGTGGCATACAAAACGGGCGTTCCGGCAGCGATTGTGGTTGCCAGTACCGTGACCAAATTTATATCGGCCATTATTGCCCCTCCTTTTGGGAAGCTGGATTGGCACTTAAAGCGGGTTGGGCCGAACGCTGCATGGCCCGCAAGTAAAGCAAACGGCGCGAAAGGCTTTCTCCGGCCAATACGCAAAACAAGACTAATGCTTGTAGCAAAGTTACCAGCCCGGAAGAAACCCCGATACGTTGCATGGTAAAGCCGCTTGCCACCAGCCCGCCAAACAAAATCGCCACCAAAATTACCGCCCAGGCGTTTAGGCGGGCCAGCCATGCCACGATAATCGCGGTATAGCCATAGCCGGGAGAAATGCCTTGCTGCAAGCGTCCGGCCACACCTGTTACTTCGCTCATTCCGGCTAGGCCCGCCAACGCTCCACTCAGCATAAAAGCCAGCACAATATTGCGGGTTACTTTTATCCCGGCATAACGAGCAGTTGCAAAACTTTCGCCCATTACTTTAAGTTCAAAACCCCAGCGCGTCCGTCCCAGCGTCAGCCAGACTCCCGCCGCCGCCAGCACAGCCAAAATTAACCCGGCGTGAATTCGAGTACCATCTATCAAAATGGGCAAGCGAGCCTCATCCGAGAATTGGGCCGTAACCGGGAAATTAAAGCCTTTGGGGTCGCGCCAGGGGCCAAAAATAAAATAATCAGCCAAAAGCAAAGCCACATAATTTAGCATGAGGCTGGTAATAATTTCATTTACTTCTAACCACGAGCGCAAAATTGCCGGAACAAAAGCCCAAATTGCCCCACCCACCATTCCTGCCGCTATCATCAAGGGGATAATCACAAAAGCGGGCAAGTTCGGGAAGCCCAGTGCAAGAGCCGTCGCCGCCAGCACTCCGGCGTAAAACTGGCCTTCTGCCCCGATATTCCAAAGTCGCGCCCGGAACGCTACCGCTACCGCCAACCCGGTTAGAATTAAGGGAATTGCCTTTACCAGCGTTTCCGAGAAATTTTCGATAAAGGCCGAGCGCACAATCTCGCCAAAAATCTGGAAAGCGTCTTTCCCGCTAATTAGCAAAATCAGGCTGGTCAAAATTACGGCAATAACTACCGCGATTACTGGGGAAGCTACGCCCAGTCCAAAGGCTAACGGGTCGAAACGTCGCGCTAGTTTTGCCCCACCCAACATTTTTTGCTGTATCCCGACCTCGCGGTCTACTCTTTCTCTAAGGCTCACAATCACCCTTTACAAAATTAAAGGCAAAACCACAGATTCATATAATAATTCAACCAGCCTATATGTAGGAGAGATTTCCAATCCCGATTTTACCCAAATCCGATTTTATCGGGATTGGAAATCCCTCCTACAAATGACCGTTACAGATTTTCTTATTTCTGGCCTTCGCCGTCTGCGCCCGCCATCATCAGGCCAATACGCTCCAGATTTTGCGGAGTACGCAAGGGCGGCACTTCCCCGGTCAGGCGGCCCTCATACATCACCAATAATCTGTCACACAACAGCAAAGCTTCGTCCAAATCTTCCACAATGAGCAGTACCCCTGCGCCGTTCTCCCGCACATCGAGCAATTTACGATGGACATAAGCCGATGCACCCACATCCAGCCCGCGCGTTGGGTTTGCCACAATCAAAAGCTTGGGATTAGTTGCCAGTTCGCGGGCTAGTAGCAACTTTTGCAGATTGCCGCCCGATAAAAGGCGGGCCGGAGCATAAGCATCGCCAACCGCAATCGAATAATCCTCGATAGCTTCGGCTACGCGCTGCCCGGCTATATTTGGACGCAAAAACGGTCCGCTACTGTAATCCTTGCGCCAGTAATCCCGTAAAATAAAATTGTCTTCCAAATTTAAGCCCGGCGCAAGTCCAAGCCCCAGCCTGTCTTCCGGCACAAATGCCACGCCCAGTTTGCTGATACTGCGAACATCAAGTCGATTAAGCTCGGTTTTATTCAATTGTATCGAGCCGCTTTGAATTACCTGAAGCCCACTCAGGCTTTCGGCCAATTCGCGCTGTCCATTTCCGGCGACCCCGACCAGCCCTACGATTTCGCCTGGATATACCTCGAACGATACACCTTTGAGGGTAGTGCTTAATTCGTTTCCTTTGACTTTCAAGTCAATTACTTTTAGTACCGGGCCAGCTTGGGGAGATTTAGGGGCGACGTTTTGCTGAGGTTTAGCTTTGGTGGACAAACCTAGTTCGCTTTTGCTAATCTCATCGGCTTCCCGGCCAATCATAAGGCGGGCGATTTGCTCTTTTTCACCGGGTTCACCCTCTAAATCCAAAGTAGCCACCGCCCGACCACCCCGCAAAATAGTAGCGCGGTTGGCGAGGCTGGTTACTTCTTCCAGTTTATGACTGATAAAAATAATGGCGTAATTTTCGGCGGCGAGGCGGCGCAAGGCGGCGAAAAGCCCCTCGGTTTCCTGCGGAGTCAAATTGGCAGTAGGCTCGTCAAAAGCCAGAATAGTCGCACCCAGATAAAGCACCCGCAAAATCTCGGCGCGTTGCTGTTCGCCTACCGAAAGAGTTTCGACAAGAGCCTGGGGCTTGACGGGTAATTTGTGCTTTTCGCCCAAGTTTTGCAAATCCTGCTCAATTTGCTTTAGCCTTAGCACAAAAAGTGGCTTTTTCATGCCAAGCGCGACGTTTTCGGCGACGGTTTGGTTTGGAACTAACTTGAAATGCTGGTAAACCAGCCCGATGCCCTGAGCAATCGCATCGGATGGGCCGCGCAGCTTTACTTTTTGGCCGCGTAAATAAATCTCGCCTTCGTCCGGCTGGTAAAGTCCGGCTAAAATACTCATGAGGGTGCTTTTGCCCGCCCCGTTTTCGCCTAAAAGAGCGTGGATTTCGCCAGGTCGCACCTCAAAATCGATACGGTCATTGGCGAGTACACCGGGAAAGCGTTTAGTTATACCTACCAATTTTACGCCAGGTACATTTTTATCTATCTGGAACAACATATTCTTTCAATTAAGCAATCAAGCTAATTTTTGGAGCAATAGTATCTGCAAAAATTATACTCGTTAGAGGAAGCCCCTGTAATTATACAATTTGACCTATTTGTGAAAGCAGCTATTTGGGCATTTTGTCCTAAAGCCCAAAATTGACAACGAGTTTTACTTGCACCCGTATGTTATAATCAGTTAAGAGATTTAATGTCAAAACGGCCTGAGCAGAAAAGGTCGGGAGACATTATCAGGAATTGAGGGGTAGTAAAAGTGGCTGAAAATGGGTTGAGGTGACAGCAAGGCTGCGCCTTTTTTGTTACTCTTGTTTTCGGCAAGCTTCTTGCTGGTAATTTAAGTTTTTAGTGGGTACAACACTGTTTAAGTTGAATTAAAACGGGCGACAATGTAGTCGTTCGATTAGTGTGGATGACAATGTAGTTATCCAGAGGTTGAGGTAAACATGTCCGAGGCAATTTTTAATCAGGATTTCGCCAATTCTGGCAATCCGAGTGTGAATGTAGAAGCCTTAAACGAGGCAGTATTTCAGGCCAAACGAAATTGGGTCGTATGGGCCAAAGCCGGAATTATCGCTTTTTCGGCCCTAAGCGGTGGAACTGCCGCTACCGTAACGGCGGTTTCGGCGGTAGTGGGCTATAAAGCGGTCAAGCCCCAGCGTCGTCGTCCGGCCAGTGCCTTGCAAAGCCCGCTTTTGCCGCCAGAGCCGGTTACTTTTAAGAGCAGCGACGGCCTGAACCTGAACGGTTATTTTTATCCTAATTTGGCTTCGCGTGAAGTAATTATCGTGTGTCACGGCTTTCACGGGGCCGGCCACGATATGCACGAAGCAACTTTAAGCGTACAAGCTGCCGGGTACAATGCCCTGACTTTTGATTTTCGGGGCTGCGGCCAAAGCGAAGGCAAGCATACTTCGGTAGGCTTTTGGGAAGTACAGGATTTAATCGGCGCAGTAAGTTATGTCAAATCGCGCCCGGAAATAGACCCGGATTGCATCGGCGTATTTGGGGTTTCGATGGGCGGGGCAGTCGCGATTATGGCGGCGGAACGCTGTAGCGACATCAAGGCGATTGTAACCGATTGCGCCTTTGCTTCGCTTGATACCATTTTGGATGTAAATTTCCGCTATTTCTACCGACTACCAGCTTTTCCGTTTTCGCGTCCGGCAGTTTGGTGGAGCCGACGTTTTGCCCAAATTGGCGGCAAACGGGTTGACCCGGTAGAATCCTTGCGTAAGATGAAAGAAGAAGGGCGCAGCATCCCCCATTTTATTATTCACGGTGGTGCAGATAAAGCTATCCCGGTTTCGGAAGCTCAATTGCTTTATGAAGCTGCATCCGAACCCAAAAAACTTTGGATTATGCCAGAGGCCGGACACGTCGTTGGAGTTCACCATGACCGTACCGCCTATGTCGAGCGTATCGCCGAATTTCTCAATCCATACTTGAAGAAGTTTTGAGTTCTAAGTTTTGAGTTTTGAGTTAAACTAATTTAAAACTCAAAACTCCAAAACTCAAAACTCAATCATAAGTGAGGGAAGTAATGTTAAATCTGCCGCAAACAGTAAATATTCGGGAAGTTGGCCCGCGTGATGGTTTGCAAAATGAGGCGAACTGGGTGCCAACCGAGCAGAAAATAGCCTTGATAAATGCGCTTTCGCATACTGGCCTCAAACGGATAGAAGCGGTTTCTTTTGTACATCCCAAAGCTATCCCTCAAATGCGCGATTCGGCGGAAGTTATTGCTGGCATCGAACGCGCTCCCGGCGTAATATATAGCGCGATTGTGCCGAACGCAATCGGGGCAAAGCGGGCGGTAGAGGCCAAAATGGACGAGGTGGAAATTTTTCTTTCGGCCAGCGAGAGCCACAATTTGAAAAACGTCCGAATGTCGGTTAGCGATTCGCTCAAGGCCGCCCAGGAAGTTGCCTCGATTTTGGGGGAAGCAAATTTGCCATTTGATGCGGTAATTTCTACCGCTTTTGGTTGTCCCTACGAAGGGGATGTGCCATTAGAACGGGTGATGTGGGTAGCGGAGCAACTTTTAGAGCTAACTCCACGACCAATTCGTTTGACGCTGGGTGATACTACCGGGATGGCTAACCCAATTCAGGTAACGGCAATCGTCGAAGAGTTCCGGCGACGTTTCCCTGATATAAGGCTGGGTTTGCATTTTCATAACACGCGGGGCAGTGGTCTTGCCAACGTTCTGGCTGGACTGATGGCGGGCGTAGTTTATTTTGACGCTTCGCTGGGCGGGTTGGGTGGCTGTCCTTATGCCCCCGGCGCAACTGGTAACATTTGCACCGAAGATACCGTTAATATGTTGCACGATATGAACCTGTCGAGCGGGATTGATTTGGAGAAATTGCTGGAATGTGCCAAACTTGCCCAATCTTTCGTCGGACGCGAACTACCGAGCCAATTACTCAAAGCCGGGCCACGCACTCGCCTGACCCCTTTTAAATAGTTTTGGCTAAAGTAAAATGGGCGAAGGTCTGACCAGATTTTGTATTCAGGGTCAGACCTTTTTTATGGTATACTTCTTAGCAAAAGTTGGGGGAAAATTATAAATTTCAGGTCAGAATATTCAAAAATTAAAGAGGATTAAAAATGTATCAATTAACCAAGTCTGTTCAATTTGATGCAGCTCATCAACTGCGCGATTATCCCGGCAAATGCGCTAATTTACACGGTCATACTTATAAAATGGTGGTCGCCGTCGAAGGCGAAAAAGTTTCAGAGATTGGGATGCTTTACGATTTCTTCGACCTCAAGAAACTGATGCAGGGGGTAATTGAGCAATTAGACCACCGCTTTATTAACGAAATACCACCTTATGACGAAATAAATCCTACTGCCGAAAATATGGCCTACCAAATTTATCAAACGCTCCGGCGGCAAGTGGCCCAGCAGGATTCAGCCTTGCGGCTGGCTTATGTCGAGATTTGGGAAACCCCAACTTGTAGCGCAAAATATAGTGAGTCCTGACAAAGTCCTGATAAAATTATCGACGATTTTAATTGTGGAATGATTTATCTATGTTATAATTGAACAAACTTGTTTAAACAGGTTTATTTTAAGTAGTAGAGAACTATTTTTAGGACTAAATTTATCAGGCATGGCTTAATTGGGAAATATTAGCAAATTTATTAAGATAAGCCTTATAATACTTTAAAAATATTCCCTCGTCGTAGCTTCGTCTTTATAACTAAGGAAAACTCGGATGAGCCAGGAAATAGAATTTAGAGCAGGTAAAGTTATCGCAGACCGCTATCGTTTGGAGAAGCGGATGGGAGGCGGGCAATTCGGTGAAGTCTGGAAGGCCACTGACCTTAAATGGGAACGCCAGAACTTAAATGCGATCAGAGCGATAAAATTTTTAAAAGAAGAATACGTCCACGACCCGGAAGTACGCGCCGATTTCGGTGGGGAAGTTCAAGCCCTTATCAAGCTAACCCATAACAATTTGCTACGCCTTTTCGATTGCGATTTACAGCCCGACATGGCTTACCTGGTTTCAGAATTTGCCGACGGTGGTTCGCTCGACCAGCATATGAACGGCCCGATGCCACTTGAACAGCTCGAAAAATATCTGCGACAAATTGCCGATGGGTTGGATTTTGCCCATTCGCAAGGCTATATCCACCGAGATTTGAAACCACATAACTTTTTGCTGGATGGTCGGGAACGGCTGGTAGTAGCAGATTTTGGTTTGACCCAAATTCATAACTTAAGTGCTACTCGGTCAACTGTCGAAGTCGCACCCGCCGGAACGCCTGCTTATATGGCCCCCGAACAGTGGAATTTTCAGGCCGGAATTTGCAGCGATATATATGCATTAGGGGTGATTAGTTACCAAATGATTACCGGGCGGCTACCCTACCGCGCGACGGATAATAATCCCCGCGAATGGCGTGATTTGCATCAAAAAGCCGATATTCCTACCTTGCAATCCAAATACCCCGATGCGCCATTGGTGTTTAACCGGGTGATTGCAAAAGCAATGGCAAAAAACCCCAAAGACCGCTATCAGACTGCCGGGGAGTTTGTTCAGGATTTCCGGCGAGTGCTGCACAAGACAAGTGGTACAAACGGGCATCATACTCACCAAAACAACGGCAGCGTATCGTCTTTATCCCGAATTCACCCGGAAGACCAAACTGTGCGATTAGATGTAATCTTGCCGGAAAAGCTGGTCAGGGGCTGGCCTTCGGTAGACCCGGATGTAACCATCGAAACTCGTCGTAATATAATTGTGCCAGTGGACGAAACCCCCAAAGCCCCGGTTTCGGCTATCAAAGGATTAAGAGCGGCTCGTCCGCAGCAGTATCGCTTGCCCCCTATTCGGCCTAATCACTTTTTGCCCTATGGCGCAGAGCTTAAAACCCTTCGCGGTCATACCAATTACGTTTATGCCGTCACCTTTTCGCCCGATTCGACTATGCTGGCCTCGGCTTCGCTGGACAAATCGGTACGGCTTTGGGATGTAGAAAGCGGGCAACAACGCTATAACCTGGGTAATCATACTCACCCGGTCTATAGCGTGGCCTTCTCGCCCGATGGGGCGGTGCTGGCTTCGGGGTCGGCGGATAGAACCATCAAGATTTGGAATGTGAGAAACGGCACACTGCTGAGAACTTTGCCCGGTCACACTGGTATTGTTTATAAAGTGGCTTTCTCGCCTGATGGTAGTTTAATGGCTTCGGCATCGGGTGATAAAACTGTCCGGCTTTGGGATGTTAATAGCTGGCAAGTTATTGCGGTAATGCAGGGCCATACTGATACGGTATTCTCGCTTGACTTTTCGCCTGAAAGCGATGGGCTGGTTTCAGCTTCCAAAGATGGGACGCTGCGCCTATGGGAAGTACCGGGCGGGCAGGAAGTGGAAATGCTGGAAGGGCATGATGGCCCGGTACAGGCGGTCTGCTTTACTCCCGATGGTAAGGAAATAGCTTCCGGCTCACACGACAAAAGCGTGAAGCTTTGGAGACTGGAAAGCGGGCTGGATTACAAAACTTTCCGGGCCAATGGCAACGATTGGGTTCATTCGGTGGCCTTCTCGCACGATGGGCGGACGCTGGCTTCGGCTTCAACTTTAGTAAAGCTGCGGGATATACCAAGTGGGGTTGAATTGGCAATACTGGATAAACACACCGATTTAGTAAACACCGTGGCTTTCTCCCCTGACGATTATTATCTGGCTACCGGCGCAGACGATAACCTTATCAAAATCTGGTCAGTAATTCGGCTGGACGTTTAACTGGGAAAATCTCCCGGCTGAAATAGTAAGTTAGCTCTTAAAAGCAGGTTAGTTTTTAGTATTTAACCAAAAACTAACCTGCTTTTATTAATTTATAATAAATTCATTCTATAAAAATATAAATATTTTAAGCTGTGGTTTACTGGAGGTTAGCAATCTTTAAATTAAAAGCCAAACCGTGCTAAACAAACCTCAGTTTTTGAATGTTAATAATCAACCTCAAAACTAGCTAAAAACTCCTGAATTAAGTTAAGTAAAATACTAAAAGCGTAATGAATTTCGTAATGTTTATTGTGTAGAATAAAGATGTAAAGCAAAAAGCTAATATAACTACAAAGCAAAGAAATGAAGTGAATGATAATCACAATTTTCAAGCGGCGTAGTTCATCAAAGTTTAGCCCAAGCCTTACAAATTATTCTTCTTTTTATCCTACCAAGAAATCCTCCTTCATACTCTTCTTTAGAAATTCCTCACAAAAAAAACAGAGAGTGCCGATGAGCAGACGGCACTCTTCGATTTCATATTCAAAATCATAAACAAAATCATTGGAAACTATCAAGCAAACTATCAAATTTGAACAGCAAAACAAGCATTGACTGATAACGGGTATAGAAAAGTAAGTTTTGATTTTAAAGGGATTAGCCTGCTTGGGCTAATCCCTTTTTGAAAATTTATGCCCGGAATTCGGCTTTAACTTCCCGAACCAAGCGTTTTTCGATTTTCTCGCGGAGCTTGCTGGCTTCGTCCTCGGTTAAAGTTTTGTCGAGCGGCTGGAAAGTCAGGCGATAGGCCAAACTTTTCTTGCCTTCCGCAATCGGCTTGCCCCGGTAAACATCAAATAAAGTTACTTCCGAAAGCAACTTGCCGCCGGTTTCTTGGATAAGAGCTTGCACCCGACCCGCCGGAGTATCCTCGTCCACAATTACCGCTAAATCCTGGGTAGCAGCAGGCAAGCGCACCACCGGGCGATAAGTTTCGCGGGCGGCCAGGCTCACAAAAACTTCCAAATCCAGTTCGGCAACTGCCACCCGGTCGGCGGGCAAATCAAAAGCTTCCACCACTAAAGGATGGGCTTCGCCAAAAATACCCAGCCGGATTTTTTGATTGTTCTGCTCCACATAAATTGTCGCGGCCCGTCCCGGATGCAGCACCGGTGAATCTCCGGCAGGTTCGTAACTTAGTGTCAGATGGCTGGAAATATTAAGGCGGCGCAACAATTCCTCCACCACGCCCTTTATATCAAAGAAATCCAAACGCTCGGCTTCTTTCAGATTAGGATTGTAGCGCGAAAGCAATTGGCGTGGCCCGCTCATCGCGATTGATAGCGTCCGACGTTCTTCGGGTAAAAGTTCGTTTTCGCGTTTGAGATAAATCCGACCAACTTCAAAAATAGCTACCCGGTCATTGAAACGGCGGTTTTCCGAAAGGGTATTGAGGGTCGAAGTTAGCATAGTTGGGCGCATATATTCATGTTCGGAACTGAGTGGGTTCGACACTTTTAATAAGTGGTCGGGGTCGCTCCAATGCAAATGCTGGTGA
>JBBQGP010000169.1:0-11860 GCA_038323095.1 Chloroflexia bacterium | reverse complement strand
GGGGATTTGTGGAAATTGCCTAAAATGACAAGACCCGGCGCAATTCTTGGGAAGCTACCGGGTCTCGCTGCTTGAGGAGGATGAGTGGTTGAACCAACAGACCACACCTTTATTTAACCAAAAAAGGCTTTGCAATGCTATGTCAAAGCGCACAAAGATTAAGGCTCGTTAATCTACACATGTTACAAATTTAACTACTTGTGCGATTGCTACAGCAAATTTTAAGGCTTTGTGCAAGCTGTTCAGCGCGTATTATTTATGAATTAAGGCAAGAATATGCTATAATCTTCCAATCTGGGCTGTATTCAAAGATGAAAAAGAGGCGGAAAAACCCGGAAAACGCGGGCAATTAAAAAGAAACAAAACGCGCAAAATAGCAAGAAAACGGTTTTGGCCTTTACGAAGGTTTGGAGGAGTTGATTAATTGAAGCAGAAAGTAGTTTTGGCGTATAGCGGGGGACTGGATACTTCGGTAGCAATCAAGTGGATTCAGGAAAAATACGATATGGATGTGGTCACGCTTACGGTAGATGTAGGGGCGAATGACCGCGATTTGAACTCGATCCGGGAACGGGCTTTGGAAATCGGGGCGGTTGAAGCTTTGGTGCGAGACGTAAAAGACGATTTTGTGAAATATTTCATCTGGCCGGCCCTGCAAGCCGGAGCGATATATGAAGGTGAATACCCGATGGCGACGGCTCTGGCCCGTCCGCTTATCGCCTGGAATCTCGTACAGGTGGCCCGGCAAGAAGGGGCCAGCGCGGTAGCCCACGGCTGCACGGGCAAGGGCAACGACCAGGTTCGTTTTGATGTATCGGTGAATGTGCTTGCTCCCGATTTGAAAATTATTGCTCCCGTGCGGGAATGGAAAATGGCCCGCGATGAAGAAATCAAGTACGCCCACGAAAAGGGTATCCCGCTACAGGATGTATCCAAAAAACAATACAGCGTTGACCAAAACTTGTGGGGACGTTCGGTAGAAGCAGGCGTGCTGGAAGACCCCTGGCAAGAAGCTCCCGAAGATGCTTACGCCTGGACTGCCGGGCCACAAGACCAACCCGCCGAACCGCAGTATCTCGAAATTGATTTCGAGCGCGGTATTCCCGTCGCGCTGGATGGTGAACGTTTGGACGGTACGACCTTGATTAACCGCTTGAACGATATTGCCGGGAAGCACGGGGTAGGCCGGATTGACCACCTCGAAAATCGTTTGGTCGGTATCAAGAGCCGCGAAATCTACGAAGCTCCTGCCGCCGTTGTGCTGCACAAAGCCCATAACTGGCTGGAAGATATGACTCTGACCAAAGAATCGGCCCGCTTCAAGGCCAAAGCTGCGGCAGAGTACGCCGATTTGGTTTACAATGGTTTATGGTTCAGCCCGCTCCATCAGGATTTGGCGGCCTACGTTGCCAGCAGCCAGCGTTACGTAACTGGTACTGTGCGGGTAAAATTACTACGTGGCAATGTTTACAAAGCCGGGAGCAAATCGCCCAAATCGCTCTACAATTTCTCGCTGGCAACTTATAATACGGGCGACCAGTATAATCACGATGCAGCGATAGGCTTTATCAATATTTTTGGGCTGTCGCTCCGCAACCAATCCCAAATCCAGCTGGCGGGCAGCACTCAGGACGAAATGCTTTATCTGGCCTCGCCGGACGAGCCGGAAAAATAAGTTCTTTAATTATAAGGTTTTTAGCTTTAGAGGGTGGTCAGAAACTTTACCCATCCCCGACAATGAGGTAAGCACATGACCCAAAAAAATAATAATAAACCCGCGCCCGCGCCGAAGAAAGATACGCGCAGCCTGGAAATAATTCTGGCAATAGTGCTGGGCGTGCTAATTTTAGTGGCAATCGTTATTTTTGTGATAACGGCCCAACCTACCAGTCCGGCTACTCCGGCTAATGGTGTGGGTCAACCTAGTAATCAGGCGGGTAGCCGAACTAATTCGCCTTTTCAGGCCCAAAACCGTCAGACTGCCAACGCGATTGCTTCCCAAGTAACCGGGCTGGAAATTCCGCTTGGTACGACTGCGCCTTTTCCGGCTACGCCTACCGGGGCATTGCCGGGTAGCCAACTTGATAGCGCGGGCGCGAACTGGCCCGCCAACGGCGCAAACCCGGCCCGCACCCGCGCTACGACTTCCAAACTCCCGGCTGCCCTGAACAAGCTCTGGGAATACGAAGCAGGCGGCGAAATTGTTTCTTCTCCGGCTCTGGCTAACGGTACGGTTTACGTTGGCACTAACCGGGGGCTTTTGGCAGCGGACGCAGCCACAGGTAAGGCTAAATGGCTTTTTCCAGCCAACGGGGTTGCCAGTAGTCCGGCTGTAGCAGGCAATCTGGTTTTCTTTGGGGCGCAGGATGGCTATTTTTACGCGCTGGATGCAACTAGCGGCAAAAAGCAATGGTATTTCCCGGTGCTGGATGCTGTCCAAAGTTCGCCGGTAGTGGTGGATGGTGTCGTATATTTTGGCGGCAACGACGGCAATTTGTACGCAGTCGATGCCTACACCGGGCAAAAACGCTGGGCATTCAAGGCGGGTCGCCTCAATTTAGCCGGAATTAATACCGCGCCCGCCGTTGCCGAAAATCTGGTCTTTTTCGGGGTAAACGACGGCAAATATTATGCGGTAGAAACCGCGACGGGCCTACAAAAATGGGTTTTTGATAGCGGTAGTAGCAACGGTACTTTCTCGTCACCCGCCGTTGCTAATAATACAGTTTACTTCGCCAGCGAAAGCGGCAAGCTTTTTGCCCTTGATACCCAAACTGGCAAGGAAAAATGGAATTTCGCGCTGGGTGGGCCAAGCCGCTCCTCTCCAGCAGTCGCCAACGGCCTGATTTATATCGGCTCTAGCGACAAAAAAGTTTATGCGGTGGACGCAACTACTGGACAAAAGAAATGGGACTTTCTGACGGGCGATGTGGTATTTTCTTCGCCGGGTATTGCGGCTGACTTGGTGCTGGTTGGCTCCAATGATGCCAAAATTTATGCTCTGGATGCTATGACCGGGGCGAAAAAGTGGGAATATACCACTAACGATGTTGTAGGCTCATCCCCGGCAATTGCCGGAGGTCGCCTCTACGCCGCTTCTTTTGATGGACGTTTGTATTGTTTCGGATGAGTTTCGGGTTTCAGGTTTCAGGTTGAAAATACCTGCAACTTCAAATTCTGATTATCTATAGAAATTTTGTAACTATTCAGGCAGTCTTTGTGTAGGAGGGATTTCCAATCCCGACATAACGGGTTTAGGTAAATCGGGATTGGAAATCCCTCCTACACTGGAACAGTTACGAATTCTTTTTCATCACAGAGAAACTTGAAACTTGAAACTTGAAACTTGAAACTTGAAACTTGAAACTAATTATCGTGGAAGGAGTTGAGTTATATGGCTGCTGATGGCGCATCAACTGACCCAAAGTGGATTGAGAACGAACTTTGGATGCTGGAAAAAACTTATACAATGTACCAGGCGTATGCCTCGAACGCCAAAAAAAAAGACGAGAAAGCCGCTTGGGATAAGCGGTTGAAAGATGTGGAAAGCCGCATCGAAGAAAAAAAGCATCATCTGCAAAAAGAAAAGGCCCGCCGGGGACTGGTCTAAAACAGGAAAGAAAAAAGAGAGGGACGCAATACGCAAATGAAGCTTTGGGGTGGGCGATTCGAGAAAGATTTGGATAAAACGGCGGAGGAATTTGGCGCATCTATTCCCTTTGACAAACGTTTGTACCGCGAAGATATTGCCGGTTCGATTGCCCACGCCAAAATGCTGGCAAAACAAGGGATTATTAGCCAGGAAGATACAGCTAAAATTATTGCCGGATTAGAAGCGATTCGTGGGCGGATTGAGCGGGGTGAGTTTGAATTCCGGCTTGACCGGGAGGATATTCACCTTAATATCGAGGCCCAACTGCGCGAGGATATTGGCGAAGCGGCGGGTCGCTTGCATACCGGACGCAGCCGTAACGACCAGGTTGCCCTTGATACCCGCCTTTGGACGCGGGCGGCGATTGTCACGACGATTGAGCGAATTCTGGCTTTGCAAAAAACGCTGGTGAAGCTGGCTCGACAATGGAACGGGGTGATTATGCCGGGCTATACCCATATGCAAAGGGCGCAACCTGTTTTACTCTCCCATCATTTGCTGGCTTATTTCGAGATGTTCCAGCGCGATGCCGGGCGGTTTTCAGATTGCTACGTCCGCACCGACGTTTCCCCGCTTGGTAGCGCGGCTTTGGCCGGAGCAGCTTACCCGCTTGACCGCGAATTTGTGGCGGCGGAACTTGGCATGAGCGCGATTAGTCGTAACAGTCTGGATGCTGTTAGTGACCGGGATTTTGTGGTGGAGTATTTGGCGGCGGCGGCTTTGTGCGCCGTGCATTTAAGCCGTCTGGCCGAAGAGATTATTTTGTGGAGTACCGCCGAATTTGGCTTTATCGAATTAGATGACGCTTATAGCACCGGCAGTTCGATTATGCCTCAAAAGAAAAACCCGGATATGGCCGAATTGGTGCGGGGTAAATCCGGGCGTATGATTGGACATTTGACTGCCGCCCTGATAATGCTCAAAGGCTTGCCCCTGACCTATAACAAGGATATGCAGGAAGATAAAGAAGGGCTGTTCGATGCGGTGGACACCCTGACGAATTCCCTCAAGGTTTTCGAGGGGATGCTGGTGACTATGCGAATTAAGGGCGGCACTATGTACAAAGCCGCTCAAGGAAGTTTTGCCACCGCTACCGATTACGCCGATTATCTGGTGGGCAAGGGGCTACCCTTTAGAGAGGCGCATGAAGTAGTCGGTAAAATGGTGCGCGATTGTCTGGATAAAAGCAAAACCTTCGCCGAATTATCGCTGGAAGAATTAAAAGCTTTTGCCCCCCAATTCGAGGAAGATGCCCTTAAAATTACGGTAGAAAGCAGTTTGGCGGCGCGGCAGGTGGATGGCGGAACTGCTCCGGCGCAGGTTACGGCGGCTATCGAGAACGCCACAACTTTGCTGGAAGAAACCCAGGGCTGGCTCGAAGGCAAATAATAATAAAATTATCACAGACTATAAATAAATCAGGGTCAGGGACAAGTGAGGTCTACGTAATGCAACGTTACACTTACAAATTGCTCAAGTATAGCGAGTTGGAGGGCCAATATCGCGGTGGTACTCATGGCAGTGACGAAAAGCTGGAACAAAAAGTTAATCAGGAACTAAACACGTTGGCCGAGCAAGGTTGGGTAGTCCAAAACTTTGCGGTACACTATACTGGTGGGCGTTTGATTTACACGGTTTTACTTAGCTGCGAAACTTCGCCAGAGGTGGCGGTACAAGCCCCTGAAGAATTACCCAAAGCTACCGAAATTAAAGCTGCGGCTGAACCAGAATTAGTCGAAAGCAAAGTATCTGAAAGCAAAGTATCCGAAGGTCAGGAATTGACGCTTGCCCCAATCATATCTATACCTTTGCCAGTAAACAAATTGCCGCAGCAGGTAGCGACAATTAGCGACAATCGGCCCAAACGCCAGCCTAACGACGCGACTACCGAGCTAAAAGCTTTGCTCGAACAAGGCCCAACCATCGGCGAACGCGCCGCCGAGCTTCAGCAAAACATCCAAGGGCAATACGGCAAGGAATATTTCCGACGGGCTTTAGCCAGCTTTGACGCGAACCTTAAAGCCAGAAGCAAACAAGAGAATGTTCCGGCGGAGGCGATTGCTATTCGGGCCTTGCGGCACCGCGACGAGAAACACGAGCCTACTTTTCAATTCGCGCTTTGTTGGTTAAGTGAAAACGGCTACGCTACTCGTCCGCTTGCCACTGTACTAGCCGGAACAATTCAGCTTTCCTTGCTGGACGATGCGCCCAAAGCTCCGCCGCCTGTGCCTAACGGGAATATCCCAAAATTGCGTCCTACTCCGCAAGCTATTCACGAACAAATGGCTTCCCGTTTCGATTTGCCGGATAGGAGGTAGTTGTTAGAGAAGAAGTTGTTAGTTGTTAGAGGGGTTGCGGGTTGCCAGTTGCGAGTCAATTGTTCCAGCCCTTTAGGGCCGTTTTCATGTTGTCAGCCCAGCCCTTTTAGGGCAGGGAAATTACCACCAAACCTTGTAGGTAAATTAGTTTTTAGAAAAACCAGAAACCAGAAACTAATTTTGCAAAAGGAGTAAAGAAAGTAAAAATGAATAATACCCAGGAAGGGTTACGCGGTCTGCTCAAGGGCCGCGATTTTCTTTCAATGGCCGATATTAGCGCGGAAGAATTAAACGCTATTCTGGATACGGCGATAGAATTAAAGGCTCAGGTCAAGCGCGGCGAAGCTCATCCATTTTTGGCGGGGCAAGCCGTCGCCCTTTTGTTTGAAAAGCCCTCGTTGCGTACCCGTCTATCGTTTGATGTGGGGATGTACCAGCTCGGCGGAAGGGCCTTTTATCTTTCTCCACAGGAAGTCGGGCTAGGCCAGCGCGAAGCCGTCCGGGATGTCGCCCGCGTCGTCGGTTCGATGACTCAGGCAATAGTCGCCCGCGTCAATCGCCATACCGATTTGCAGGAATTGGCCGAGTTTTCGCCCGTCCCGGTTATTAACGCCCTTTCTGATGTCGAACACCCCTGCCAGATTTTAGCTGATTTGCTGACTGTCAAAGAACGCTTTGGTTATATTAAAGGCTTGAAAATGGCTTATGTGGGCGACGGCAACAATATGGCTCATAGCCTCATGCTTGGCGCGGCCTTATCTGGCCTGAATATTACCATAATTTCGCCGACCAATTATTTGCCCTCTGCCGAAATTGTGGCTCAAGCCCAAAACCTTGCCGCCGGAAAATCGTATACTAAAGTGACCAGCCATATAAAACAGGGTTTGCAAGGCGCAGATATTGTGTATACTGATGTCTGGACGAGCATGGGTCAGGAAGCCGAAGCCGCCCAGCGTAAAATTGATTTCGCCGGGTATCAGCTTAACGACGATTTGCTCGAATACGTTCGCCCGGATGGGCTAGTGCTGCATTGTTTACCCGCGCACCGAGGCGAAGAAATTAGCGAAGAAGTATTAGAAAACCATCAATCGGAAATTTTCCAGCAGGCCGAAAATCGGTTGCACGCCCAAAAAGCTTTGCTGGCCCATATTTTAGGTTAGAAGTAGGATAGAAAACAAGTGATGAATGTTTTTGATGATTTTACCGAGGCTCTGCTCGATTCGGAGGATGAGCCAAAAGAAATAAGCTCAGGTCGCGCTCGATTGGATTTTCAGCGCGAAAGCCGCAAGGGTATTCCCGAAATAATTTACGCCGAGCGCAAACAGCCGGATGACGTAATCGAAATCGCTCGCCGTTTTTTAACCGAAGGAGTGGGACGCGCTTTGGTCAGCCGGTGCAGCAAGGAAGTGCGCGAACGCTTACGCCGGGAGGTCGCCTGGGTTGAGCATCAGGGGAGCGGCTACCCGGTACATTTCGAGGAATTTGCCGCTAGTGGTATGATAATATTGCGACGGGAAGGCGTGGTTCGTCCCCGCACTGGCGGCAAAGTTGGCGTTATTACCGCCGGAACAAGTGATGTGCCAGTGGCCGAAGAAGCCGCCGTCGTTGCTTCTGAAATGGGTTGCACCATTACCCAGATTTACGATGTGGGCGTGGCTGGTTTACATCGTCTGGTACGTCCCCTCAAAAAACTGATGAAAGAAGAAGTTGACATAATTATTGTAGCGGCGGGTATGGATGGCGCGTTACCTTCGGTAATTGCCGGATTGGTGGATGTTCCCGTAATTGGTTTGCCCACTTCGGTAGGTTATGGGGCGGGCGGCAAAGGGGTAGCCGCGCTGCTATCTATGCTCCAAACTTGCGCTCCCGGTCTAACCGTTGTCAATATTGATAACGGGGTCGGGGCAGGGGCAACCGCCGCCCTGACCGCCAACCGTATGGCCCGATTAAGAAAAACTGAGAATTAAGGGCTAACTCTGTATGATATTGCTTCGCCGACAGATTTTTTGGCGGATGTCATATAATTACAGGTAAGGGAACATATTTATTACATTTCAGACAGGCTTGATAGCAAGCCGGGGATAAAAAAATGGACTCAAAAAGAATTGCCGATATATTAGAACAGATTAACCGAAAAGTAGGCGAACGCTGGCATGAGATTTGGATGAGCCAATCCGAGCGCGGCAAGGAATTGGCGGCGACAGTTGGGACATACCAGCCTTTTGCCTTGCAAGGAGATGGCTTTTTTCAACCTCAATCTGAACCGGCAGTAGTGGCTGCTTCGGGCGAAAGCACTTGCGAAAGTGTTCCAGATGGGGTAGTTCATGGCGCAAAGCTAATTGGTGAACCCAAAATTAGTTCTTCGGTAGCTATTAGTGGTTATAATATTTATCCGGCTTATTATACCCGCATTATTGATGCTATTCGGGCTGACGATATGGAAACTTTCTGCAATTTTATGACCAACGAAGGGGCAAAATGGGCTTTGGTTGAAGTACCGGTTAATGAACTGGTGACGCAAAGCCTGGCTTATGGTCAGGAAATTGCCGATTTGCTTTATTCCGATGCCAGCCTTAATTTGCGCTTCGATGAAAGGCGCGAAGCGGTACGGGCGATTGATGCCCTGTCGCAAAGGGCTTCTGCTGCTCTGGTCAAAGGCTATGTCGATGGGCGTGACCGCTTGTTGATACGGGCTTTGGCTTCCAATCGTCACCCTGGCGAAAACGGCCTTAGCCCTATCGTCAAAGGTACGGTAATGGGCGGCTTTGGCGAGCAGGTACGCCGCTCTCTGGATGAACTCGAAGCTTTGCACAAGGTTAATAATGCCGTAAATTCCAGCCTTGACCTGGATTCGGTGCTAAACCTGACAGTACAGGCCGTTTCAGAAGTGATGACGGTAGACGTTTGCTCGATTTATGTTTTCGAGCGGGGCGAACGCGGCGGGGAAGAACAAATGATGCTACGGGCTACCAAAGGCTTAAACCCCCACGCCATTGGCAATGTTACTGTTCAGCTTGGCGAAGGCGTGACCGGGGCAGCCGCCAAAGAAGGCAAGCCAATTTCGGTTTATGATATTTGCGCCGACAATCGCTTTACCGATGTACCGCCTTTGCACGGAGACTCCAGCCGTTCCATGCTAAGTGTGCCAATTATTTTGTTTACCCGTGAAAAATTGGTCGGGGTAATTAACGTCGAGTCGCGCAGTTACCGTAGCTGGACAACCGAAGAAACCCGCTTTGTCGAAATGGTGGCGGGTGAAATTGCCCTTGCTATCGAAAACGCTTTGCTTTATCAACAAACTGACGAGCGGCTCAAGCAAAAGGTGCAAGAATTAACCACCCTGCAAAATGTTTCCAATCTGATTGCCGCTACCCTGAATTTAGACGAAGTGCTGACCCTGATTGTGCAGCAAGCCGCCCAATTGGTCAAAACCGACATGGCCTCGATTTACGAACTAAAAGAGGGTAGCCAGTATCTAACGATTGTGGCGAATCATGGCTTGAGCGAAGATTACGTCAAGCATATGCAGGTAAAATTGGGTGAAGGGCCGGTTGGCCGCTCAGCGGAACTTAATCGCCCGGTAAACGTCTGGGATGCCCATTTTGAATTGCATCCCGGCGAGGAATATTATTATAATAATCAATACCGCTCGGCCATGTGCGTACCGTTGGCGGGAGCGCGGGGCGTATTGGGCGTAATCTGTCTTTACACCCACGAGCAGCACCATTTTACGAATGAGCAATTGCAAATTATTTCAGCTTTTGCTGACCAGGCCGCGATTGCCATTGAAAACGCCCGTCTTTACGAAGCGGCCCAACGCGGCTTAACCCTGAAATCTACCCTTTTACAGGAAATGCACCACCGCGTCCGCAACAATCTGCAAACCGTGGCCGCCCTGCTTTCGATGCAAATGCGTCGCTCGACGGTTAAAGAGGTGGTCGGCCCGCTTTCCGAAAGTGTCGCCCGTATCCAGTCTATTGCTGCCGTCCACGATTTGCTTTGCCGGGACGATATTGGGGTTACGACGGTGAACGCGGTTGCCAAAGAAATCTGTGATATTGCCGCCGTCAGCCTGGTACGGCCCGACCAGCGTATTCGCTTCAAAATCGACGACGGTAAAGTGCCGATTGCCAGCAAAGAGGCTACCTTACTGGCAATTCTGATGATGGAACTGGTCACAAACGCAATTTTTCATGGTTTTGAAGATGCTACCGAAGGTGAAATTCGGATTAGTGCCTTTGTTGACGAGGGTCGCACCCAAATCGAAATCCGGGATAACGGTCAGGGCTTTCCGCCCGACTTCGATTTAGCCACTTCCCAGACTGGTCTTGGTCTTCATATTGTTCAAACGCTGGTCACAAAAGACTTGCAAGGCACATTTCGGATGGAAAACATTAACAATTGGGCGACTTCGACCATCACTTTTAACAGCGTCTACGGCCAGCAATCCGATCAGAACGCCAACGACATGGCAGGCTACTAAACTTTTTCACCGTAAGGGACGCACCCCAATTTTTACGGTTTGGTTGCGTCCCTGTTTTTACTAAAGTGAAGAGCAAGAACAGGAGACACAGATGGCATCTCAAATTCATACTATTACGGTAGATTGTGCCAGCCCGCTGAAGGTAGCGAATTTTTGGGCGACTGCACTGGGTGCGAAATTGGAAGAAAGCTCGGATGAAGAAGCATTAGTATTAGACCCACACGGGCCAGATCTACTTTTTCTAAAAGTGCCAGAAGGCAAAATTGTTAAAAATCGCTGGCATTTAGATTTGACCCCAGAAGATAATATGCAATCCGAAGTCGAGCGATTAGTGGCTCTAGGGGCGCAAAAAATCCAGCTTTTCGAGGAAAACGGCGGCAAATGGACGCTCATGCTTGATCCAGAAAGCAACGAATTTTGCGTCTTACGTAGCCTTGCTGAGAAGCAAATTTCTTAATGTTTACTGATAAAATTTAGGGTTAGAATAATTTTGGCCGCTTCACGGATAACTTACAACTAATATCGTCTCTCCTAATTTTTTCAGTATTTCTCCGTTTTGTTAATAAACAAAGCGAAAAAGGAGGTGCAAAAATGATAATTGGGCCAAAATTGCCGCAAGGAGTACAAATCGAACGCTGGCCGGGTTTTGGCAAGCCGAGCCGGATTATTCTGGAAATGAAGATGGCGGCGGAAGGACTTTCGCCAATGCTTTGGAGCAACGGCCCGCATCATCGTTACTCCCCGCACCGCCACCCCTCCACCCAAATTGTGTATGTAGTAGCTGGTAGCATCACTTTCACCCTGCCCGATAGCGGCAACACTGAAATAGATTTGCATCCCGGCGATTACTTGCTACTTCCCGGCAATGTACGGCATGGCGCAATTGTCGGCCCAAAGGGTGTCACTTGCCTCGAAGCGGAAAGATGAGAATTAGTTGTTAGTAGTTAGAGAGGAACAGAATTGAACTGCGAGTAATCTCCCGGACATGGAATGTCCGGGCTGATGACATGAAAACCTGGCTAAAGCCGTTGGGTGGTTAGTTCAAATCTAGCCAATTCCGTTTCAGCCCTTTTAGGGCCGTCTCCATGTTATCAGCCCAGCCTTTCAAGGCAGAAAGTACAAAACAAATTAGCCGAGAACACTTCTCGGCCATTCGTTTCTAACTCGCAACTCGCAACTTTTTAGGACTGGTTTTGGTTACGGAGGCCGGAACGCAAGTACAAATGGTAAACAGCGATAGTGTGGGTGTTGCCGTTCCAGGTGGAGTCGTAGACTTGTACCAAATCCAGCCCTTTTTTGTCGTAGAAAGAGCGACCAATCGTGTTTTCGGCGATAGTCGAGACGTACATTTCGGTTACGCCCGCTTCCCGCAAATGGTTTCGCGCCCGTTCAAACAGCAATTCGCCG
>JBBQGP010000168.1:0-11910 GCA_038323095.1 Chloroflexia bacterium | reverse complement strand
GGAAGGTTAGAGCGGCTTTTTTGATTTGGAGGTTTTCGCTCTTTTATGGGAAGGAATTTCCCTCCTGCGGAGGAAGTATTATTGTTCGTGCTAAACTATAATTAACTTGGGTCTAAAGACCTGGATAAAGATGAAACAATGATTAGTAACTGTTCGTAAATTAGAGTAGTAAACTAAACCCCGCCTGAACAATCAGGCATTTACTGAGCAGGTGGATTAAGGAGAAATTTAATGTCGCTTTTGGTAGAGCGGATAAGCAAAGCTTTCTCTAACGTACAGGCAGTCAACGATTTGTCTTTGGAAGTGCGGCAAGGCGAAATTTTCGGCTTTCTAGGGCCGAACGGTGCGGGTAAGACTACGACTATTCGCATGATTTTGGATATTATTCGCCCCGATGCCGGACAAATTACCTGGAATGGCAAGCCCGTCGCCGAAGTACCGCGTCGGGCCTGGGGCTATTTGCCGGAAGAACGCGGCCTTTACCCAAAAATGGCGGTAGATGAGCAGCTAATTTTTCTGGCTCGCCTTTACGGGATGCCCAAAGCGCAGGTTGAGCGTGATTTGAATGAATGGCTGGAACGCTTCCAGATTACCCAAAACCGCAAGAAAAAGGTGGAAGAACTCAGCAAGGGTAATCAGCAGAAAATTCAGTTTTTGGCGACTATTTTGCACGACCCCGATATTTTGATTATGGACGAGCCTTTTACCGGCCTTGACCCGGTGAACGTCAATTTGCTCAAAAGCGCGTTTCTGGAAATGCATCGGCGCGGCAAAACTATTATTTTCTCGACGCACCAAATGGAAACAGTCGAAGAACTTTGCGAAGATATTGCCATTATTAACAAAGGGCAGATTGTGGTCGGTGGGCCGCTCAAGCAGGTCAAACGTTCGAGCGGGCGGGTGGTAGTGCGGCTGGCTTTGGATAACGATTCGGCTATTCTCTGGCTCGACCAAATGCCCGGTATTACCGTTACCAAACGCCGTCAGGATTACGTCGAAATGGAATTAAACGGGTCGGCTGTGCCTGATATGGTTTTGCAAGCGGCTTTGCAGCACGAGGGGAAAGTTACCTTGTTTGAAATTGTCGAGCCAAGCCTCAACGACATCTTTATTGAGCGGGTCGGCGGTGCGACTACCAATTCAGTCGAAGCCCTCCAGCCCTCTTATGTCCCGGCGCAATCTTAGGTTATTAGAAAGGACACAAAAGTGTTAAATCTTAAAAGCCGAAAGCCGGAAGCTCCCGAAGAACTGAACCCTAACAATAACAATGTAAATCCGGCTGACCTTTCTTTCAGTTCTCGCGGCAGCAATCTTCGCAATATTCGCCTGATTATTGGGCGCGAGTACAATACGCGGGTACGCCGTCGCATTTTCGTAATTTCGACCATTGTTTTGATGTTACTGGTAATTGTGGGGGCTTTTATCCCAACTATTATCCAGCTCATCAGTTCCAACTCGCAGACCAAAATTGCCGTGATTGATAACACGGCTGGGCCAGTTGCCGGGCAGAACGTAGTAAATTACCTGGACTCGACCCTGAATACCAGCTTTAGCAACACTGGCTCGACTTCCAGCCCAACTCAAACCGATACAAACCAGAAAGCCGAGTACAAAATTAGTCCAGCAGCGACAGGCGAAACCGCCGATATTCTTCGTAAGCAAGTTCAGGATGGCAAGCTGGATGCGTCCCTTACGGTTGGGCGCAACCCGCAGGGCGATTTAAGCTTTGATTACTATAGTAAAAACGGCAACGATAGTGTAAGCGGGGCGCGAGTACGTCAGGCTCTAACGGTACTGGCGATAAATGACCGTTTGGCGCGTTCGGGATTGCCACAAAATCAGGTATCGCAGCTTTTTAGCCCACCTGAAATCAAGGTCGGCAGCGCATCGCAGGAAAAAGCCAGCAATCAAGGTAAAAGCTCCGAAGAACAGGCTGCTTCTTATTTGTTAGCTTTTGTGCTGGTAATTATTTTGTTCACCGTCCTGAATATTTATGGTACAGCCGTCGCGCAAGGGGCAGCCGAAGAAAAAAGCAATCGGGTAATGGAAATTATGGTTTCCGCCGCGACCCCTTTCCAGCTAATGATGGGCAAAATTATCGGGATTGGTCTGGCCGGATTTACCCAGGTTGGTCTGGTGGCAGTTATCGGAATTATCGGGTTTTTGGTGCAAGGCCCGGTCAAACAAGCCTTACTTGGCAACAAAACCGGCGGAATTCAGCTTGATATTACTGCCCTTTCGATTAGCACTTTGCTATTCTTCCTGATTTTCTTTGTACTTGGCTTCTTCCTGTGGGCCTCGCTTTACGCGGCGGTTGGCTCATTGGTCAGCCGTCAGGAAGATGTACAAGGGGCGATTGCGCCGCTTTCCTTCCTGAATATCGCCGCTTATCTGGTAGTAATCTTTGGCCTACAATCTATAGACTCGACCTGGGTGACGGCAGCTTCCTACTTCCCCTTCTTTACCCCGATGGTAATGTTTGGGCGGTTGGCTCTGGGCGCGGCTTCCTGGCAGGAAGGATTGCTTGGAATTGGCTTGCTGCTGGTCTTTATCGTCCTGTTCACCTGGCTTTCGGCGCGGGTTTACCGGGCGGGGGTGCTAATGTATGGCCGCAAGCCTTCCACTGCCCAAATCTTCAAACTGATGTGGTCGAAAGGACGCTAGGGGTAAGTCGGAGAAAAGTAACAAGTAACAAGTAACAAATAGATGCCGCTATCTTACATAAGAATAGAACAATCCTTTTGTTACTTGTTACTTGTTACTTTTTTACCAATCCATTAAAACTTTGAGACAGGCGGGGTTTTCGAGGGTGGTCTGGTAGGCTTCCTTGTACTGGCTGATGGGGAAGCGATGGGTGAAAAGCTGGTTAGCCCGTAGCGTATTATCGCGGAAGGCTTGCATTACTGCTGGAATATCTTCCGCCGCCCATTCCCGGCTGGGCCGGAAACTGAGTTCCTTGAGGAAGGGAATAGCGAAACCGAGTTCGATTTTCTGGTAAAAACCGAGCAGCAGGACGCGCCCGCGCTGTTGCATTTGCATCAAGTGTTGGCTAAGGGCGGGCATCTTGCCAGTGGCATCAATCAAAACATCAATTTTACCCGGCAGAATATCTTTGAGGGATTGTTGGCTCAAATCAATTTTGTAATCACCCGCAACCGCTTTTTCAAGACGGCTGGCAACTACATCGGCGACGGCTACCGTTGCGCCCTTGAGCTTGGCGGCTTGGGCAGCGAATTGACCGATTGGCCCTTGCCCCAAAACTAAGACCAGTTCTCCCGGCTCTGGGGCGATAAGTTCGACTCCGTGCCAGGCCGTTGCCGCCGGAGCAATTGCTACCGCTTCTTCTGGTGGGATGCCTTCCAGTTTGAAAGCCTTGTGATATTCGGCGGAAATATAGCGCGATTGTCCACCCCATGCCGGAGTCACGCCTTCATAGCCGTATGAGCCGCCAACAAAGACTAGCTGATGTAGATAATCTTCCGGCACATCCGGCCCAATTTCGATAACTTCGCCGACTGTTTCATAACCCGGAATACAGGGAAAAGGCAAGCCCGCCATTTCGACCAATTGCCCCGCCAAAAGCATTCGCTCTGTTCCGGCGGAAATCGAAGTATAGCGGGTCTTCACCAGCACTTCGTCCGGGCGAAGCGGCCTGAGCTTTACCGTTTGGAAAGTTAATTCGTAAGGTTGAGGTACAACAATCGCTTCCGTAGTATCGACTAGCATAAAATTATTTCTTCGCCTTTAGCGCGGTAACTGCGCCATTCCCGCCGGAAGTGGGAGTAGTGACGGTCACTTTGGGCGCGACGAAAACCACTTCAAGGGTATCGCCCACGAAAACCGCGTCGGTAGCGGTACAACGGGCCAGGGCGGTTGGCAAAACTATTCCCCGCCGATGCCAGCCAATTTCGATAATCAAATCATCCCCGGTTTGCATTAATTTTACTTCCTCTTGCGTCACAAAAGGCAATTTAAGGGAAAGAATATAATTGTCACCTCGCCGGAAGATTTGCTGTGATTGGCCGTGGGAGAAGAATAGGGAAGGGTCGCCAGTTGGCCCAAACAGCGAATTTGCCAGCCGAGTAAGCATTTCCAATCCGACTACCTCGCGCTCCATTTGTGGCACTTCAAAAATTGGCAAAGGGGCAAAAGCTTCTTGGGTCAGGGTACGATATTTATCCTGATACTCGCTAACATAGGCCCGGCCCGGCGAATGTTTCAAAGAATCTTCGGTCAAGACCCGGTTGACTATCACCGCATCCACATTGTAGCCGAACAGATTTAGATAAGTCAGGCTGCGTTGGGCCTCTTTAATCACCATTTTTTCGTAATTCATTACAATGCGGGCCGAAGAAATTTCGGGGTTGCTCACAATATCGCGCACCGCGTTCAGACGGTCAATAATTTCTTGCAATGAGCTGAAAACCTCGTCGTTAGCGAGAGGCATACTGGTAACACGGCTGAGTACCGGGCGGGCCAGCTTCATCAGGCCACGCACTGTCGGGAAAAGTTTCTCGACCCACCAGCGAATAACATCAGGCAAGCTCAAAAGGCGCAGCGTTTCGCCAGTCGGGGCGCAGTCCACGATAATTACGTCAAATTGGCCGCTATCGTGATGCCGCTTGATTTGAATCAGGCTGAAAAGTTCTTCTGTGCCAGGAATAACCGCCATTTCTTCGGTGGTAATATCGTTATGACCCTGCCACGCCAGAATGTCAATCAGGAAATCCCGAATTGTTCCCCAATTACGCTCCATTTCGTGCAGGGCGTTGACTTCTTGCGCCCATAAATTCTCGTCTATTTTAATAGGCTCAGGGCCAAGCTGCACATCCAGTGAATCGGCCAGACTGTGCGCTGCATCGGTACTCAAAACAATTGTGCGGTAGCCTAGTGCCGCGCAACGGGTTGCGGTAGCCGCCGCCACACTGGTTTTGTCGACCCCGCCCTTGCCAGTATAAATCAGTATTCTCACGCTTCTGCCATCCTCTATTATCGCTGGATTAAACTTGCCTATATTATAGCAAAAATTACCTTTAGTTGCTCTAGGCTTCGCCCGGCAGTAACCGCAAAACGCCGGGACCAATCATTCCCTCATCCTGTAACAATTTTTCCACAAAGCGTCTGACATCCCCGGTCATTCGGGCTAACCGAATTTCCGGCTCAAGCTGCAAATAATTATCCAAACTAATCCGTTTTACCCGTAGATTATACAAATGGTTAGTTTCTAGTATTTCCAGCACTGCCGCACCAAAACCACCCGCCAGATTGCCCGTTTCTAGCGTAACTATATTCAAGAAATAATTGGCTACTGCCAGTAAAAGCGGTTCATCAAGTGGGCGCAACCAATTTGCGTCTACAATCGCAGCTTCGTAACCCTGTTCCTTGAGTTTTTCGGCCAAAGCCAAAGCCGAGCCGACTCCTGCTCCCAAAGCCAGAATTGCCAAATCCTTGCCTTCGTGCAGCATTTGAGCTTTACCAATACCAACGGGCGGCGTTAATCTGGCTCGTCCAGCCGCTTCTGCTGGAATAGTCGCTCCGTAGTGAATAACCAATGGCCCGCTATCTTCCGTGGCTAAAGCTGCAATTAACTGCCGCTTTAATTCCACCTGACTGCTCGGTACGCCAATTTTTAAGGGCGGCAAAGTTCGCAAAATTGCCAAATCGTTCAAGCCTACCGGGTAAAGGGTTTGCCCATCCAAAGGCTCTGCCGCCAGAATAAAAATTACGGGCGACCCGGCCGCGCATAGAGCCGAAAGTCCAGCGTAGCTCCGGGCCAAATCGGTTGACCCGATTAGCACCAAAGGTCGCAAGCCCTCATTTATCAGACGGTGCGCGGTTGGTACTAACTCTTCCAGTAATTCTCCTAGCCCAAAGAAGCGGGCCGGGTAGGTTGTGGCTACTTCGCGGGTAAGTTCGGCTAACTGGTTAAAAGGATGCGGCAAGGCATGGGTAGCTAACCGTGAAGCCAGCACCACCAGTTTTTCGTTATCGGCCAAAGCTGTCAGCAAAGCATCGCGCACAGTGACACTTTCTACTTTCCGGGCGGTTTTAACGCCTTTATTTGTCGGGCGAATCGTTTTTTTGACATTTTTTCTGCTATTTTGGTTAATCCGGCCCATAAATCTAGTATCCTCAGTTAATCCAGCCTTTTGCAAGGATAAGTTTATTTGAAAAACGTACTTAACTTCAGCTTAAAGCCCGGTAATACCTCTTCACCGTCCAGCTCGTCGCCCAGCGACAGAAAAATTGGGTTACGTCCGCTTGCCATTTTCTCTTGTTCCTGTGCTACTATTTCGATTGTCATGAGTATTACCCTTGATTGGTTGCGCCACCAACAGGCACGTTTGCCCGAAAAAATTCAAGTAAAGTATTGGCAAAAGCTTTGCTATCTTCCAGCATCGGCAAATGGCCGCAATCCGGGAAGGCGGCAAGCTGGCTGCCCAACTTGAACCGCTTTATATTATACATCCCCTGCGGTGGAATAGTTGCATCTTTATCGCCAACAATCAATAACAAAGGTGCTTTTAATTGTTCCAGTTCGCGCCGGTAAAGTCGGAGGGTGCTATCGGCCAGCGAAGAACGGGAAATTTCAAGGGCGGCTTTCGGGTTAGCCTGAACAAAATCGCCCGTAATTACCCGTGTCGCCCAATCTGAAATAGGCCGATTTACCGAACGAGCGACTACGGCCCGCCGTAGCAAAGGCAAATCATACAGGCGTTTGGTCCGTACAAAAATATTCACAAAAACATCCAGAGTATTACCCTGCTTGGCTTCCGGCCCAAAGCTGCCGCTATTTACAACCGTCAGGCTGGCAAGCTGATTTTTGGCTTCAGCTTGAGCGGCAAACCGGGAGGCGGTCACTCCACCCAAAGAATGTCCGATTACATGATAGCTCTTTTTTTCATTTAATTTCAAGGCAGATAGCAAAGCCCAGACTTCGGCTGCGCTGCTTTCGATGGTTGTAGAGCTATTATCTGAAAAACCAGCCTGACTGCGCCCAAAGCCTGTTCCATCAAAAAGTAAAACATCTTGCTCTTTTTCGATAAGGCGAATTGTTTCTTCCCAATAGCGGGCCGAAAGACACCAGCCATTAAAAAAGATAGCCAGCGTATTGCCCGAAGCTGGGCCGCGCCTTTCGTAATAAATTGAATTAGATTGCAAATTGATATAGGGCATAAAAACTACCAGGTGTTGAACGGGCTGTATCCGGCAAAGCTCAACGCCGCCAGCAGCGCAATCAACAAAATAAAGCCGTTGCCCGCCAGCAAATAGCGTTTGAACTGGTTATGAGTCGGGTTGCGGTAAAGCGAACGCTGGGCATTAAACTGTACCAGCAAAGCCACCACTTGCAGCCCGCCTAACCAGTAATGCCCGGTGGCGAACAAAAAGAGATTAAAGGCAATTTGCGAAATATCTATAAACAAGTAGGCTACTATTAGCGCACCCTGCGCCCCCATTGTTACGGGCAAAGTTCGCAAGCCCAACGCTCTGTCACCTTCGATGGATTTCAAATCGTTCATTATCAGAAGGCCCACGGCAATGGCTGCGCTAACGATTGACAGCATTACAATTTCAAGGCGAAGCGGCGCGAAAACCAGATTTCCCGTTATCCAGGTCATCAAGTTATAGCCCAGGCCCACCGAAAGCGGCCCGATTAATCCATTGCGTTTGAACTCAAAAGGCGGCGCACTATAAGCCACGCCCAATCCCAACCCGGCTAAAGCCAGCCCTACCAGCCACAATTCGTTTTGCCCGCTAATTACACCGATTAATCCGGCCACCAACAAAGCCAACACTGCTACTACCGAAAAATTCAAAATAGCTCCGCGCAAAGTTACTAATCCGGCGGGGATGGGCCGGGTCGGTTCGTTCAGGGCATCGACATCGCGGTCAAAAAAATCGTTAATAGATTGGCTAAAGCCGATAGTGAGCGGGCCACACAAAATTATGCCCAGAATTAAAAGAATAATTCCTTTTAAGTCCAGAACAATTGCCCCGGTTGCTAATGCACCAGTAATAAAGCCTTGCGGCCCGGCCACCCACGTTACCGGGTCGAGCAAATCCAGATGGCCGCGCCAGGTCGAGCGGGTGGCTGGAGCGTGTTCGGGCCGCATTTTAGCGGTTTTCCCCGATTTGGATGGCGGCGCGGGTTTGTAACTTGTACTCATAACCTGAATTTCCCCAATATTTAAGGATAATAGAACTTTTGGCAGGCAAATTGCGTTGTAAAAATACTCGTTAGGTGTTATTATACACCGTCTCAGGGTAGGAAACGGTAGCCTAAAGCACTTTTCCTTAATATGCTCATGAAAAGCTCAAAAAAGGGCTTTTGGATAAAACTTTTTGGGGGACTGGTACGTATAATATACTGATATAGGAAAGATTGGTGTTTGTAGTTTAGAGCGAGTAACCCAGGCTCAGGGACGACCTTATTATCACCTCTGCTACCTCGTCGGTTGCGACTCAACTGCCTGACAGTATAAAAAATAATAAAAAGAAACTTTATTAGGAGCAGACCTCAGAGGTATTCCTCTGTTTTAAGGTCTGATTTTAGAGAAGGGTAAGAGAGATAATGAGCGCGAAGACAAATTTTAAGATGCTTGATTTTGAAGAAGAGCCGCGCCAGCTTTCAGTGCTGGACGGTGGCAAGAATAATATTAAGAACAATTTACAGGAAAATCCTTCACAGGGTCGCAAAGGGGCGCGCCACTGGGACGAAGCTAACGAAGAAGTTACGGAAGAATCGGCAGCAGAGCCAGAAACCAGCGATGCGCTGGACGATACTCTTGTAGATTTTCTGGATACTGATGATGAAAACATTGAATTAAAGTTGGACGACAACGTTGATGTCAGCATTAAGCTTGAAGAAGATGAAGTCGCCAACTTTGATTACAGCAATTTGCCCGTCGGGGCAGACGATTCTTTGCGGCTTTACCTGCGCGAAATCGGACGCTATCCTTTGCTAACTTTCGCTCAGGAAGTTGATTTGGCGAAGCGGCGCGAACGGGGCGATATGGACGCAATGCAAACGCTGGTAAATTCTAACCTGCGTCTGGTAGTTAGCGTTGCTAAAAAATATATGAACCGGGGTATGTCCTTGCAGGATTTGATTCAGGAAGGCAACGTCGGTTTGATGAAGGCGGTAGACAAGTTCGATTACCACAAGGGCTTCAAGTTTTCGACTTATGCAACCTGGTGGATTCGGCAGGCTATTACCCGCGCGATTGCTGACCAGGCCCGTACTGTTCGTCTGCCTGTTCACCTGGTCGAAGCAATTGCTCGAATGGAACGGGCGCGTCGCCAGCTTATGATGAGCTTGCAGCGCGAACCTACGCCGGGTGAGTTGGCCCGCGAATTGGGTATTACCGAGGATAAAGTCGTCGATATGATTAAGCACAAGGGTCACGCTGTTTCGCTCGAAACCCCGGTGGGCGACGAATCAGACAGCACTTTGGGCGATTTCGTGCCGGACGAAAGCCAGGAGTCCCCGATTGAAGCGGCTTCCCGCCAATTGCTTATTGAGCAAATCGAGCGGGCCTTGTCCAGCCTCAACGCTCGCGAACGCCGGGTTATCGAATTGCGCTTTGGCTTGCAGGGCGAACAACCCCGCACGCTGGAGGAAATTGGCCGCGAGTTCGGTGTAACCCGCGAACGCATCCGCCAGCTCGAAGGTATGGCCCTCCGCAAGTTGCGCCACCCTTCCCGCGCCAAAGCCCTCAAAGACTACGCCAACGGCATGTAATTTGGTCTAACAAGCCCAATCGAAAAAGGAGCAGGCCCCGAAAGGTTGCTCCTTTTTGATTTTATCACTTACTTGATTCCGACTTTATACTTCAAACTTCCGACTTGTCACTTGTGGCTTGTTGCTTCTGGTTTTAGCCCCTTGCTATGACTTTGATTGGCCGGATTGGTGTTTACCAGCGGGATTTGTTCCAGCTTGACAAAGGCTGCCGCCGCCAGTAGTGCAACCAGTCCGCCAACCATATAGCCATCGTTAATAGTTGCACCCGTAACAACCAGCGCGGCCACGCCCAACCCGCCACAAATCATGTAAATTACTAGAACTGCTTCCCGTTTGGTCAGGCCGAGGGCTACCAATCGGTGCGAAGTATGGTCTTTGCCGCCGCGCAAGGGCGACATTTTCCGACGCAAACGCGAGATAAACACCAGGCTAAAATCGAATAAGGGCAAACCCAGAATTAGAACGGGAACCATCCAGGTTACGAAATGGGTATTGTTAAAGCGGAGTTTGATACCGACTGCCGCCAGCACATATCCCAAAAATAGCGAACCGCTATCGCCCATAAAAATAGCTTTGCCCTGACGGACAATTCCGAAATTGTGATAAATAAAGCCCGCCGCCGCACCCGCCATTGCCGCCGCCATCGCCGAGACCATCCATTGTCCGCTCAGGTAAGCCGCTAGGAAGAAAAAGCCCGCCGTGATAGTCGAAACGCCGCCGGATAGCCCATCCATATTATCGAGAAAATTAATCGCGTTGGTAATAACGATTATCCAGACTATTGTGCCGATAACATTGAGGAATTGATAGGGCAAGGCTTCCACCTGTACACCTGTAAAGATAAGCCAGAAGGCGGCCAAAAATTGCGCCCCCAACTTGATAAGCGGTGGTAGCCCCCATTTGTCATCGAGCAAGCCGATAAAAAACATAAAGCTGCCGCCCGCGACGATGGCGGCTAACTGCAAAATGTAAAAGGGTAGCATCCAGTAGGAAAGGGCCAGTACCGTGAGCATTGAGGCCAGATAAATAGCCGCTCCGCCCAATAGCGGTACGGGCGCGGCGTGAATTTTCCGCGCACTTGGAGCATCAACCACCCCGATTCGCAGGGCAAACCGTCGCACTAGCGGCGTACCGGTCAGCCCGAAAACCAGCGCGGTAACAAACAAAATCAGATAAAACGCAATGCCCGGATTACCCGAAACTTCCTGAATTGTAATCGGCGTAGGACTTAGTTCGAGGGCAAAAGACGATGATAATAGCGATAACATACGACCCCCTAAGATTAAAGCACATTATAAACCATAAGATAGCCACAGCTTAACATAGACGCAAGCAAATTTGTATAGGGCAAAAGTAATGGTTTATCTCCCTCTAGGGTTTCCTGGTAGGGGGAACGGTTGGATTCGCGCCCGCCCCCGGCTGAGTTGTAGTCGGATTAGTAGTTGGGTTGGCGGGTTGCGGCCCGGCTTGCTGGGCTTGCGCCAAAATCTGCCCGACCATCCCCTGCACAATACTGGTAGTCGCGCCGCCATCGTTGACTCGTCGAGCCGCTTCGATAGTGTCCGCCGCCAGTTTCTGAGCTTCCGGCACCCGGTTTTGGGTCATTCTAACCAGCGTCAGGTAAGCCATTGCAAGCGGATAATTTGGATTACGGGCCAATATTCCATTCAAGCGTGTTTCCGCGTCGCCGACTTGCCCTTTGTAGTAAGTAATTCCGGCCAGAGTTACCTCATTTAGAGGGTTGGGCTTGCCGTCTTTGCTGACAAAAGTTTTCGCCAAATCTTCGCTCTTAACAAGTGGGCTGGTAGCAATCGCCCGTACTCGCTCATCATAACGGCTGTCGCTTGCCAGTTGTCCTGGATTTAGCTGGGCCAGCTTGATGTATTGCTCTCCGGCTTTATCGGACTGCTTTGCTCCATAGTAAATATCGCCCAATACCTGACGGCCAAAATCGAATTGGTCGTCAATCTGGACGGATTTTTGAGCTGAGGCAATCGCTTTGTCCAGCAAAGCCTGGTCTGGCCCGGTACGTTTGGTCAAGCCTTGATTCAAGTAAGCCGCGCCAAGTTCCGACCATAAACGGGCATTGCGGGGCGCACGGGTATTGGTCACTTGCTCGTACCATTTGACCGATTTCGCCAGCATTTCGTCGTTACGCTGCGGGTCTG
>JBBQGP010000167.1:0-12143 GCA_038323095.1 Chloroflexia bacterium | reverse complement strand
ACATCGGCCATGTTCATCAGGCTTTGCACCTTTTTCATGACTTCCACCGGGCAGGGCGACCCGGCCATTACCCCGGTACGCAGGCTGCTTAAATCGAATTTGCCAAAATCGGGGTGGTCGAGTTCGGCGATAAACATGGTTGGTACGCCATAAAGCGCGGTACATTTTTCTTCCTGTACCGCCTCTAATACCGAAAGCGGGTCAAAGCCGTCGTTGGGGTAAACCATAGTCGCCCCATGTGTCACGCAGCCCAGATTACCCATTACCATGCCAAAACAATGATAAAGCGGGACGGGGATGCACAATTTATCTTTCTCGGTAAAATCCTGCAAGCGGGCCACAAAATAGCCATTGTTCAAAATATTATGGTGGCTGAGAGTCGCTCCTTTGGGGAAGCCGGTTGTACCACTGGTATACTGAATGTTAATCGGGTCGTCAAATTCCTGTTCGCGCTGGCGTTCGTTCAAAGTTTCATCGCTTACGCCCTCGCCCATCCCCATAATATCGCCCCAGCTAAACATACCCGGCGTTTTTTCCGCACCCAGCCGGATAACCGTGGTTAAATCAGGCAATTTGGTAGCTTGAAGCTTGCCCGGTTCGCTATCTTTTAATTCGGGCGCGAGGTCATAAAGCATTTGAGTATAATTCGAGGTTTTGAACGAAGGGGCAATAATTACCGCTGTACAGCCGGATTGCCGCAAAGCGTATTCAAGTTCATTCAAGCGATAGGAAGGGTTAATATTTACCAGAATCGTGCCGATTTTGCTGGTGGCGAATTGAGTAACGGCCCATTCCGCACAGTTGGGCGACCAAATGCCGATGCGCTGCCCTTTTTCCAGACCCAATTGCATCAAACCTTTGGCGCATTGGTTTACTTCAGCCTGAAGCTGGCGATAGGTGTAGCGTAAATTTTGGTGACGCGAAATCAGGGCCGGGTTATCGGGGTATTTTTCGACGGTTTGGTCGAACATATCGCCAATAGTTACGCCCAAAAGCGGCACATCGCTAATCGCGCTGACATAGCTCCATTTTTTTTCGGTCTGAGTAGTAGCGGTGGCTGGCCGAGCCTCCTCCATTATGGTCATAATAATTTCTCCTGTAGCTTCTCTGCTGTTCGAGTTTATTTTCCGCACTTGAGTCTTATTTTTTACTAACTGGGCAAGGTTTATAGGGCGAAGGATAGCACGGAATTTGAGGTAGTGTCAATAAAATTCGCCGTTTGACTAGATTAAAAGTTGGTCTAAAGCCCTAGAGCAATTGTGATAAGCCTCACATCTCCAAAAGTATTCTACCAATAGAATTAGTATGGTTCAAACCCCCATTCAAGGGCAGTACAAAATAAAAACCAAAGAAAAGAAATGAAAGGCACAAAAATTAATGACTAGAGGATGGAAGCTAATTCTGCTAGGCGGATTAGTATTGCTTAATTTGTTCGCAGGACAAAATTTTCTAACCCCGGTAGCCGAAGCCCAAACCGTAACTTCAGGAGTCAGTGTTTGGGGTTGGGGTAGTAACTCCTCCGGCCAGCTTTGTAATGTAACTACAGGGATAGCATACTCTGCAACCAATCTTGGCATAGCTAACGTTAAATAGGTAGCTGGTGGTCTTGGAAGTACAATACTCGTAAAAAATGACGGTACTGTTTGGACGTGTGGTTATAATATCTACGGACAATTGGGCAATGGTACTAACATAGATAGTAATGTTCTGGTTCAGGTGCAGAATCTAACCCAAGTTAGTGCTGTGGCGGCAGAAAATCGAGCAGGACACGTTCTGGCTCTCCGAAATGATGGTACAGTAAGGGCTTGGGGTTATAACCGCTTTGCACAACTTGGTGATGGTACGGCCATTAACCGCAACTCACCGATTATGGTGGCTGGCCTTAGCCAGGTAACGGCAATTGCGGTGGGTAACAATAATAGCTATGCTCTTAAACAAGATGGTACAGTTTGGGCTTGGGGTGGGAACAGTTATGGACAATTAGGTTCAGGAACTACCTTTGAGAAAACAAAAACTCCCCAACAAGTACAGGGTAATCTTACCGACATAACTGCTATCGCTGCCGACGAAGCAACCACATTAGCTCTCAAAACTGATGGTACAGTAATGGCTTGGGGCTACAATGGTAATGGGCAACTTGGCAACAGTAACATCTCTTCTAATAGCTCACTACCTATACAAGTTCCAAATTTTGGAAACGTTAAAGCCATTGCAGCCGGACTTGGGGGATTTTTAGCTATTTCTGATGCACCAATTTCAAGCGTCAACCCTGCTTTTATCAATTTTGCCGACCAGTTTCTATTCACCAAAAGTGCTTACCAGACCATAACTATTAGCAATCCTGGTGTTAATTCTTTACAGATTAGCAGAGTTGAATTAATTGGGGCTAATTCATCAGATTTTAGCTATCAAACAGCTTCAACTTTCCCTATTAACGTCCCTTCAGGCGGAAACGCCACAATTAACCTCGCTTTCCAGCCAACTGTACTTGGCCCTCGTTCCGCTCAACTCAAGATTTACAGTAATGCCCCCAACAGTCCTTCTACTATTAATCTTTTTGGTAAGGGGGTCAATCCTTACGAGATTAAATTAACTCCCGGCACTGGTACAACTTATACCAGCAATGAATATGTGTTGAGTGCCACCGTCAAGGAGAACGATGTGCTTGTTGCCGGAAAAACAGTCAGCTTCAAGCTGTTGAGCGGGCCAAATGCCAACGCCAGTTTTACCGCCATCACTGATGGTAACGGCGTAGCTGCCATGAGTTATATCGGTAACATTGCTGGAACTGACACTATCCAGGCCACTTACGTTGCCAGTGACGGTACGACCCAAACCTCGAATACTGCCACTGTGGAATGGAAAGTGAACCATATACCAGTGCCGAGTGCGATGGGGCCTTATACCGTTGTGGAAGGTAGTTCCGTATTACTTACCGGCTGGGCCTACGACGAGGATGGCGACCCGCTTACCTTTACCTGGAGTTTGCAATATGGTACACCTTTTAATACTCCCGGCCAAAACGTTACTTTTACGGCCAAAGACGGGCCTTATGTTGAAACGGTGATTGTCAGTGTTTGCGATAACAAAGGGCCTTGTTCCGCTTCTACTGCACCCGTAACTATTCTCAGTGCCAAGCCTACCGCCACTTTTGTAGCTTCGGCTCAAACTATTGGTGAAGGCGGAAGCGTAACCCTGAGCCTGACCAATCCCACCGACCCCTCCCCAACCGATAGAGCTGCCGAGTTGACTCTCGTTTACGATTGTGGGAAAGGCTCAGGTTACGCTTCCAACAACGTCTGTACCTACACCGATAATGGCACTTACACTGTCAAAGGCAAAATTAGCGATAAAGATGGCGAATTTTCGGAATATAGCTCGACAATTACTGTGACTAACGTCAAGCCTACTGCTACTTTCGTGGTTTCAAATACGATTATTAATCAAGGCGAAAGCGTTACCCTGAGTTTGACCAACCCTTTTGACCCTTCGGAAGCGGACACAAACGCCGGGTTGACTCTCGCTTACGATTGCGGGCAAGGCTTTGGCTATACTTCGCTTAACGAGTGTACTTTCACTCAAGAAGGCATTTATACGGTCAAAGGCAAAATTACCGATAAAGATGGCGGCTTTACCGAGTATACCGCTACCATTATCGTAAATAACCCAAATAATCCACAGGCGTAAGCCGAAGCAAAATCGGGCTGATTAAAGCATCAAATCAAGCAGTTAAAAGACCGACGGATAAACACTCTGTCGGTCTTTTTTAGTAGAGGATTAACCTGGGTTTATTGCCTAAGCCCGGTAATATTACCGTCTGCGTCTTTGACAGAGGCAACCAGCAAGCCACCACCGACATCTGTAACCTGCTGGTGTACTTGTGCGCCAGCGTTTAGAAGTGATTGCAGGCTTTCCTTAATATCAGCAACTTGCCAATAGGCGATAGGCCCGGTCAGTCCCTGACTGTGGCCGTTGGGGTCTAACCCTATCTCCTGGTCTCCTATCTTAAAGCCAACATAATAAGCCGAATCCGTGTAAGGCTCTACCCCTAAAAGCTGGCTGTACAACTTCTTTGCCTGAGCCAAATCTTTGACTGGATAAACCAGTAACTTAAAACCTTGATTCATAAGTAGCTCCTTTACCTAAACTGACTAAAACCCCTAGCTTCCAGTTCCATCACACAATGACAACTTCCCCGAAGTAAACTCATAGGCATCTACGGTTTTACACCAACGGCAAATATTATGAGCTTTCTAAAGTGCAAATTACAATATTAGAGTAGCACCATTCGAGTCTGATGTCAAACATTTGTACTATTTGAGGGTTTCAAATTAACTCGTACCCGCTGAGTGAGAAAGGGGTCACTCCTGTCCCATACCCAAAGGTAGGATACAAGAGCGACTTATGATAAACGAAACGAGCCACACTTACTCGCAGTCGGGCCAGAGCGGTTGGAGGACAACCCAGTCTTCGGGGGAGCGCAGAATTATTTTTTCGATTTCCTGAAGCATCTGGCGGCTGACACGGGCAACGTCGGCGGCTTTATCGCCAGTTGGCTCGGCCACAAAGCCGGGATGCAAATGCAAAATGTGTTTCTTGCCATTTTGAACACGGTAAATCTGGATGGGCATAACCATTGCACCGGTGCGAAGGGCGATTTCGGCAGCTCCCGTAGGTAATTTGGTTTTTGCCCCGAAAAATTCCAGCATTTCGCCATTCCCGCTTATGTCACGGTCAATTGCCAGACAAACCATATGATTATCTTTAAGAGCGCGAAAAATCGTCCGAACTTCGCCACCACCTACCGCAATAGTATGATTACGCGGGTCGGAGGAACGCAAATTACGCACCAAATCAAACAATTCGGGCGGCTGGATAGGTTCAACCGTCAGGAAAAAATCGAAATTGGTCTTGGTAGCGATTTGGGTTACAAAAGAAAAGCTGCCCTGATGCGCGGCAATCGCAATAATTCCTTTACCACGCTTGAAAGCTTCGTAGGCTAAATCCATATCGCGTACTTCAATTTGGGCCAGACGTTGCTCAGTGGTCAGGGCGTGACCCCGAAACAAATCGTAATAATTACGCATTGAGTTGCGAAACATCCCCCGCGCCACCCCTTGACAGTATGCTTCGGACTGGTCAGGCAAGACGTGTCGCAAATTGCACAAAACCGCTTTGCGTTTGGCCGAAGCAAAAGCATAAATCAGCAGCCCAATTAAATCACACAGGGCATTACCGAACCAGACTGGCAGCATAGGGGCAATTTTCGCGCCCAAGCGAAAAAGATTATAAGTGCTAATCACCTGCGACGCTTTCTACCGCCTCAGCCTTCCGGGACTTGCGGCGGGCTTCTTTCTGATTTTCTTTTTGGTCACGCTCGGCATAATATTTAGCCGTTTCTTCCTCGGTCAGCCAGATTTTGCGGAACATGTACCATTGGTCGGGATGGCGGCGAATCAAGGTTTCTATTTGAGAAGCAATAGCTTGAGTTATAATCTGAATATCGCGCTCTTTATCGCCCGTTAATTCATATTGAATCGGCTTTTCCCAAACTGCATAATAAGTGTAATTACCGGGTTGTCGTACCACATAACCCATCATTAAAGGTGCGCCAGTTTTAAGGGCAATCGTGGCCGGGCCGGGAGCAAAACGGGCGGGCTTACCGAAAAGCTGCACAACTACGCCCTCATTTTTGACGGGCGAATCCACCAGCAGCACCACCGTTTCGTTATTCTTGAGGGCGGCGTAAAGGCCGCGCAACGCTCCTTCGGGGGTGTAAATTTTGACTCCCATACGTTCGCGTGTACCCTGAATCAAGTCATTAAGTTCGGGCGGATTCATCTTATTGGCAACCGAATGTAATTTATAATTATGCCCGCTCACGAGGCCAATCGCTGCATCCCAACAGCCAAAATGGGGGGTAAAAAGCATCAAGCCTTTACCCTTCGCCAGTTCGGTATTAAAGTATTCCCAACCGCCCTCGCCAATAAAGCCGGGACGCGGCGAAACGCCCGGATAAGATTGGCGCACAAAATCTACCATATACTTGGCATAATTGCGGAAAGTACGACGGGCCATCAAGCGCACCCGGCGGTTAATTTTTGGTTCGCCCAGCACAATTTGCAGATTGCGGTCAGCCTTGCGGCTGTGATTGCGGGCCAACCAGTAATACAGTTCCCCGGCGACGGCGGCTAAGGGATACCTGACGCGAGCGGGAATAATGTAACAGAACCAGCTTGCGATTTTGAAAAGGCGTACAGCTAACATTGCTATTTACCTCTTTTTAAGTGATTGCGGGCGTACATAAACAAGAATTCGTTAGCGTAACCCGCTTTTTCGCCCCATTTGGCGGCGGCCAGTTTGTAAAGTTCGCGTGGTTGGGTTTTCTGCCCCTCAAAGTAATAGGTTTCCATCGCCTGTTGCACCCAGCTATCGAGCGGGAAAGCTTCGTATTTACCCAACGCGAAAAGCATGACGCAATCCGCCACGTTTCGCCCCACTCCCGGCAAACGGATTAATTGCCCGTGCGCCCAGGCATAGGGCAATTCGCGCAAACTCTCCCAATCGAAATTCTCTTGCAAAATCTGGCGGGAGCTTTCTATTATATAGTGTCCCCGGTACTCCGCGCCCAATTCGCCGTTAATTTCAGTTTCGCTGGCTTCGGCCAACTGCAAAGCGTCGGGGAAAGTGTAACCGCGGTATTTACCCAGTACAACCGGCCTCCCATAACGTTTGCTGATAGCCTGGACGGTGCGGGAAACCGTCGGGATATTATTGTTGGCGGACAGAATAAAAGAAATCAAGGTTTCAAAAGGTGGTTGATTTAGCAGACGCAAGCCATAATAGCGGTCAATCGCTCGGCCAATCGCGGCATCAGTGCGAAGCGCGGCAATTGTTTCCAGATATTCTTTATCGTGGTCAAGCCCGAAATAGGCGGCAATAATCGAATAATCGTCGGGGTCGGGCGCGGTTTCAAAGAAGAAACGCTGGTTTTCTTGCCTGATACGCACAAAAGAATTAGCAATCATGCCGTAGTAAAAATTGTCCGGCATCTTTTTCCAGCGAAAAGTTTGCCCACATTCGAGGGTATATTCCAGATTTAGATGGGCATTTTCAAAACTGGCGACCATAAAAATTAATACAATTATTCAGAAGAAAACTTCTGCTGAGGGTGATAAACTATTCCCGCAACAATTAAAAGCTTTAAAAAATTACAAAAAGCGTGAAAGCTGCAAAGAATTATAGCACAAAACAGATATGTTATAATTTAATTCGCATATTGTACCGAAAAAGGAGGAAAAGCGATGGCTCTCAGAACTACCGATTTACCCCAAATTACTAAACCTCGCAAAAAGCTTTACACCGTCGAGGAATGGCTCAAGCTGGACGAAGAACCACCTTACAGCGAATTAGTTGATGGAGTACGTGTTAGAATGCCCAACAGCACTCATAATCACTGGCAGATTATTTTTAATGTAGTGTCTACGCTCAATCCTTATGTCTCCGCTCAAAACTTGGGAAGGGTTGGCGGCGAGGTCAACGTTATTATAGAAGGAATAACGGGAGCAAACGGCTGGATTCCTGACGCAGTTTTTGCCAGTAAAGATAATTCGATAGAAATTAAGGCAAACTGGTTAGGTCGCCCGGATTGGGTGCTGGAAGTGTGGGCGGCGACTGCCCAAAAACCCGCCCGGATTACTGAAAAGCGTTTGCGCTGGCAACGCGCCGCCGTCCCCGAACTATGGGAAATTATTATTGGCAAAAACGAGCAAATTGTAAAAGTTTACAACCTGGACGAACAAAACGTTTACCGCGAAACTCAAATTAAGCTTAATGACGAAAAAGTTTGCTCTCAGGTGATTACTGGTTTTTGTATAACTCGCTCCGAAATTTTCGCTAATTTGGTAGAGGAATAAAAACTTGTCGCCTGTCGGGGGGAGTATAGCAGGCTGAATTTGTAGATGGAGGTAATCTCCCGGACATAAAATATCCGGGCTAATAACATGAAAACGTGGCTAAAGCCGCTACGGGTTAGGCTAGATTTAGCCAAGCTCACCCAGCCCTTCAGGGCCATTTTCATGTTATCAGCCCAGCCTTTCAAGGCAGGGACTTTACCACCAACCTCAAGGGTGATTGGTAGAAAATGTAATTATTAGAAAAGAAGCTGCCAGTTAATTCCGACCTTATACTTCCGACTTTCGAATTATTCCTCTGTGTCCTCTGTGGTAAAAATAATTACTTTGGCAGAATGAACAAAAATAGTGGGTAAGCTATTGTGCTTTTTTACTATTCACAAATTTTGTTGGGAGTGTTATACTCAGTTAAACTATACTTTATGTACATTTCGCACAATTTGTGAAAGAATCTGAAAGAAAAAAAAGCTATGGCCGAACACAATATGGACAATCAGCCAGAAAATAACGAAATTGTTTCTGGTAATTCTGCTCAAATTCTGCAAGAAAAAGAAAAAACCGAAAAAACAATTAAAAAATCGAATAGTGATGATTTATTGCGCCGGGCAGAAGAAGGCCGGGTGCGTTTTATAGATTTGCAATTTACCGATGTATTCGGGGCAATCAAATCGGTGACTATCCCGGCCAGCCAATTAAACGACGCGCTGGAAAACGGGGTCTGGTTTGACGGGTCGGCAGTCGAAGGCTTTACCCGCGCCGCCGAGCATGATATGTACTTAGTACCTGACCCAACCACTTTTACAGTTATTCCCTGGACAAAAGAGCATAACCGCACCGCCCGCGTTATTTGCTGGGTGTATACCCCGCGTGGTGAACGTTTTGGCGGCGACCCACGCCATGCCCTTGACCGGGTAATGAAAGAAGCGGCCCAAATGGGCTACCAGTACAATGTCGGGCCGGAACTGGAATTCTTTTTGTTCAAACATAACAAAGCTACCCAAACTTTAGAAGCTGTTGAATACGACCAGGCCGGCTATTTTGACCATTCAATAGACCAGGCCAGCGAAGTCAAGCGCGAAACGGCCCTTGTGCTGGAACAAATGGGCGTGAAGTTCGAGAGCTTTCATCACGAAGTTGCTCCCGGTCAGCACGAAGTGGATTTGGAAGGCGGGCCAGCTTTGCGGGTGGCCGATTTTGTGATGACCACTAAATACGCCCTCAAAGCAATTGCCCAGCAAAACGCCCTCAAAGCCACTTTTATGCCCAAGCCGCTGTTTGGTGTACCCGGTTCGGGAATGCATACTCACCAGAGCCTTAGCTTTTTGGAAAACGCGCCGTCCAAACGTAACGGTTCGGCCCGGTTAATCGGTGGCAACAGCGACAACGCTTTTTCGGGAGTAAACGAACAATACGGCCTATCACCTATCGCCCGTCATTTTATCGCCGGACAGTTGTACCATGCCAAAGCAATGACGGTTGTGCTTGCCCCGATAATTAATTCTTACAAGCGGCTTTTAGCGGGTTACGAAGCCCCGGTTTATATTAGCTGGGGGCGGGTGAACCGGGGTGCGCTAATTCGAGTGCCGCATAGCGGGCCGGGACAACGCGCCAGAGTAGAATTGCGCTGCCCTGACCCGGCCTGTAATCCTTATTTGGCTTTCGCGGTGATGCTCAAGGCCGGACTGGACGGTATTAAACGCCGGTTGCCCCTGCCCGAACCAATCGAGGAAAGCATTTTTCAGTTTGATAGTACCGAATTGCGAAGGCGCAATATCGAAACTTTGCCTTCGACCCTCAAGGAAGCTATCGAAGAATTGCGACAGGACGAGGTTATTCAGGAAGCATTGGGCGAAATTATCTACGAAACTTTTGTGGAAGCCAAACTGGAAGAATGGAGCGAATATCGCCGTCACGTTAGCCCCTGGGAAATTGAGCGATATTTGGATTTGTCATAAAATATGATTACAGTTCAAGAATTATTGCAAAGTGTTTTACCTTCGCAAACCCAAGTTTTGGCCGGAAAAGAAGCTTTGAGCCACGAAGTTAGCTGGGTGGTGGTCAGCCGTAGCCGCACCCCTATTTTTGATAGCCTCAAGGGGGGCGAACTGGCCCTGGTCTCTATGCGTTCGCTACGGGCTTTGGATGAAGAACTGGATTTGGCCCGGCTCTTTGGCTATTTGACCGAAATGGGGGTGGTTTGCGCCGCGATTTTGGGGCAAGTAAGCGATATGGCAATCGAAGCCGCCGAAGAAATGAATTTGCCCCTGCTTTCCCTGCCCGAAGGTACAAGCCTCAGCGAACTGGAACGCAGCGTTTCCAAATACATAATCGATAACCGCCAACAGTTGCAGCAATGGAATCAGGAAATGTTGAGCCAGTTTACCGAACTGGTTATCGAAGGACGCGGGCTGGCAGCGATTGCCAAACGACTTTGCGAAATTACTAATAAAGCGGTAATCGTCGAAGATTCCAACTTCCGGCCACGCGCCCGCTTTGCCCCCGAAACTTTCGAGGCGCAGGTTGTCCCGGCTCAACCCGGTATCCGCAGTCGTGGAGTTTTGCTTGCCCCTTCGCCCAATGGTAGCAGCAACGTAAACGCTCAAAACGCCGATGGTCTGAATTCGATTTTGCGAGAACAGGCGAACTCCTTGCGCGATTGGCTACACGGGCGCGAATTAAAGGCCAGCGAACCGCCTTTACATACCTTTGATGCCGAAGGGGGCTTGCTGCAAATGGTCGCGCCAATTATCGCTCAGGGAACAGTTTCGGGTTATGTTTCGCTGCTAGGTCGCGAGTTTAATACCAGCCACCGGGTTGCTTTGGGCCGGGCCGCCAGTGCTTGCGCGATTGAACGCGCCCGCGAAATTGCGGTTAGCGCGGTAGAAGACCGCTTCCAGGCCAATGTGCTGGACGAGCTTTTGGACGGCAATTATACCAATGTCGAAGCGGTAGTCGAGCGGGCCAAACGGCTTAATTATAATCTAGCCCTTCCTTATTATATCGTCGCTTTTGCCTTTCGTCAGCAAGAAAACCGCGCCCGCAAAAAGCCGCTTACTATCGTGCTGGATGGACGCAAAATGGAACTGGATTTGCCCATCAGCGAGACTATGGCCCGCGAACTGCAAAGATTGGTCGAGCAAGAAGCCAGCCGTCGCCAGATGACCGCTATCACAAGAGTGCGCGATGACCGTTTTGTGCTACTTTTTTCGGCAGGGAAAGAATTTGCCACGCCCCAGGATGCCAAGAAAGCCGCCCAAATTTTTCAAGACCGCTTTATCAGCCACTTCACCGATATTAGTGTAACTTCCGGGTTGGGCCGCTATTACGAAGGGGTCGAGGGTCTATCTAAAGCCGCCACCGAAGCCGAAAAAGCGGTAACGATGGGCCTGCGCTTGTTTGGGCCGGGTCAGCTTACCTATTTTGGCGATTTGGGGGTTTACCGCTTGTTACTCAGTATCGGCGGGCAGAAAGAATTACGCGAATTTTATCACGAAGTGCTAGGCCGCTTGCTCGAACACGATTCGCGCAACGGTGGCGAACTGCTGCAAACTCTCGAAGCCTATTTCCGCTATCACGGCAGCCCCAGCGAAATGGCCCGTGAGATGCACTTGCACCGCAATACCTTGCTCTATCGCTTGCGCCGGATTCAGGAAATCACTAATCTGGATTTGGAAGATGCCGAAACCGGCCTCGCCCTGCACCTCGCCCTCCGCATCGCCGAAGTGCTGGGCGAACGCCGATAGCCGCTTGTTGAAGATGGGAAGATAGATAACGACTATAAATAATCAGGTAGTGATTTAGAAAAAGCGTCTTGCCTTCAATCGCCCTGAAATGAATTTCGGGCTAAGTTATGGGAAGTTGGTTAAAACCAACTGTAACAGACTTTGCCTTTAGCTGAATCAGAATTTATGCCACAAATCAATGGGCAGAGCCACATCCTACAAGCAACACCGCTTCCCCTGTAGGATGCTGCTCTGCCAGTTGAGGTTTGGTCAAAATCAATGGGCAGAGCCACATCCTACAAGATGCCCCTATCCCCTGTAGGATGCTGCTCTGCCAGTTGACTTTTGACCAACCAATTATTAGACACGCTCTCAGTCCTCATTCCTCACTCATTTTTACTCCCTTTCCCCCTGTGTGACATTAATCATAGGAACATTGGCCCTTGCTATGCGTAAATATATAGGCAAAGGTGACAGGAAACTTTTTAAAATTTTACTTAACTTTAAA
>JBBQGP010000166.1:0-12288 GCA_038323095.1 Chloroflexia bacterium | reverse complement strand
GCCAAAGCGGAAGAAGCTGGACGCGTATTCAGGCCCGTAAACCCGGCCTATACTTCTCAAACCTGTAGTGATTGTGGGTATCGAAGGGTCGGTGAGGAAAAACTCACGCTCGCTGACCGTACTTTCGATTGCCCCAAGTGTTTCCTGCACGCAGGTAGAGATTTGAACGCGGCCCTAAATATCAAAGCTGTAGGACTATACAGCCTGGGTTTGCCCCAAGATGCCCCCGGCTTTAGCCGAGGGGAGTAGTCACGCACCTGGAAATCTCATCAACACAGCAGACCCATCACTTCTTCCAGACCAACTCCGCGAGAGGCTTTGACCAGCAATAAATCATCTGATTGCAAATGTTTTTGCAAATATTCGGCAGCCTCGGCTTTGCTGGCTGCAAAATGCACCTGGCTATTGCTCAGGCCGCTTCGTTGCGCTTCGCGGCCTGTAATACCGGCCAATTCGCCATACACTAGCAGAAGGTCAACTATTTGAGCCGCCCGTTGTCCAACCAATCGGTGTGCTTCCTCGCTGTATTCGCCCAGTTCCAGCATATCGCCCAGTAGTGCCACCCGGCGGCTGGCGGATGTTTCGACCAGTAAATCAAGGGCTGCCAGGGTCGAAACCGCGCTGGCATTATAACAATCATCAATAATAGTCGAGCCGTTAGGCCCCGGCAGAGTCACAATACGGATGTGGGCTGCCGGGTCTTGCAGCCCAGCTTCCAGGGCTTCCCAGCTCAAATCACATAATAATCCTACCGCACAAGCAGCCAGCGCGGTATAAACATTATGTTTACCGGGCAGAGGCAGTCGAAGCTGACGGCTCTCCCCTCGATAGTGCAGGGTAAAGGCCAGCCCATTCAGCCCAAAACTTGTTATTTCATCTGCCCATAAATCGCAGCCTGGGTCAGTACCGAAGAAAAAAGGATGCGCTTGCGTGGCACTAGCCATTTCTCTGACCCGCTGGTCGTCCCCGTTCAAAACAGCCCAACCTTCGGGCGGCAAACTTTGAATAAGCTCTGCCTTGGCTTTGGCGATATTTTCGAGACTGCCCATTCGGGAAAGGTGACTGTGACTTACATTCAAAATTACCCCAATTTGGGGTTGGGCTACCCGGCACAATCGGGTTAGTTCGCCCAAACCCCAGCCACAGCCCATCTCGATTACGGCCTGTTCGTGATGTGGCTGTAGTTCCAGCAGAACTGGCATCAAACTATATTCGTTGTTAAAACTTTTGGGCGATTTGAAAGTCTGGTAGCCCTGACGCAAAACGGCGGCGGTCAATTCTTTGGTACTGGTCTTGCCTACGCTACCCGTAATCCCAATCAGATTTAGCCGGGGCAATTGCGAACGCCACCTGCCCACCACTGCCTGAAAAGCGGCTAAGGTATCTTCGACGACTACACACGGAACTGGCGGAAGCTCGCTTTTTTGTGCGAACCACTGTCGGCTCACCAGTAAAGTACCTGCCCCGCGCCTTATTGCTTCGGCGATGTAGCAGTGACCATCGCTATTCTCGCCCGGTAAAGCCACAAACAGGCTGCCCGGCACAATTTGACGACTGTCGTAGACTACTTTGGGAAAAGATAATTGGAGACCGACTTCACTCCCGGCCAATTGCCCACCACTGGCCTGTACCAGTTGGGCTAAACTCAACAAATTTCCAACCATCCCTTTGTCCTAATTCCCCCCATTGTCAGTGCCAAAACTGGTCGACCAGCGGAAATCCTTGCCCAGGCAAAGCTGTAAATCTACATCCGGTGGCGCATTTTCGGGTCGCTGGCTGATTGGTGTAGGCAAAACCCTCAGATAGGGCAAATAGGTTTTGAGCCGGGCAATTATGCGGTCAGCCTTGCCGCCAGTGTAATCAAATACCACCGTATCTGGGCGGTTCTCGCCGTCCTGCTCTTCCAGCATATTGAATTTTTGCTCTATCAGAAAATCGGTAAATTTACCAGCCAGTCCAGTCTGCCCATTACCGTTCAAAATCTGCACTTTTGCTTCACTGGTTTTTGCCCCGGCACCAAGAATAGCGAAGTATAACCAGCGCTGGATGGCAGCGTACTTACCCTGGCCCTCTTGCGGCACTAAAATATAGCTATCGCCCAGCTTTTGATTCGTCAAAAAGCGGTCATTGAGTATCTTCGAGTCGAACTTTATGTCGGTCAGCAAACTTTTACCTTCCGCACTACTGAAATAGTTTGCCAGCGAAACCAGTTCACCAAAATCGAGGCTAAAGCGAATCTGACCTTGCAAGGCTTGCATATAATCTAACCCCTTAAGCATCAGGTTATCTTTCAGAATCTGGGCCTTCACCGCATTTATCAGATTCATCTGTCGCTTGCTACGGGCAAAATCACCCATCTCTTCGGGACTTTCGCTATAGCGGCTGCGGGCATATTCAATCGCCCGTTCTCCCGACATACGCTGGGAGCCTGCTTTAAACTCGATAGTCATATAGCTGGCATCAATCAGCTCATTATCGTTACGAGGGTACTTGCGGTCTACAAAATAGCGTTCCACCGTCACATCTACGCCACCCATCGCATCAATAAAGCGGCGAAATCCCTCAAAACTCACGGTAGACCAATAATCAATCCGAAAGCCAGTCACAATTTCAACCGTATCAGCCAGCAAATTAATCCCGCTATCAAACTGCTTTTGCGGACTGTTCCAGTGATAGCGTGGGTCAAGGTTGGTCTGGTTCGTCTTATCCCAGTACATTATGCTGGCCAAAATATCGTTAATTTTTTTCCAACTGCCCTTATCTTTGCCACCATAAGGTACGTAGACATATAAATCACGCGGGATATTGAGCTGCAGCACCGTTTTAGTGTTAGGGTCGTAGCGTAGCAGCAGAATAGTGTCGCTCAACCATTCCCCGGCGTGTCCGTTGCCACCATAACCAACCAGCATCATGGTAACAGGTACGCCTTTTTTCAGCTTTTGCACAATTGGGCTATCCGAAAAACCGGCCTGAGTCGGAGGTTTAATAGCGGGGTCGGTGGTCGGAACTATCCCAGGCGTACCAGGCGTTGCTTGAAACTGCTCGGCCTGAACTCTGTCGGTTAGCTGCTGGGCCGGAGTGGTTTCCAGATAGCCACTGGTGCGGCCACCGCCAGTCGTATCGCCCACAAAGCTACTAACTCGCCAGCCAAGCAGTCCTACTCCGGCTAAAATCAGCAGCGTAAAAGTTGTCAGTAGCAGTTTCCAACGCCTAATTAATAAACCTCGCAATTCAGCAAGTACTCACTTTCTTGAACTAAATTTAGTCTAACGCTTGGCATTGTGCAAGGTTTTATTTTTGGAATGGCCCAGGGATTACCCGCTTGACCGCTCTTGAAATCTAATAGACCCAGCTTAACAAGCTTTGCCGGAAGTGTCAGGTTAAATCCGATTTTTTTAACTCGGAATTAACCTGACACCTTATTCTGGTGGTTATTGTCCAGCTACATGAATTATTTGAGCCAACAAATCGCGCACCTTTTGGCCTTGTTGGGCCGGGTGGCGGAGCGGTTTATCAAGATCGGTTGTGTAGCGATTGCTGCGCCCCTCGCGTACATGTTGAATATAACCGTCTTTTTCCAAATCGCTCAACATCCGTTGTACAGCCCGCTCGGTAATCCCAATTCGGGCGGCAATTTCACGGGCAGTCAGGTTGTTGGCTTGGGCTACACATAAAAATACCTGCGCGTGGTTAGTCAAAAAAGTCCAGCCCCCAAGTGACATCTTACAAGCCTTTCTCAATAGCGACAAATTTAACGCGACAAATTATTTACGTCTTTTATAAGATGAATATTTTGTCAGCTTTATCCTATTATACCGCCTTAGTTTTAATATTGACTACTTATGACGGTATCTTAATGCTTTATTAACTATTTTCATTCTTGACAAACTTTACTCAATCAGGCATTATTCAAATACGATAATTTTTTCGTGCTTATAAATTCGTGACTAGATATACGCTTTTTGGTAAGTAAATAAACCCTAGAGAATAAGAGGTGTATTGTGGACTGGTTGGCTTATTTGCTAATCGTGGGCCTTGTTGGACTGCTCTTGCTTTTTACACTAACTTCCGCCGCCATCGCCAAAGTTTGGCCGGGCAAGCTTTCAACCTATACATTGCTAGCTTTTGGCGGCGCATGGCTGGCGGGGCTGGTAATACTGGGACAGGTTATTTTTAACGGCCCGATTACTTTTAAGCTGCTTTCTTTGCCGCAAACTTCCCTATTTGGGTTTCTGGCTGACCGGGTAAGCGTAATACTGCTAATGCTGGTGATTACGGTCAGTGGCATAGTGCATCTTTACTCAATTCGGGCAATGCAGGAAGAACGCCATTTCGCACGCTATTTTAACCTGCTATCAGTGGTAACGCTAGAAGTCGTGCTGGTGGTGCTTGCCAACAATTTGCTGATGCTAGGCGTTTTCTGGATACTCAAAGGCTTTACCCTGACTTTCTTGCTGGGCCATTATCAAGACCGTCCAGCTTCGTGGCAGGCCGCTTTTAAGAAATTACGGGCCGATCTGATAGGGGCAACCGCTTTTATCGGAGCAATCCTCTTGACCTGGAATATATTTGGGACTTTCGACATCCAAACCATCAATACCATTGCTACCCAAAAACCGCAGACCTTGCCAATAGAACAAATTACTCTGCTGACTATACTGCTTTTGGTGGCAGCTATGGCAAAATCGGCCCAATTCCCCCTGCACGGCTGGCTACCGCAATCAGTCGAAGCCCCTACGCCGGTGTCAGCCTTGATGCACGCCGGGTTAATTAACGCCGGAGGGTTTCTCCTCATTCGCCTCAGCCCGCTTTTTGTGGCTACACCGCTCACGCTGATGCTGGCGGTAGTAATTGGCAGTTTCACGGCAATTTATGCTACAACGATTATGCGGACGCGCAGCGACGTGAAGGGGATGTTAGTCTATTCCACTATGGGTCAGATGGGTTTTATGCTGCTGGAATGTGGGTTGGGCGCGTTTGGGCTGGCGATGTTGCACATTGTCGCACACGGTTTGTACAAAGCCAATTTGTTTTTGGGTACGGGTAGCGTCATTCAGCAGAAGAATGTAAACCAACACTTAGCCCCGGCCCACCACTCACCCAGGGCGCAACTGCCGGTAGCCCGTTTTGTTGGGGCGGCGGTACTGGCCGGAATTTTGCTTCTGGTTCTGCCTTCGGTGCTTGGCTTCCCGGTCAACACCAGCACCATTTTGCTGGCTTTTGCCTGGATTACTCTGATTTACACTGTAGGTGTGCTGGAAAAGCTTTCGCCGCTTAAATTCTTTGCCGGCATTAGTGCCTTGACCGTCCTGTACGTTATCGCCATACACGCGATTGAGGATTTTTTCCAGCCGGTGGTCGCGGCAGGCCCGGCCCTGAACTCGATACTGATTTATACGATTTGCGGAACTCTTATTCTGACAGGAACGGCGGCGATAATTTTCCAAAGCTCGAACAAGCCTGTTTGGATAAACAAATTATTTACCACAATTTATGTGCGTACTTTGTTCACCGGGTATGGCAAGTAACAGGCTCAGTTGGCTATTCATTCGATTTAATTTCACTATAAGCAGGCTTTAGGGCTGAGAGAAGTCAGGAAGGAAGCACACGCAATGGAAACTTTAGTTAGAGGCGTTGCCACCGGGGAAACCACCAATTTACACATTTACTTGCAACAGGCACTGGTCGAGGCCAACAGAATTATTACTCCATATTGGCCGATTAGCACCTTTATTGCCAGCAACGGGCTGGGCGGGCTGGAACACAAGGCTTTTGCCGAGGCGATACAGTACGGGCAGGACTGGCGTGGCGCACAGGGCTTTTTACCACTGGCAGTTTACCACAAATTTTTTGAGCAGGGCCGCATTACCGAAGCCGACCTTGAAATCGTCATTAGCAACACTTTGCGCGACGCGAGTTTACCGCCGACTGTCATGATTGGCGATATATCTGTGGCAATTGAGCAGCTATACCGCAACTGGTTGCATAGCTGCGAAACACTCACCGAAATCAGACAAAGCAAGGCGGCTCTCTGGCAAACAGTCGAGCACCGATTACAAACCGAGCCGCTATTTAACCTTAGCGACACTGCCCCGGTTAAAACCGTCGGCGAAAAAACCGTTACCAAAAACAACCGGACCATCACGGAAATTATTAACCAGCGCATGATTACATGGTGCGCGGCGTTTCTGGATGAAGGGCAAGCCGCCTGGGAAATGCCGGGTCGGGAAAAGGGGTTTTTTCAGTGCTGGAAAGCTCTGGCCGGACTCGATAATTCGCTAAATGCCTATACCAAACCCAAACAAACCATTGCCAAAAAAGTGGGGGCTTTGCCGGAAGAAGCCGAGCAAGCACTGGTAATGCTTTTGCAGCAGTTAGCCATTTCAAAAGAAGATTGGGCAGGTTATCTGACCCGCCATATTGCCCAATTGCCCGGCTGGGCCAGCGTTATACAGTGGCGCGAAAACCATTTTGAACTGCCTCTCCAGCAAGAGCAACCCATCACGCTGGCCGAGTATCTGGCTGTGCGTCTGTTTTACGAAGTTGCACTGGTCGAAGCGTGCAGCTCCATAGCCCCCAATTTGGTTGAGGAAATTAGCCCGGCTAAGGGCGAAATTATCGCCCGACTGGTGCTAATTACCGAGGCTTTTCAGCTGAAACCCGCTGATCTGGAAACTCTTTCGACGGAGACTATGGACACACTCGTAAAGGTGGCGCAGCATTTCAATCCACAACTGCTCTGGCAGGAAGCTTATGAGCAGCATTATCGCCGTCAGCTTTTGAGTGAGTTTAGCGCGGCTCAAAGTAACCCACGCATAGAGGAATTTCCTGAAACCCCGACGGCCCAGGCGGTCTTTTGTATTGATGTCCGCTCGGAAGGCTTTCGCCGCCATCTGGAAAAGCGGGGAACTTATGAGACTTTTGGTTTTGCCGGGTTCTTCGGTGTGCCAATGCAGTACCGGCCTTTCGGCTCGTCGACCAATATGATGGTTGCCCCGGCTCTCATCAAGCCCGGTCAAGTGGTGCGGGAAGTGCCTAAAGATGCCAGCCCGCAAGCTATCGAACGGCGGCTAAATTACAATAACTGGAAATATCGTCGGGGCGAACTATTTCACAATTTGAGGGAGAATTTGCTTACGCCGTTTGCCTTTGTTGAAATGGCGGGCTGGCTTTCGTTCTTCCCGCTAATTGGCAAAACTCTGCTGCCCGCCAAATGGCGGCAAATCAATAAAGCTATCGAGCAGAAGCTGACCCCGGTACTACCAACCGAGCCATCTATTATCGCTAACCTCGATGAAATGAGCCTTGAGGCCCAGGCCGGGGGGGTAGCCGGGATGCTCAAGGCAATTGGCCTGACCAAAGAATTTGCCCGGCTGGTTTTGGTGTGCGGTCACGGCAGCGAAACCGAAAATAACCCCTATGCGTCGGGCCTGGATTGTGGGGCCTGCGGCGGTAATCACGGAGGGAACAGTGCCTATGTCGCGGCGACTATCCTTAACCAAAAAGCGGTACGGGCAATTTTGGCCCGGCAAGGTCTGGCAATAAGTGAAGAAACTTTCTTTGTGGCGGGCGAACATAACACTACTACCGACGGCATAACTTTCCTGAACGAAGCCCAGGTGCCGGCCAGCCATCAGGTCGAGTTTGCCCGCTTCAAGCAAGATTTGGCGGAGGCTGGCACGGCTAACACCTTAGACCGGGCTAAAAAGCTGCCCGGCGCGAAAACCAGGGCCGATATAGCCCAAAGAGCGGCGGATTGGGCGCAGGTACGGCCCGAATGGGGTTTGGTCAGGAACGCGGCCTTTATTTGTGGTCGTAGGTCGCTGACGGCTAATCTGAACCTGGATAGCCGGGTGTTTTTGCACTCTTATGACCCCAATAAGGATAGCGACGGCTCGATTTTGGAAGTGATTATGACTGCCCCGCTAGTGGTGGCCGAATGGATTAACATGCAGTACTATCTTTCGACAGTGGACAATCACAAATTTGGTAGCGATACCAAACTGTTGCATACAGTGGTCAGTCAGATTGGGGTGATGCAGGGGCGGCAAAGCGACCTTTTGCTCGGTCTTGCCAGGCAATCGGTAATGGTGGGAGACCAACTCTTCCACGAGCCGATGCGGCTGTCAGTTATCATCGAAGCCCCCACTGCGCGCATCAGCCAGATTATCGACAAGCATGAAAAGCTACAACATTTGACCCGCAATAAATGGATTAACTTGTTGGCCTATGACACGGCAGCGAACCTTTTTTACCAGTATGGTCTCAGGGGCGATTGGGTGCGGTTGGACTAAATAGGGCCTTGAGCTAGATGAACATCACCGGAATAAAAATTTTAGGAGAGCATTCTTTTCCGGGGGCCAAATAAAAACTTTCGTTGGAAATATAGATTCTAAATGATGAGTTAAGTACAAACTTGAGCCAATGTAATTCATAATGGAATTGAACGAGTAACTACTCAGACCCCCCCCTAACCCCGCCCAGGGCCACCAGTGGACAGGAAAAAGAAGAGAGATTTACAGGGGCACCCCCTGGGTACCCGCCTGTAGTACCCCGCGCCGGGCACCCAGGGGGTACCCGACCCCCACGACCCCCGCTAAATTCCTTTTGCAAGAGGGTAAGCTGAACACTTTCAAGAAAATATGAACTGGTTATTCTTTTAAAGAACAGCTATAATGAACAGTAAGGACTATCGAATAAGTCGCGTTCCCGTTCTCACAGCCTTTAATTCAAACTTCCCCAGCGTGGAAAGGAATAATCAGTCAACCTATGATCACACCGTCCTTACCATCTGATGAAAGTGAACGCCTGGAGGCTTTACATAGCTTAAATATTCTGGATACTCCCCCCGAAGAGCGATTTGATCGTATTACCCGCCTGGCGACCAAACTTTTCAAAGTTCCTATTGCGATAGTCACTTTGGTAGATTCTAATCGTCAGTGGTTTAAGAGTGCTCAGGGACTTTCCGTTAGCGAAACCCCACGGTCTATCTCTTTTTGTGGTCATGCTATATTACAAGACGAGCTTCTCCTCATTAACGACGCACAGCTCGATCCTCGCTTTGCCGATAATCCACTGGTAACGGGCGACCCCTTTATCCGGTTTTATGCCGGGCAGCCTTTGAAGAACTCCAATGGCTTAAAACTGGGCACGCTTTGCCTTATTGATTCTAATTATCGAGATTTAAATGCTGAGGAACAACAATCTTTTCGAGACCTGGCGGCTTTAGTAGAAAATGAGTTAAACAGTATTCAGCTAGAAGCGGCCATGAGGCACACCCTGCGTGAACAAGCCAGAGAAGAAGTTCATTTTCAGGCCCATCTGCTGGACATAGTCCAGCAAGCGGTAATTGCGACTGATCCACAGGGGAAAATAATCTACTGGAATAAATTTGCCGAGCAGTTATATGGTTGGGCCAAAGCCGAGGTGTTAGGTCAAGCTATTTTAGATGTTATTCCGCCACCCGATGCCCGCGAAAAAAATGCCAGTGATTTTGAGGCGGCGGCCAGTGAAAATAGGGTAATAGACGAATATTACTCTCGGAAGCGAGATGGTACAGTTTTCCCGATCCAGGCCGCTACTACCCCGGTCTATGATGAAAAGAGACAACTTATAGCCATTGTGGGGGTGTCAAACGATATTAGCGAACGAAAAAGGGCCGAACAGCTACTGCGCTTCAGTGAACAGCGGTTCCGGGCGCTTATAGAAAACAGCACTGATTTAATAATCCTGAATGGCCCAAAGGGAGAGGTACTTTACCAGAGTCCTTCGGTTGAGCGAGTAATGGGTCTCGTTCCTCAGGATTGGAACGATGGAAAAACCAGCTTTGATTTTGTTCATCCTGACGACAAGGCCGCTTTACTTATAGATTTTGAGGATTTATTAGCCAGTCCGCAACACACTCATACCGTTACCTTCAGGGCGAAACATAAAACGGATGGAAGCTGGCACTATTTGGAAGCTACCAGCCGGAATCTACTTGAAAATACAGCGGTCAGCGCGATTGTGGTAAACGCTCGTGACGTAACTGACCGCTACCTGACCGAGGAAAAACTACACCAGCAAGCTCTTGAACTGATGCAGGCCCATCGGATGGAAGCGGTTGGTCGCCTGACCGGTGGTATAGCCCACGACTTCAATAATCTTATGACGGCCATTCTTGGCTATGCTGAATTACTTTTAGCCGAGACCGCCTATAATGTTGGCCTGGCTAATACGGCTGAAATTGATCCAACAGTGGCTGCGGTGGCAGCGAACAACCAACTCCAGGACTTATTAGAAATAAAACGGACGGCCGAGCGGGCAACCGATTTAACCCGTCAACTACTGGCTTTTAGCCGTCAGCAGGTGCTTCATCCTGAAACTATAAATCTGGGCCAGCTCATAACAAACTTGAATCGAATGCTCCACCGCTTAATTGGGGAAAACGTCACCCTCGACACTACGATTGAGGCCGATTTAGGACTGGTAAGAGCTGACCCCAGCCAGATAGAGCAAATAATAGTTAATCTAATTGTTAACGCGCGCGATGCCATGCCAGAAGGCGGGATAGTGGAAATCAAAGCCAATAATATCTATGTTAGTCCAAAAGCCGCCGAGAATTATCCTTATAAGATAGAAGCGGGCCACTATGTGTGTCTGGCGATCAAGGATAACGGCATGGGAATGGATCAGGAAACCCTTTCGCATATCTTTGAACCTTTTTACACTACCAAACCTATCAATCAGGGTACCGGTTTAGGCCTGGCTACGGTATATGGCATAGTCAAACAAAGTAGCGGTTTTATAACCGTTGATAGCGCGCCAGGAGCCGGTACAATTTTCAAGGTACATTTGCCACAGTTATCCCCGCTCAGTGGAGATATGAATGCCGGTAATGGTAATGGTAAGGATAAGGATAAGAATAATAATAGTAATGAGTTAGTCGGGGCCAAGACGACCCTGGAGCTTAGTGCGGCCGCCGGGTGGAAAGATGTTGCCGGAGAAACTACTTTGTTAAAATCAAGCGTTTCTTCCGCCGCGTCCTTTAACCCTCCACCAAGCGTCCCTGTTTCAACCTCAACGGTGTTAGTAATTGAAGATGAAGCTAGCATCCGGGAATTATTGGTTCGATGTCTAAAAAGTCAAAACCTAAAAGTACTTAGCGCAGCCAACGGAAGCGAAGCGCAGTCTCAAATGCAAAGTGTGGCCGGTCAAGTAGATTTGATACTGACCGATGTAGTTTTACCCGATATGCGCGGACCAGAGTTAGTAGGAAAATTACGCCAATTGCAGCCAGCAGTCAAAATAATTTTGATGTCGGGTTATAGCGAGGAGGCCATAGTAGGGCAGGGTCAATTGGTGGAAGGGGCTGCCTTCTTGGAAAAACCATTTAATTTGAGCAGTCTGCTGCAAATGGTACGTGAAGCATTAGTTCAGCATCCCATCAAAACGATTGGGGGAAAAGAAGAAATCTAAGCTAGAGTGTCCCCTGTTTCAGAGGGTTTTTCAAAACATTCAAGTAGAACCTCGACCTTGCGCCACCCAATATCGGCTTTCGTTTCTACTGCATTCAACAATATCTGAGTAGTAGGAAACAAGCTATGGTTAAGAAAGCTTGAAACTTCCTCCGTCTGCCACCGCATTTGCGGCGAAATTTGGCCGGATGAGGGAAGTGAGATATTAATGACTATCCAATCTATCCAATCTATCCAATCTATCCCAATAATTGCTATTGTCTCCTACACAGACTAAAACAAGCCCGGTGATCGCTTCCGACGAACCGGGTTTTTAAATAAGTTTGGTAAGAGTGGTAGTACCCCACTAAATGGTAAATAAGGCTTCCGAGTTGAAATAAAAGCGTTCATCTGGCAAGATTTGGTTACTATGACAAAACAACCAAAGCCGATGAACACTGGTAAGCAATTCTGCTCTAATCAGCATTGTCCCAATAGAGGCCAGATAAAGCAAGGTAACATCAAAATCCATTATTACCAACGTCAACCCTACCGCTGTCCGGTGCAGGCGACCGTTTAATGGGGTGCTACCACAGCTGTTGTAAATTACCTCCAATAGTTTTGTCTGGTCTCGCAACCGGCTCATAAGTGTAAGATTAGTATTAATCAGCAGTTTATGAGTTAGTTTTCTACCCACGTGTGCGAGCAACTCTTATAATGTCCCCAGGAATCTAAACAAGGGTGTAAGGTGGTAAAATCGCTGTTAAAAAAGGAGAAAAGACAGCGATGAGTATAAAACGTAAACAGCATAGCGCCGAGTTTAAGGCCAAAGTCGCCCTGGAAGCGCTTAAGG
>JBBQGP010000165.1:0-12418 GCA_038323095.1 Chloroflexia bacterium | reverse complement strand
TTCATCGTTACCTTTAACTTGTTCCATCTTTCCTACTTTATGTCGGAAGGCAAGCCGCAGGGTCGCACCGAACTGCTGGTAACGCAAGTTTTCAAGCTGGTAAACGGCAATAGCTTGTATGGACTGGCGGCGGCTTTCTCGGTGTACATGTTCTTTATTTTGCTGGTGATTTCGTTGCTTACCAACCGAATAGCCAAAGCTACTTCTAATTTCGACGATTAGCCTGAACAAAGAAGGAGGAATCAGAAATTATGGCTGTTAATACTTCGGTTCAGGCTCCCAGCCGCCGAGTCGCCAAGTACAAGGAAAGCAAGATGGCCGGAAGGCGATTGCCGCTAGGCCGACAGTTGCTTTTGCAAGCGATGTGCCTTTTTATCGCTTTCACAGTGCTGTTCCCGATTTTGTGGGTGTTGAGCCTTTCGTTCAGCCCGCTTGGAATTTCGCGCCCGAAAGATTTTATTCCAAGCCAATTCACCACTGAAGCTTACCAGAAAATTTTGGATAAGCCGACCAACAACCCGGTTTCCTTTCTGGAACTGGTTTTTAATAGCATCAAGCTGGCGGCTGGTACGTCGTTCTTCTCGGTAGCGATTGGTGTTACCGCCGCTTATGCTTTCTCACGCTTCCGTTTCAAGGGCAGGGAATTCCTGATGCTGGCCGTTCTGGGGGTACTAATGCTTCCGGCAGTCGCCACTATCGCCCCATTGTTCACTATGCTAAATCAAATTCAGTTTGGCGATGTGCGCGATGGCGGCTTCAATCTTCGTAACTCACTTTGGGGGGTTGGGCTGGCGATGGTTTCGGGCGGTTTACCTTTCGCCATCTGGAACTTGAAAGGCTATCTCGATACGATTCCAAAGGATTTGGAAGAAGCCGGGATGATTGACGGGGCGACCCGCAACCAGATATTTACCCGAATAATTTTGCCGCTTTCAACCCCGGCTTTGGCGGTAACAGCTTTATTCGGTTTTATTTCGGGCTGGACAGAATATAACTTCTCCTGGCAATTTATGACCAACCCGAAAGATTTTACCCTGGCGATGGCTCTGGCCGGGATGTCGGGGCAATATGCCCGTACTACCCCCTGGTCACAGTTCTCGGCCTTTGCTATTTTGGTAGCCGTACCTGTCGCCGTCGTTTACCTGCTGCTGCAAAAATACATTGTCGGTGGTTTGACTGTTGGTGGCTCAAAAGGCTAAAAATAGTCGCTTAAAACACAAAAATAAAGGACGAGTGACTTTGGTCATTCGCCCTTTATTAATTAATCGTCATTGTTAGAACCAGAGCTGGAATCGTCATCATGACCACCCAGCAAGGCACGAAGGGCATCGTCATCGTCAGGGAAAACCAGCTCGGCCCACATTGGCCCCATATCGGCATAATCTTCAGCCGAGTTTTCGTAATCATCCAAATAATCGTTAATATCCTCTGTACCATTGCGGCTCATTATGTTTATTCCTTTTTTACAAATACTTTATATCAAAACGTGTAATCAATATTGTAACGTTCTTGCTATAAAGCGGTTGCGGTATTTGTAATAAAAGAATATATGATTATCTTAACTTCATTCGGCTGATTTCGTCTGGTTTGTGTTGCAGCTATAAAGGGTTATTGGTTGTTGGTTGTCGGGGGGGATAAGAGGGGCGACGTTTTTCACTATTGTAAAAATTTTGTTTCTGAGCGAAGTTTACCAGCCCTTTAGCTTTAGCCGCTTCTGAGTGAAGCATCTTCTTGACGAAGCCGGGTTTACCAATTAGAGCAGTGGTTAGGGTAGAAGATGCTTTGCTTGCAGCGGGCTTAGGAAGTTAGCAGGCAAAGTCGGGGACGAACACTAGAACTGGCACAAAATTTGCTCTATTAATTGGGGTAAACAGCCTCAGCTAAAGTTTTACAAAATTTAGGCAAATACCTAAAAATCGTGGGTCAGGATTAAGAATAACAAAGAGAGCAGCTAAATATGTCTTATCAACTCGGAGGGGAAACACCCCGGCGGGTGATTTTAGTGCGGGCTTTGCGTGGGTTGGGAGATATTCTTTGTACTGTTCCGGCATTTCGAGCATTACGAATAGCATTGCCGGACGCTGAAATAACGTTGGCAGGCTTGCCTGAAGTAAAAAAACTGGTAGCGCGTTACAAAGGTTATATTGATAGTTGGCTGGAATTTCCCGGTTATCCCGGTTTGGCCGAACGAGAGCCGGATTTAGTCAAAATTCCGGGTTTTTTCGTCAAAGCTCAACGTCGCCAGTTTGATTTAGCCTTGCAGTTACACGGTAGCGGTCAAACTACCAACCCGCTTACGGTTATGCTCGGTGCAAAATTTAACGCCGGGTTTTATTTACCGGGCCAATTTTGCCCGGATGAAAAACGATTTTTACCTTTTGAAGAAACTGAATCGGAAATACGTCGCTATTTGCGCTTGCTGGAACATTTGGGCATAGCCTCGCAAGGCGAACACCTTGAATTTCCCCTTAATTCTGCCGATGAAAAAGCTTTAACCAAAATTGGCGAAATTGCTGAATTAAAGCCGGGCGATTATGCCTGCATCCATCCCGGCGCAAGCGTGCCGGAACGACGCTGGCAACCCGGAAGTTTTGCGGCAGTAGGCGATAAGCTGGCAAGTCAGGGTTTGCAAGTAGTTTTAACCGGGTCGGCGGGCGAGGCGGCTTTAACTCAGGCGGTTAGCCGGGCAATGAGGGCCAAAGCAATTGATTTAGCCGGAAAAACCGAATTAGGTTCTTTGGCCGCTCTATTAAGCCGGGCGCGGTTGCTGGTCTGCAACGATACGGGGGTATCGCATTTGGCGGCGGCTTTATGCTTACCGAGCGTGGTGATTTTCAGTGCTTCCGACCCTAAGAGATGGGGGCCGCTTGACCGGGAGCGGCATCGAGTGATTTTCAAGGGCTACGGGCGTGAAGTTAGCCGCGCTGCCGTTGTTTCTCAGGTTGAAGCTTTGTTGCGGGAACAAGCCAGCCGCTTTGCCGCTTAAAACTCGCCTGATAATTTATGGTTGAGGCTGGTACAGCATTTGCTCTGATTTAAGCGACCTGAACAGTAATTAGCAAAGGATAAAAAAGTGAGCCGTCGCTATAAAGTGCTGACCTGGCACGTACATGGCAGTTACCTGTATTTTTTGGGACAGACCGGGCATGATTTTTATTTGCCAGTAAAGCCAGACCGGGCTAATGGTTATGGCGGGCGTTCGGATAGCGTTCCCTGGCCGGAAAATTTGCGTGAAATTCCAGCAGAAGAAGTGAAAAATACCGATTTTGATTTGGTTCTGTTTCAATCCCGGCGTAATTATTTAGAAGACCAGTACGAAATTTTAAACGTGGAGCAGCAGCGCAATTTACCCAAAATTTATCTGGAACACGACCCGCCTCGCGAAGTCCCAACCGACACCAAACATTTGGTAGATGATGCCAATATTTTGCTGGTACATTGTACCTATTTTAACAATTTGATGTGGGATAACGGGCGCACTCCCACCCGCGTAATCGAACATGGCGTAACTACCCCGCCAGAGGTGCGCTACACGGGCGAACTGGATAAAGGAATTGTGGTCTTAAACGGGATGGCGCGGCGCGGGCGGCGGGCTGGCGCAGATATATTTGAACGGGTCCGGCAGGAAGTGCCACTTGATTTGGTCGGGATGGAAGCCGAGCAAGTGGGCGGGTTAGGCGAAGTCAAGCACCACAAGCTACCAGCCTTTGAAGCGCGTTACCGCTTTTTCTTTAATCCAATTCGCTATACCAGCATGGGTTTGGCGGTTTGTGAAGCGATGATGCTGGGTATGCCAATTATCGGGCTGGCAACTACCGAAATGCCAAGAATTATCGAAAACAATGTTTCAGGCTATATAGACACTGATGTCAGCAAAATAATCGAAAAAATGAAAGAATTAATTAAAGACCCGGCAGAAGCCCGCCGTCTGGGTGAAGGCGCACGCCGTCGCGCTCTGGAAAAGTTTAATATTGACCGTTTCCGCCGGGATTGGGAAGCCGCTTTTGAACTGGTATCAGGCAAAGCTAGAAAGCAAAGAAGGGAACTATGACCAAACGGATTGCGCTCATTAGCGAACACGCTTCGCCGCTGGCCTTACTTGGCGGGGTAGATAATGGCGGGCAAAATGTGTACGTAGCCCAGATTGCCAAACATTTGGCGGCGCGTGGTTACGAAGTAGATGTCTTTACCCGCCGTTATAGCGAACTCTTGCCGGAAGTGGCGGAATGGGTGAGCGGGGTACGAATTATTCACGTTCCGGCTGGCCCGGCGCAAGAGGTTCGCAAAGAAGATTTGCTGCCACTAATGGGTGATTTTACCAATTATGTTTTGCGCTTTTGCAAAAAGCAGCGCAAGCCTTATGATTTAATTCACGCTAATTTCTGGATGTCGGGGCTGGTAGCGACGGAAATTAAAAAGACACTTAGTATCCCCTTCGTTATTACTTTTCACGCGCTGGGCCGGGTACGACGATTGCATCAGGGCGAGGCCGACGAATTTCCCGAAGCCCGTTTTGAAATCGAAGACCGGGTGGTAGCCGAAGCCGACCATATTATCGCCGAATGTCCGCAAGACGAGGAAGATTTAATCCGACTGTACAACGCTGACCCGGCGCGAGTAACGATTATTCCCTGTGGATTTGACCAATCCGAGTTTTGGCCGATTAGCAAGCCTTTGGCCCGTATCGCGCTTGGCCTTGACCCTGATGAGAAAATTATTTTGCAATTAGGTCGGATGGTGCGCCGCAAAGGGGTAGATAATGTTATTCAAGCTTTCGGGCGATTGGTTAAAGAACATCAGGTTTCGGCCCGCTTGCTGATAGTCGGTGGCGAAACCGACGAGCCAAATTCGCGAGCTACCCCCGAACTGGGACGCTTGCAAGCTCTGGCCGAAGCCGAGGGCATTGCCGAAAAAGTTACATTTGTGGGCCGACGTGGTCGCGAAGCCCTAAAATATTATTACAGTGCCGCCGATATTTTTGTGAGTACGCCCTGGTATGAGCCGTTCGGGATTACTCCGCTTGAGTCGATGGCCTGTGGTACGCCAGTAGTCGGGGCGAACGTGGGCGGTATCAAGTTTACGGTACGCGATGGTGAAACGGGTTATCTTGTTCCGGCGAACGACCCCGACGCTTTGGCCGAACGTCTAGCCCATTTGTACAAGCATCCCAAGCTTTTAAGTGTATTCAGGAAACAGGCCATTCGCCGGGCTAACGATTTGTTTACCTGGCGCAGGGTGGCCGACGCAGTAGCGGCTCTTTACGAAGAAGTGCTAAACATTTGCCAACCCGAAGGTAGCGAAGAAGCCAACGATTTAGCGATGGTTGACCGCAGCTTTGATACAGCAATCGAAACTTTGCAAGAATCGCGGCGACGCTTACGGACAATTACGCTGGATGCGGCGGACGCAATCGGGGCGTGCTTTGCCCAGGGCAATAAGCTTTTGGTTTGCGGCAACGGCGGAAGCGCGGCGGATGCCCAACATTTTGTGGCTGAATTTGTAGGTCGCTACAAATCCAATGCTCGGCCCGGCTTGCCCGCCTTAGCTCTAACCGCCGATAGTGCGATTCTAACGGCCTGGTCGAACGATTTCAGCTATGACACTGTTTTTTCCCGTCAGGTGGAAGCTATTGGGCGGGCGGGCGATGTGCTGGTCGGGATTAGCACCAGTGGCCGCTCCCGCAACGTGGTTGAAGCTTTCAAGACGGCCCGCAATCAGGGTATCACGACGATTGCGCTGGTCGGCAACGATGGCGGCGATTTGCGAGCTTTAGCTGATATTTGCCTTATCGTACCGAGTAACGATACGCCACGTATTCAGGAAGTTCAGATGGTGCTACTGCACTTGCTGTGCGAACTGGTCGAGGAACGGATTTTATCGGGCCGACGGCTGCAATCTATTAGCCCCAACGTCGTTCGGCCTATCTGGGAGCTATCTGACACCCGTAAGCCAACTATAACAGTAAGCCCCCGACGCAAAGCAGTAAGTACGCAACGTTCGACAAAAGGGTGAGAAAGAGTTGTTAGTTATTAGCTGTTAGAAGGATTGATGAGAGGAACGGCTTAAATTTGTAGATTGGGGTAATCTCCCGGACATGGAATGTCCGGGCTAATAACATGAAAACTGGGCTAAAGCCGTTGGGTGGTTAAGCTAAATCCAGCGTAACTGTTCAGGTGTAGGAGGGATTTCCAATCCCGATTTACCTAAAGCCGTCTTTATCGGGATTGGAAATCCCTCTTACATTGACCCTGGCTGAATAGTTACCAACCGACAACCAAAAGGAGATTTATGCAGGATTTGAAAGGGAAGGTCGCCCTTGTGACGGGCGGCGGGCAGGGGTTAGGCGAGGCGATTTGCCGGACGCTGGCCGAGGCGGGCGCAATTGTAATTCCCGCCGATGTGCGCGAAGAACAGGCCGTGAAAGTGGCCGAGTCTATTCAGGCCGCCGGTGGAATGGCGGCAGGAATGAAGCTGGATGTGCAACAGGAGCAGCAAGCCGAACAGGTTATCCGCCAAATTGTCAGCCAGTACGACAAACTTGATATTCTGGTGAATAACGCCGGAATTGATGTAACTACTTCTGTCGAAGAATTAACTATTGCCGATTGGGACAGGATTATTGGCGTGAACTTGCGCGGGCCGTTCGTAATGTCCAAGCTGGCCTTTGAAGCTATGAAAGACCAGCGAAGCGGCCATATCGTGAACATCACTTCTACCGCCGCCAAACGAGCCTGGGCCAACGCCACCGCCTATCACGCCAGCAAATGGGGTCTTTTGGGCTTGAGCCACGCCTTGCACGTCGAAGGGCGGGCGATGGGCATCAAGGTAACGGCAGTAGTCAATGGCGGGATGCGAACCCCCTTCATTCTGGAACGCTTCCCCGATACGCCACTTGAAAACTTGCAAGACCCTAAAAACGTAGCCGAGACCGTTCGCTACGTCCTGACCATGCCCGCCGAGTCGGTCATACCCGAAATCACAGTCTTGCCCATGCGCGAGACTTCGTGGCCCTAGAAGGGATAAGTAACAAGTATCAAGTATCAAGGGGTTTGGTGGTGCTGTTACTTGTTACTTGTTACTTGATGAAGCGAGCCGTATTTTTAGATAAAGATGGCACTTTGATAGAAGATGTGCCGTATAACGTGAACCCGGCTTTGATAAAGCTGGCGGCGGGCGCGGAGGAAGGGCTGCGCTTGCTGCACGCGGCGGGTTACGCGCTCATTGTCATCTCCAATCAATCAGGGGTGGCGCGGGGCTATTTCGAGGAAAGCGCACTAATCGGGGTTGAGCAACGCTTGCGGGAATTGTTAAACGAGCAGGGCGTGCCTTTGGCTGGTTTTTACTATTGCCCGCATTTCCCTACTGGCGAAGTAGCCAAATATGTTAAAGATTGCGAATGTCGCAAACCTGCGCCGGGTCTAATCCTGCAAGCGGCCCGCGAACACCAAATAGATTTGGCTCAAAGCTGGTTTATCGGCGATATTCTAAACGACGTTGAAGCGGGACGGCGGGCGGGCTGCCGTACTATTTTGCTAGACAATGGCAACGAAACCGAGTGGCAACTCTCACCCCTGCGTCAGCCCCATCACATCACCGATGATTTGGCTCAAGCGGGGAGAATAGTTGCTAGTTGTTAGTTGTTAGAGGGAACTAGAGTTGTCAGTTGTCAGTAGGATTTTGTGCAAAGCTAACGCCTGGGGTTAAAAACCCAGTCTAAAAAGGCAAAAGTACGCTGAAGCGCACTAGAACTTCCTTGACTAGCCCTCTTGATAGTGCCATTTATGGTACTTCAGCCTGCTTGGGTTGGGGTTTTAACCCCAAGTGATTGTCGGGAAGAACAACTTGAAACCTGAAACCTAGATGAAAACAGATTTGATGCAATTAATAAAAAGCTTTGCCGGACTAAAAGTATTGGTAATCGGCGAGGCTATGCTTGATAGCTATCTGGAAGGTAAGCCGGGGCGGTTGTGCCGGGAAGCTCCCGTACCAATCGTAGATTTGCAGGAGCGCAAGGACGCTCCGGGCGGGGCGGCCAATACTGCCGTCAATATTCGGACGCTGGGCGGACAGGCCAAATTTTTGTCGGTAATTGGCGATGATTGGGAAGGTCGGCTCTTACGAGATAGTTTGGAGGCTAAGGGCGTTCCAACCGAAGATTTATTGGTACAACCAGGCCGACAAACCCTCGCCAAACACCGGGTGATTGCCAATGGGCAAATTCTGGTGCGCTACGACCAGGGCAGCACCGGGCCAGTAAACGAGGCAACTGAACAAAAGTTAATCGAGCGGCTTAATCAGCTTTTCCCGCATTGCGAAGCGGTGATTATTTCAGATTACGGCTACGGTATTCTGACCCCTAAAGTAGTGCAAACGCTGGCAAACTTGCAGGCCGTTAGACCCCGCGTGCTGGTAGCCGATTCTAAAAATCTGGCGGCGTACCGTCACATTGGGGTTACGGCGGTAAAGCCGAATTTCGAGGAAACTTTGAAGCTTTTGGGCGTAGGCGAAATGCAGGGGACGCGGGCTGAGAAAATGCTGGCTCAGGGTGAAAAAGTGCTGGATATTACCGGGGCAAAAATCGCGGCGGTCACGCTGGATACCGAAGGTTCGCTGGTGTTCGAGCGCGGCAGCGCCCCCTATCGCACCTACGCCAAGCCAACCAGCCATTCGCGGGCGGCAGGCGCGGGTGATACTTTCGTAAGTGCCATGACCCTAGCATTGGCGGCAGGGGCGAATACCCCAACGGCGGCGGAATTGGCTTCGGGGGCGGCTGCCGTGGTTGTTTCCAAAGAAGGGACAGCGACCTGTTCTGGCTTCGAGCTACAGGAGCATTTTTCGGGCGGGCAGAAGCATATTCAAAGCTGGGAGCGGCTGGCGGCGCGGCTGGCTTACTACCGGGAGCAGGGCAAGCGGATTGTTTTCACCAACGGCTTTTTTGATTTGCTGCATCGCGGACACGTAACTTACCTTAGTCGAGCTAAAGCTTTGGGCGACGTTTTAATTGTCGGGGTAAATTCGGATGCAGGCGTGCGCCGCTTGAAAGGCCCAAGCCGCCCGATTAATCCTCTGGAAGACCGTATTCAGGTTTTGGCCGCCCTTAGCTGCGTTGACCACCTTGTAACCTTTGATGAAGATACCCCCGTCGAGTTGATTAAAGCTATCCGCCCGGAGATTTTTGTGAAAGGTGGCGATTACACCCGCGAAACTTTGCCGGAAGCGGCTTTGGTCGAGGAATTAGGCGGAACAATCCAGCTTTTGCCCTTTTTGTATGACCGTTCGACCAGCACCATTATCGAGCGAATACGCGAAGATTACGCCCTGCCTTTGGATGAGAGTTCTTTATCTAACGTGCAAAACTCTAAAGCGGGAAACGGAAAAGCCGACGGTAATCAAGATGAAGCCCTTGAACCTGAAACGTTGGACTTTGGACGACTTGCTAATGAAGAATCTTCGGACACTAAACTTTTCATCAGGGAATAAAAGTTATGTCAAGCAGTGCTGAGAAATGGGCGCAGGCTAAAAATATCTTATGCGTCAGGCTCGATACAATCGGCGATGTGCTGATGACCACTCCGGCAATCCGTGCTTTGAAAGAAGGTCAGCCGGAACGCAAGCTGACTTTGTTTACCTCGCCACCCGGTGCGGCGGTTGCCCCTTTTATCCCGGAAATTGACGAAACGTTGATTTACGATGCTCCCTGGATGAAGGCTACCGCGCCGCGCCAGAATAGCCAGCCCGAATTTGCCATTATCGAACAATTGCGGCAGAAGAATTTTGACGCGGCGGTAATTTTTACGGTCTATAGTCAGAACCCGCTCCCTGCCGCCTTTATGTGCTATATGGCTGATATTCCCTTGCGGCTGGCCCATTGCCACGAAAATCCCTACCAGCTTTTGACCGACTGGATAGAAGACCCTGAACCGGCGCAGGGCATCCGGCATGAGGTGCGGCGGCATCTGGATTTGGTCGCCCAAATTGGTAGCACTACCAAAGATGAGCGGATGTCGGCCCGTGCGCCAGAAATTGCCCGCCAAAAAGTACAAAAATTGCTAACCGAACGCGGGATAGATACTAGCCGACCCTGGCTAATCCTCCACGCCGGAGCAACCGCCCCCTCGCGTCGCTATCCGCCCGAAAGCTTTGCAAAAGCCGCCCGTACTCTCGCCCTTGAAAATGATTTTCAGATTGTATTGACCGGGACGGGTCTGGAAGAACAAAATCTGGTCGAATTTATTCAAGCCGAAATGAACACAGCATCTTTTTCGCTGGTGGATGCCCTGAATTTAGGCGAAATGATTGCCCTGACCGAGCTTGCCCCGCTTTTGCTCTCTAATAATACTGGCCCGGTGCATATTGCGGCGGCGGTAGGTACGCCCGTAGTAGATTTGTATGCCCTGACCAACCCGCAGCATACCCCCTGGAACGTTCCCAACCGGGTGCTAAATCACGATGTACCCTGTAAATTTTGTTACAAGGCAATTTGCCCGGAAGGGCATCATAATTGCTTAAGATTAGTTACCCCTGACATAGTCGTCCAGGCGGTTAAAGAGCTTTACAACGAAGTAACAAATAACAAGTCGGAAGTATAAAGTATTAAGTCGGAAGTATTAAGTCGGAAGTATTAAGTATAGATAGATAGAAAGAGAAGTGGAATTGTTAGATTAGTGGTAGTCTGGCCCTGAAATGAATTTCGGGCTAAGAGACGGCAAGTTGGTTCGCCGAAGGTGGGCTGTGCCGAAACCAACTGGGAATTTAGCTCAAGCGAGGTTGGGCGAAAGTCAGCTGGCAAAGCAGCATCCTACAGGGGAAGTGGTATTATTTGTAGGATGTGGCTCCGTTAATAGATTTTTTGGAATAATTCTAATTCAAATAGAGACACACTTTGTTACAGTTGGTTTGAACCAACTTCACACTTCTTAGCCCGAAATTTATTTCAGGGCGATTAGAAGATAAACACTTTTCTAAATCATTATCTGATTATCTATAGAAACCGACAACCCTAGTTCCCTCTAACAACTAACAACTTCTTCTCTAACAACTTTTTTACCGACAACCGACAACTAATAAGGAGTTCACAATGAGCGTAATGCTCGATATATTAATCCCAACTTATAATCGTCCGGCGGCATTGGCGGTAACGCTAACCAGCCTGATTGCTCAAACCTTTAAAGACTTCAGGGTAATAATTTCTGACCAAACCGAAAATTTTAATGTAGCCGATATAAAGGAAGTCCAATCGCCCGTTAGGGTAGTGCAAGCGCATGGACATGAAGTACAAATCTTAAAGCATTTGCCTCGGCGTGGCTTGGCCGAGCAGCGTCAATTCTTGCTTGACCAGGCTACTGCCCCTTATGTTTTGTTCAGTGACGACGACTTGATATTTGAGGCGCAGGGTGTTGAGATGATGTTCAAAAGTTTGCGGGAGGAAAATGTCGGCTTTGTAGGAAGTGCCGTAGTTGGCCTCAGCTATTTGAACGACATTCGGCCACATCAGCAAGCGGTGGAACTCTGGGAAGGCCCGGTACAACCCGAAGTGGTTTTACCCGAATCACCCGCGTGGGAACGCCACAAGCTGCATAACGCCGCTAATTTGTATCACGTGGCGCAACGGCTCGGCGCGACTTTCGAGCAGCCCATAAAATACAAAGTGGCCTGGGTGGGCGGTTGCACAATGTACGATGTGGCGAAATTGCGCGAGGTGGGCGGCTTTAGTTTCTGGCGCGATTTGCCGACGGAGCATTGCGGCGAGGATGTTTTAGCCCAACTGCGGGTGATGGCTCGTTTTGGTGGTTTTGGCCTGATGCCCACCGGGGCTTACCATCAGGAGCTACCAACCACCGTTCCTAACCGCGAGGTAGACGCACCAAAAGTATTGCGCTAACCATTAGTTACAAATCTACAAATCATCAAGGCTTGCCAGAATTTCGGCATTGTGCTGGCCCAAGCCGGGAACAGCGTCAGCCCTTTGAGGCAGATTTTGCAAACCAAACGGCGTAACCAGGGTTTCGAGCAAGCGGTTATCCGGCCCTTCGATTTGGATAAAGCGATTTTGGGCGCGAAGTTGAGGATGCTCGGCCACATAGGGTAAATCGTTGACCCGACCAAAAGGCACATCAGCCTCCTCCAATCGCTTTTCCAGCTCGGCTACGCTGTATTTAGCCACAATCTGCTCGATAAGTGGCTCAAGCTCATCACGCAAAGCCACCCGCTTTTCGTTGGAACTGTAGCGTTCGTTTTGAGCCAAATCGGGGCGGTTCAGGGCCACCCGGCACAATTTGCGCCATTGTTCCTCGTTTTGTACCGCCAGATTAACGCTACCATCCTTAGCTTGATACAAACCATAAGGCACAATCACGCTATGTCTTTGAGATGAGCGGCCCGGAGTTTTGCCCGAAAACATGGTTTGATAAAGATAAGG
>JBBQGP010000164.1:0-12433 GCA_038323095.1 Chloroflexia bacterium | reverse complement strand
TGCTAAAAATCTTGCTCCAAAGCTTATGCCTTTGCTGGACGAGAGATTAAAGAAAGCCCAGCGTTTGCTGGACGTGGGAAGCGGAGCGGGAACGTTTGCGCTGGCTTTTGCCGAAGCTTACCCGGCTTTAGAAGTTAGCTTGCTAGACCAGGCGGGGGTGCTTGAAATTGCGCGAGAAGTAGCCGCCGAAAGTCCGGCCCGTGAGCGGGTTCAGTTTCTAAAGGCCAATTACAAAACCGATAGTTTTGGGCAAAATTGCTATAATTTAATTCTTTTTTTCCAGGTATTGCGTACCGAATCGCCCGAAACTATCCGGCTTTTGCTGAGTAGAGCGGCGCAAGCCCTTGTACCGGGAGGGGCAATCGCCATTTACGATACGTATCTGGAAGATAGCCGGACTGCCCCGGCTGAGAACGTTTTTCAAAACCTGACGCTTTCGCTTATGTATGAGGAAGGCGGGCTTTTTACGCCGGGTGAATTAGCCGATTGGCTGACGGAAACGGGCTTTAGGTCGCCTCAGCTTTACCCGGTGCAAGCCGTCCGCCCGATGGTGCTTTATATAGCCGAACGTGAATAAAATTAGTAAATATTGCTCGGTCAAAAGATTTTGGTCAAAATCCAGTGGCGGAGTAATATTGTATAAAAATTTCAAATTATTAAAACAACCTTTTAGTTAGGAATGAGTAATTGTGACTATAAATGTAAACGTAAATCAAAAATTGCCAGCTTTGCTCGACGAGCCGCTAGTTGCCGAGCCAAAAAGCCTTTATATTGAAGTTACCAAAAACTGTAACGAAAAATGCAGTATGTGTCCGCGTACTTTTTATTGGCCGGAAAGCCGGGATAATTTATCGTTCGAGCATTTTACCCATATAGTCGAGCAAACTCCCAACCTTCAACGGGCAGTATTACACGGTCTGGGCGAACCCTTGCTTAATCCGGCTTTATTTGAAATGATTGCTTATCTCAAGGCCCGCAACTGCTACACCCTTTTTAACTCAAATGCGCTGGCTCTTGGGCAAAAGCGACGGGAGAGTTTGGTAGAAAGCGGTTTGGACGAATACCGGGTTTCTTTTGATGCCAGCCAGCCCGAAACTTACAAGCAAATTCGGGGAATTGCCGGACTGGATAAAGTTAAACGTAATCTGGTAGCCTTGATGAATTTGATGCGGGAACGCGGACACGGCCCAAAAGTAAGCCTGTGGTTTACCACTATGCGGGAAAACGTGGGTCAATTGCCCGAAGTCGCCAAATTTGCAGTCGAAGCGGGGATTAACGAACTTTATGTGCAAAGGCTGGTTTATTTTGGGGCAGGGTTAGCGGTAGAGGAGCAATCACTTTTCCGCAAATTGGCCGAAGAAGAACAAATCGCTTTAAGTAAAACCGCCCAAATTTGCTACCAAAACGGGATTGCGCTGGCGGCCAGTGGCGAGGGTCAGGTTAATGCAGAGGGTCAATTCACGGCTGCTACCGAGGCATTGGATGAAGAACGGCCCTGGCTGGCTTGCACTCGTCCCTGGCGATTGACTTATATTCAGGCTAACGGAGATGTGTCGCCCTGTTGCTTTGCTCCCTTTACCGGGGATGGCGGCGGGCCAATTCTGGGTAACGTTTTTCAGCAGCCGATTAAAGAAATTTGGCATGGCGAGAAATACCGCGAATTCCGCAAAGCTTTTCTCAGCAATAAGCCACCACAGTGCTGCGAAGGCTGCGGCGCAAGATGGAGCGTTTAACGATATGAAGCAAGATGATAAGCAGCAAGAGGCCGATTTTCAGCCTTATAAAACTTTGCAAAGCCGCTATTTGTTCGAGAGCCGTTGGCGCAGCTTTCGGGAAGACCAGGTAGATATTGGCGAAGGGCGCGAAATAGCTTACAGTTATGCCGAAGTACCGCGGGCCGCTTACGTTGTGCCTTTGACTGCTGACGGTCAAATTGCTTTAATCCGGCAATATCGCTATCCTGTGCGGGATTGGGTGCTGGAAGTTCCCGCCGGGTCGCTCCAAACCCCCCAGGAAGACCCAAGTATCCGGGCCAGCCACGAATTGCGCGAGGAAGTGGGCGGCGAATGTGATGAGTTAATTTATCTTTCGCGCTTTTACAGCAGTTCGGCTCATATTACTTTAGTCTGTGAAGTATTTCTGGCGGTGGGCGTGCGACTAATCCACCCGCCAATGCTGGAAGAAACCGAGTTGCTGCAACGGCTGGTGCTTCCTGTCCGGCAAGTTTTAGAGATGGCTCGTAACGGCGAGATTAGTGAGGGACAAAGTGCGCTGGCGATTTTGCTGGCCGAAGCGCAAATTCTGGCAAGGGAGAATGAGCAGTGGATAAAGTAAGCCAGGGGGCAATCGTGGTGGTGGCAAAAGCTCCACAAGTCGGCAAAGTCAAAACCCGGCTTTGCCCGCCTTTGAGTTACGAGCAAGCGACCCAGCTTTACACCGGCTTTTTGCTGGATACCATCGAAATTGCCCGGAAGGTAGCGGATTGCGAGGTAAAGGCGGTTTGCCCGTCAGCTCAGGATGCCCGCGAACTGAGGCAAATTCTGCCGGCTTCGGTGGGTTATGTAGTGCAGGATAGTCCCGGTCTTGGCAGCGCATTAAATCAATCTATCGAAGAATGTTTGAAACTAGGCTATCAAAAAGTGTTCTGCATCAGCAGCGATAACCCGACCCTACCCCTTGAGTATCTTGAAGCAGCCGTTACCGCTTTGGATAAAAACGATTTGGTGCTTGGCCCAACCGAGGACGGCGGTTATTATTTAGTGGGAGCTAGAGCTTCCTGCCCTTATCTTTTTGAGGGGATGACCTGGAGTACTGAGACGGTGCTGGTTGAAACAATGGAGCGGGCTTTTTCGCATCAGGCCAGTTTTCAACTTTTGCCGCGCTGGTACGATTTGGATACCGGGCAGGAATTGGCCCGCTTTATCCGGGAACTGTCCCTTGTAGATGAAGGGCAAGCCCACCATACCCGTCAAGCCCTTGCCGCAGTGGATTACGGAGAGTTGCTGGATGTCGCCTGACAAAGCTTTGCCTTGCAAAACCTGCGTAATCGTCCCGGTTTATAATGAAATCGAAAATATCGGACGAGTAATTCAGGAAATCAAAAGCTTACCCGCAAATCCAGCTTATCAACTGGATATTCTGGTAGTGGATGGCGGTAGCACCGACGGGACAGTTCAGGCTATGCAAGAGGCGGGCGTGCCAGTCGTCCAGCAGCGCGGGCGGGGCTATGGCGCGGCCTGCTATACCGGCTTTGAAGAGGCAACTTCGGCTCAAATTCTAATCTTTTTGGATGGCGATTACAGCGACCCGCCCGCCGCGATTCCGGCTCTTTTGGAAAAGATGTTAGCTAACAAGGCCGATTTAGCACTCGGTTCGCGTACATTAGGGCATTTTCAGAAGGGCGCACTGCCCCTGCACGCTCGTTTGGGCAATAAACTGGTGGTCTGGATTATTAATCAGCTCTACCATAGTAAATATACCGATTTGCCTTCGTTCAAAGCGATTCAACGAGAGAAATTGGTTTCTTTCAAAATGCAGGAGCTAACTTACGGCTGGACTACCGAAATGCTGGTTAAGGCGGCCCGGCTGCACTGCTCAACAGTTGAAATCCCCCTGGATTATCGCCGCCGGGGTGGAGGGCAATCCAAAGTAAGCGGAACGCTAAAAGGCAGTGCTAAAGCCGCCTATTACTTACTCAAAACCGCCTTACGCTACACACGCTGGCAACCCAACCAGTTGTAAACAAGAGCTACTTGTTGCTTAGGGCTACGCACTTTAACTTGTTGCCACCATTAATTGCTCGAACCTGGCTGGTGCTGGGTAATTTGATACTCAAGCCATACAGCGAAGTTTTACCGTTAAGTATAATGTCAGAGTTTGAGCCGTTTACATCAATTTCAATTGCAGGTTTGTTAGCCGGGCTGGTACAAGCACCGTTAATAATGGTGCCTTCGGGTACATTTAAGCCACTGGCTAAGGTAATTTTGGGCTTCCCGGCAGTTAAAGCAAGATTGATAGTTTTGTCAGGATTAGCAGGATGCGCTTTCAAGTAATCAACCGCATAGCGCAAAGTTCCACAAAATTTTCATCTAATGAGCTATTCACGCTCAAAGGATTAGCGCAGTCATCGAGTACCGCGACTAAATCAGGATGGGCCAGGGTAAGATAAACCCGACCAGTAATCGGATTAACCGTAATTCCGCCCGATGCATCCAAAAGGGGTATTGTACCCACTACCGTGTTAGTATTTCCGTCTATTACGTATAAATTTGGGCCATTAATTCCTGTGCCACCGCTCCCGTCTGTAGTTACGTAAACTCGATTGGTAACGGGATTAACGGCAACGGCGTAGGGTTCAACGCCAACCGTTACTGTTGTTACTACGGTATTTTGAAGGCCATCTATAACCGAAACAGTATTGCTGTTACCTGAAAATCCATGATTAGCTACATAAATACGGTTTGTATTAGAATTAACCGCGATTCCGGCTGGTGAACTTCCGACAGCTATTGTCGAAGTAATTGTATTGGTATTGCCATCCAGTACCGAAATACTGTTACCAGTGGAATTGGTTATGTAAACTAAATTCGTAACAGGATTAACATCCGCCGAAACAGGAAAATAACCCGCTGTAAGGCTAATTACGGTTGAGTTTGTATTCCCGTCAATAACCATTATTGAACCAGCGAGGCCATAAGGATTAGTGTTGACCACATAAATTTTGTTAGTAATAGAGTTTACCGCAATACCTGACGGGTACGCCCCAGTCGGTAAGGTAATTATGGTGCTATTGGTAAGGCCGTCAACTACTGAAAGATAATTTTGAAAATGGTTGGCGGCATAAATGCGGTTGGTAGTCGGATTTACCCGAACATCTCCATAGTAAGTACCAACCGTTGCAGTTGCTACCACAGAATTAGAAGCACCATCAATCACCGAAATTGCATTGGTGGTGATGCTGCCGACATAAATTAGGTTGGTGGCAGGATTTGCGGCGATGCTATAGGGGGCTTGAACTACGGGTATTGTGGTAAGAGCGGAGGAAGCCGCGTTTACCAAAAAATCGGTTGGAATTGAAAAAACCAAACATAACAGCAGAGAAAATACCAAAGCGAGCAATTTTCTCGCGTCAAATCTACGGGCCTTCATTCAACCTGCACCTTTTTGATAGTTAGCAATTCAGCTTCTAATAATTTGTCAAACAGCTAGTACCGCTCAAGCTTCGTTTTTAGTTTATTCGGGTTTTTGGGCCAGCGTATCCATCCAGGTAATTTGGCCGCGCGTTTCAGGGCTGAGGTCGTGGTAAATCGTAGCCTTGATTTCGTCGTATTCGGTTTGGGTCAGGCGACCACGGGCTACCAGAGTTGGCCCGAAATTTTGCATACCCATTACTAAATTACGCATACAATGCCGCCCAATGTCGCTCTCGTCGTCAATGCTTACCCTGTCGGGCAAAGCCTGTACTTGTTGCGCTCCAAATTCCTTGAACCAGCTTGCGGCTTCTTTGGAAACATCGAGGCCAGCGTTAATCGAAGCAATAAAGCTACAGGCCAAATGGTTCATGCGGGCCATTGCCGGAAGTGGCGAAATCATTCCTCGCGGGCTTTCCTCTAAAACATAATCTCTCAGATAAATCACTCCACCCGGTGCAAGTTTATCATAAAAATGTTGAAGATGTATTTTAGCTTGTGGAATATGTTCTGCTACCACAACCAGAAAGATGAAATCAAATTCAACTGGCGATTGATTATCTGCGCCTTTCAAGCCGGGACAATCGTCTAAAGGCTTGGTGGCATCCCACTGATAAAAATTAAGATAGGGACGCGGCGGCACAAACCACTCCTTGAATTGCTCGGCGGCTTCTATCGCGTTGGCATCCCGGTCTATCCCAATTAGGCGGCAGGCAGACAGCAGTTCGCGTTTTTCGAGTTCCGCCGCTACCTTATGCAAAAATAAACCTTCGCCACAGCCCACATCCAAAACTTGAGCTTGCTCACCCTTAGCCCGGCGTTGCTCTAATCGAGCGGCTAAACCGTAGTCGTCCAAAACCTTAGCAAATATTTGCTCAAAACGGGGCTTGAACACTTCATACTGTACCGTCAAGCGTTCGCGGTCTTCGACTGCCCCAGAGAATAAGTAATCATAAAATTTCTGGTTTTGTTCCGGCTGATTAGCCTTATCAGAAATTGGCATTATTTTCTCTACCTTTATCTTTTTGCAGTTTTACAGTTTGTTTATTTGTTTGTTCAAACGACGATGGCGAAACAAAATAGAGCGCAGTTTCAATTCGATGCCAGCCAAACTTTCACTATTTTTATCTAAATAATAATCGGCTTTGGCGGCATAAGCGTGGTTCATATAATCCAGCTTGTACTGCTCGGTGTAAACCACAAGGGGAATATTTTTAGTAGTTGGGTTGGTTTTTAGCTGGCGACAAAAATGTAACCCGGCTTCTTCAGTACCTTCTACCAGCAAATTCATCAAAATAAGGTCAGGAAGTTTGGTAAGTTGGGAGAGCAAAGTTTCAGCAGCAATAGGGCTAACAGAGGAAAAAACCTGATAACTATCCTTCTCAAAGAATTGACAAAGCTCAGTACGTTTCGACCAATCCGCTTCTATTATAACCAAAGCGATTGGAGAATTATTATTTGAATTGTTAGCAAAAGTTGATTGGGTCACGCCAAAGCTCGCTCCTTTCGGTTAGAGCTGTATTATAACAAGATTTACAACCCTTCGACAATAACCAATTCGGCATTAGCAGCGTTAAAACGCATTGCTTTTGGTTCGCGGTATTCTTCGGAGTGATACCAGGCTTGGGCTTGGTCATAAGAGGGGAATTCGAGAATAACCAGGCGGTTGGGTTGCCATTCGCCTTCCAAAACTTCGTGCTTACCACCCCGTGCTACAAATTTACCGCCGTACTTTTCAATCGAAGCCGGAACAAGCTTGCGGTATTCTTCATATAAAGTTGGGTCTTTTACATCTACATTAACGATTATATAGGCCGACATTTATATTTATCCAATTTCTGGTTGTGCTTGGTGACAACCACGTGTCCCTTTTTAAACGAACAAATTATCGGCAACTGCCTTGAACAGATTCAGGAGGGCAAGCTAATTCATGGTCAAAAGCATAGCTTCTGGCAGTTTGCTTGAAAAAAGGGCAAAGCCCACTGATAAAGTTGATAAGATGCCACGAGCGGCGATTAGCCGACAGTCGTGTTAGCTTTTTCAAGTTCAGTTTTCCTTAGCTTCTAAAACTCCTAAACGTTTTCGTTACTGCTTACTCCTTTTACTGCTGATTAGTACCCTTTTTCCGCGCATAGTCGAGCTAGTTTTTGCGGCGGCAATATTCCAAAAAATCTATCGGCTCTTGAGGCTCGATACGCCGCACTAACACGCCTTCCTGAGTAACTGCTTTAGATTTGGTAGCCCGCTGCTCCTGGTTTTCGCAATGCTGCAAACGTTCCCAGATAGTAATAACATTTTCAGGTGGGGTTGGTATAACACCGGGGTACTGGTCAAGCTGGAGGAAAAAAGAGCGGCCAAACTGACTGAGGGCGTTTAACAGAGGATGCCCATTACTACGCTGGGTTGATTCTTGCGGACTGTCATCATCAAACATCGTATCCACACTTTCTATTAGGTCTTGCGATACAATTTGGAGCTATGCGCTGCTGAAATCTACGTGCTACTTTATGTATTTTGATTTTACATCTTTTGAGCCGCCCTGTAAATAGATAATTAAAAGAAAGTAAAAATTTGGTGTATTGGCGGTGCAAATCAGCAAAATGCTACAGTCAGGGGCAGAGAAAATCTCTAAAAAACAGCTCGGCTCGGCTTTGAAAAAGCAAGATTAATACAAGATTAGAATATCTGCAATACCCGGAAAAAGTGCCAGTAAAGGACTTGCTTTTGCTAAACAGAAAGGGTATAATCCTTGTCTACCAAAAATGAAAAATACTGCCTTGAAGAAGGATGCACCGTATAGCTACCTGCCGATGTCGGAAGGGGTACTTGAAACAAATTTCTCAACGAAGAGAAAAATGAGGCAAAAATCAGTTTCAAAAGACCCAAACCGACGCAAGGAGTTTATGCGCGTGCTTATCATTGTGTAAGGAGTAATTATAAATGTCAATTGCTACCTTGAATCTGGAAACCCTCTCCCCTACCGCTTATCGAGTTTCCGCCGAAGAAGATAAATTGTTGAGCCGCCCGCCCCGGCAATGGTTCAGCCGCATTCCAACCGTTTTGGAAATGCCCAAGCTGATTCAGACCCAGGTTGAGTCGTTTGACTGGTTCAAGAAAGAAGGGTTACGCGAGCTTTTTGACGAAATTTCGCCTATCAGCGATTTTACCGGCAAAAGCATGGAATTGCACTTTTTAGACCATAAATTTGACAAGCCGCGCTATAACCCGGACGAATGTCGTGACCGGGATGCGACTTACGCTGCCCCATTGCGGGTAAACGTTCGCCTGGTTATCAAGGAAACGGGCGAAGTCAAAGAAAGCGAAATTTTTATGGGCGATTTCCCAATTATGAGCGATACGGGTACGTTCGTCATAAATGGGGCAGAGCGCGTAGTAGTTTCGCAATTAGTGCGTAGTCCTGGTATTTACTTTATAAAGGACGAAGACCCGGTTACAGGCCATCCGCTTTTCGGGGCAAAGCTTATTCCGAACCGGGGGGCCTGGCTGGAATTTGAAACCAGCAACAAAAACGTTATCAGCGTAAAAGTTGATCGCAAGCGCAAAATTCCTGTCACCGTACTGGTACGGGCAGTTTTGGCAGTGCTGGCGGCAGAAGAAAGCGGCACCAAACCGGCGGAAGTTGGTTCGGATGAAGATGTACGGGCTTTGTTTGCACAGGCCGATGTTACCGCAGGTCGCGGAAATACGGTTGGGGGCGAAGCCGGGCCGAACGCCCAACGCTATTCCAATGGCTTGAGCATCCAGCAAACCATTGACAAAGACCCCACCAAAAACGGCGAAGAAGCTCTTATCGAGCTTTACAAACGTTTGCGTCCGGGCGACCCGCCCACCCTGGAAAATGCCCGTTCGCTTTTGTATTCGTTGCTGTTCAACCCGCGTCGCTACGATTTGGCGAGAGTAGGCCGTTACAAGCTGAACAAACGCTTGAAGCTTGAGCCGCCCGTCGAAAAACGCTACCTGACCCGCGAAGACGTTTTGAACATCGTCGAAATGCTGATTCGCCTGAATAACGGTGAAGGCCATGCCGATGATATTGACCATTTGGGCAATCGTCGTATCCGGGCCGTTGGTGAACTTATCCAAAACCAGCTTCGTATTGGGCTGTTGCGGATGGAGCGCGTTATCAAGGAACGCATGAGCATTACTGACCCGGCAACGGCCACACCTAACGGTTTGGTCAATATTCGCCCGGTAGTAGCGGCTCTACGCGAATTCTTCGGTGGTAGCCAGTTAAGTCAGTTTATGGATCAAAACAATCCGTTGGCGGAACTGACCCACAAACGCCGTTTGTCGGCTCTTGGGCCGGGTGGTTTGAACCGTGACCGGGCCGGGTTTGATGTTCGAGACGTTCACCATTCCCACTATGGCCGGATTTGCCCGATTGAAACGCCGGAAGGCCCGAACATTGGTTTGATTGGTAATCTGGCAACTTATGCCCGGATTAACCAGTACGGCTTTATCGAAACTCCATACCGCAAGGTAATGCACCGGGTTGAGAACAAGCCGGAATTATTGGTAAACCAGTATTTGCGCGAAACCATCAGCGACCCGACCAACGGCGTGATTATCGCCGACGAAGGGGTGCTGGTTACGCCCGAAATGGCCGAGCAAATCGCTGCCCTACCAATTCGGAGTATCCGTATTCGCCCAATAGTTTCACACGATATAGATTATTTGAGTGCAGACCGCGAGGAAGAGTACCGTATTGCTCAGGCGAACGTCGAATTAACCGACGACGGCCACTTTGTGCAAGACCGGGTAGCTTGTCGAGAGCGCGGTGGTGAACGCTTTGTGGTCGAATCGCCGGACGTAATTGACTATGTGGACGTATCGCCCAAGCAGGTGGTAAGCGTGGCAACTGCTCTTATTCCCTTTTTGGAGCATGACGACGCGAACCGCGCCTTGATGGGTGCGAATATGCAACGTCAGGCTGTTCCACTTTTGCGGCCTCAGTCTCCTGTAGTCGGAACGGGTATCGAATGGCAGGCCGCTCGTGATAGTGGTCGGGTAATGCTGTCCGAAGTTAGCGGAATAGTGTCGGAAAGCACCGCTACCCGGATTACTATTCGGGATGAAAACGGGATAGATTATCCGCACGTTTTGCAAAAGTTCATTCGGTCTAACCAGGATACCTGTATCAACCAGCGTCCGAGCGTCAGCAAGGGCCAGAAAATCGAAAAGGGTCAGGTTATCGCCGACAATAGTTCTACCGAAGCGGGCGAACTGGCACTAGGTCAAAATATTCTGGTAGCCTTTATGCCCTGGGAAGGCGGTAACTTCGAGGACGCGATTCTGGTGAGTGAAGAACTGGTGCAGGAAGATGTCTTTACCAGTATTCATATCGAGAAGCACGAAACCGAAGCCCGCGATACCAAGCTAGGCCCGGAAGAAATTACTCGCGATATTCCAAACGTTGGTGAAGAATCGTTGCGTGATTTGGACGAGCGCGGGATTATCTACGTCGGCGCGGAAGTCCAGCCAAACGATATTTTAGTCGGCAAGATTACGCCTAAAGGTGAAACCGAACTAACGGCAGAAGAACGCTTGCTCCGGGCTATCTTTGGCGAAAAGGCCCGCGAGGTCAAAGATACCAGCTTGCGCGTACCTAACGGGGTGCGTGGCAAGGTGATTGACGTAAAGGTCTTTAGCCGCGACAACAACGACGAACTCCCGGCGGGCGTAAACCAGATGGTGCGCGTATTGCTGGCCCAAAAGCGCAAAATTAGCGCAGGGGACAAAATGGCGGGTCGTCACGGTAACAAAGGGGTAATCAGCCGGGTTGTGCCGGTAGAAGATATGCCTTTCTTGCCGGATGGTCGCCCGGTGCAAATCGTGCTAAACCCCATCGGCGTACCTTCCCGTATGAATTTGGGGCAATTGCTCGAAACCCATTTGGGCTGGGCCGCGATGCGTCTGGGCGTAAAAGTAGCCACGCCAGTATTCGATGGGGCGCACGAAGAAGAAATCCACAATATGCTGGAAGCGGCGGGTTTACCGCGTGATGGCAAAATCCAGCTATTTGACGGACGCACCGGGGAACAATTCGACTCGCCGGTGATGGTCGGAGTAATTTACTTCTTGAAGCTGGCTCACCTTGTAGAAGACAAGATTCACGCTCGTTCGACTGGCCCTTACTCGCTGGTTACGCAGCAGCCTTTGGGTGGTAAAGCTCAATTCGGTGGGCAGCGTTTCGGTGAAATGGAAGTCTGGGCGTTGGAAGCTTACGGCGCAGCCCATATTTTGCAGGAAATGATTACTGTCAAATCCGACGATGTAATCGGGCGCGTTAAAACCTACGAAGCTATTGTCAAGGGTGAAAACATCATGGAAGCGGGCGTACCCGAAAGCTTTAAGGTGTTGGTGAAAGAACTGCAATCACTGGGCCTTTCGGTTGAAGTTCTGAACGAAGAGGAAGCTCCTATTGAATTCGCCGAAGATACCGGCGGCGATTACCTGAGCGAACTCGACGGTATCAATATTACCGGCTTTGAGAATCACGGGGAAGACGCATAAGACTAAGTAACAAGTAACAAGTAACAATAAATCCTCTTCTAATTTGTTACTTGATACTTGTTACTTGTTACTTGATTGTGGGGGTAGGCGATGACGATTAATGCCAACCGAAAAGAACGTTACTGGGACACTCATACGAGGGAAGATGAAGAATTGAGCCAAAGTTTTTTTCATCAAGCCGCAATTGATTATCTAATGGCGGTTCTTAAATGGCTGGTTTTCGGGGAAAAAATTGGCATCGCTCACAACGTCAATTTTTATCACGATGCTTTGCCCAATGGTGTCCCGCTTAGTCCTGATATTGCTGTCGTGGACGGGTTGGAAATCGAGGAACGCGCTTCTAAGGCTGAACGCAGCTATTGGGTCGGGGATGATGGTGTACCACCGCGAGTAGTATTTGAAATTTCAAGTCAGGATACCTGGCAAATAGATTTAAACGAAAAGCCGACCAAGTATGCCTTGATAGGAGTCAAGGAATATTTTACCTTTGACCCTCACGAACCGGGAGTGTGGACACGGGAGCGGCGCAGGTACGGACGACTGTTGGGCTGGCGGTTGGATAGCGCAGGGAACTACCAGCCGATTGCCAAACGTGAAGACAACTGGCTATGGAGCGAGGAGCTAAATAGCTGGCTGGTAGTAGAAGGAAAGTTTCTACGGCTCTACACCCGTGAAGGAGAATTACGGGTTGACCGGGCCGAAGCCGAAAC
>JBBQGP010000163.1:0-12494 GCA_038323095.1 Chloroflexia bacterium | reverse complement strand
TTGTCTTCGTTACTTGTTACTTGAACTACGGCTTCTGACCAGGCGGCTGCATCAAAATTGGTTAAAGCGGCATGGCGAGCGATTATAATTCGGGAAGGGCCAAATTGAGATATTTCCGTGACTAATTTTTGGTAGATGTTTAGTTCAGTTTCACCCAGCAGCAAAAGGGCGGTTACTTCCGACAAGGCTTCGCCCGCCGCTTCCGCCATATCCAACGCTTCGCCCAGCGTTTCCAGCGAAGATTTTACAATTTCGCCGCCGCGCTGTTCTATCAAAACCAGAATTTGTAATTTTGTAGTATTATTCATAATAAATCAGTTTCTACAGGATAGCTCCTGACGTTTTTGGGCAAGCGGCTTTCTTTAACAAAAGAAACATCCGGGAAACGTCCAATTTTGGTTGCTTTATTCTTTTTCTCCAAAAAGCGATATTCGGGGCTGCTATCAACCACCCGCCCAAGCTGATTAGCTTTGACATAAGGCACAAGCAAGCTTATCAGGTTAGTAATAATCATGCCCTGCTCAAAAGTAGCCAAATCTTCTTCCAGCTCCTCATCTTCGGGCTGGGTTATCAGGTCTGTTGCCATAATCTAAAACCTCCAATTGGCTAATCCAGAGTAGCGGCGATTATACCATTGCCGATTATCCGGCCATTTTCTTTGACCGAGAAGCGCAACCCGCCAGAGATAGCTAAAGGCTCGATTAACTTCACCCGAATACGGGCCACGTCGCCCGGCAAAACCATTTTGACATCAGGCAGCAAAATATGGCCTTCCAATTCGACATCAGCAAAGCAAAAATCCGGGCTTACGCCAGTAAGCAAAGGCATTTGCCGCTTTACTTCTTCTTTGGGTAGCATATAAAATTCGGCTTCAAAACGGGCGTGCAAGCCTGTCGGAGGGTTAGTCGGAGCAGAAACCATTTCAGGAAGCGTTTTATCCAGCGCATCCAGTAAATCGCTGATGCACCAGTATTCGGGCGTATTAGCTGATTGGGAAAGGCTGTTCAAGATGCGGAGCGCACTACCGTAAACATAAGAAACATTTGCCAATCCAAAAGTATTTTTGGTTAGCGCGTCGCGTACTTCGGCTTCGGCTACCTGAATTAAATCGGTATCTTCAACGGCATCACATTTGTTCAAAAAAACTACCAGACCCGGCAACCCCGCCCGGCCCACAATCCGAATTTGCTCCCGGTCACTTGCGCTTATGCCATTAACGCTATCAACCACCAGAATCGCCCCGTCCAGGCGGGTTGTACTGCTAAAAATGGTTTTTAAAAAAGCCGCCCGGTTAGCAAAATCAAGCTGCTGGTAACGCCGGGTTTCGCTTTCATATTCAAAACGAACAAAATCCGGCTTGCTGGCTTTTTTGCCCTTTTGGGGTGCGTCCAGCTCCGGCTCAGAGAAATCCAGTGGGTGAGCTTGCCCCTTGAACGCCAAAACTTTGGCAATCGCTTGCAGCAAAGTGCTTTTGCCGTTGCCATCCTGCCCGATAGCTCCAATTGTAAAAAGCGGCTTGTTCAACAACTCCAAAGTTTACTTCTTTCTAGCTTGTAACTAAAGTTCGCGTCCAATCCGTGTACCATCAAAAACGGCGGCCTGAGCGCGGCGGGGAGCAAGACAATCGCCGACCCGGTGTAATTCCTTAACCTTGCCTTTTAGCTCAAAATAAAGCGAATCGGCGGCGACATTGGGCAGAGCCAGCACAACCGTATCCACCTTTTCGACCCGATGGGACTTGCCCGAATAATTGTTGGCGGCTTGCACGTAATCCGGGCCGATTTCCTGAATATAAACGTTGGGCGTAAGGGTAATACCGAGCTTGCGGCTACGGCTACTCCACATCTCCAAATCGAGAGTCAGGCCCAAATCGCCACCCGCGTACAGCCCGCCCGTCAAAAATTCGACTTCGCGCCCCGATTCGGCCAATAATTCGGCAACGCTGGTCGCCTGATGAAAACCCAGTCCATCAATTACCACTACTTTTTGACCAATTTGGCCTTCGCCCTTCAAAACCTGCCAAACGTCCAGCACGTGTGGCAAATTTGCACCCGGCAGAAAACGCGGGCCAGGATTTGACCCGGTAGCGATTACTACCGCATCATAATTTTTGGCGAGTAGCATTTCAGCACTGGCTTCCATCCCGGTGCAAATTTCCAGATTGGGCAGCTTGAAAATAACGTTTAGCTGATTGCGAACAATATCGCCAAATTCGGCCCGGTTCGGCACTTTTACCGCCAGATTCACCTGACCGCCCAATTCCCGGTTTTTCTCGTAAAGCGTGACCTGATGGCCGCGCTGGGCTGCCGTTTTTGCTACTTCCAGCCCGGCGGGGCCACCCCCGACTACCGCAATTCGTTTGCGGCGAGGCGATAGGGTAATCGTGCCAATACCCAACTTTTTCTCATGCCCAACCGCCGGATTTTGAATACAGGCTAACGGCAAATTAATACCCATTTTGCCGATACATTCCTGATTGCAGGAAAGGCACAATTTTATCTCATCAATTCGGCCTTCCCGCCCTTTGATGGCAAATTCCGGGTCGCTAATCTGGCCGCGCACAACTCCGACCATATCGGCATGGCCTTCGACCAAAACTTGTTCGGCCTGTACCGGGTCTTTAATTCGACCAGTAGCAAAAACTGGCAATTCCACCGCTTGTCGAATAGCCGAACTTATGTAAAGCTGATAGCCCGGCGGCGTGTGCATTGAACCTTCTACCATATAAAGATGGTGAAATTCGCCAATTGAAGTGTTAATATAATCTAGCAGCCCGGTTTTTTCCAGAGCTTGCGCGATTTTGCAAACATCTGCCAGCGTTAATCCTTGCGGAATAAGCTCATCCCCGCAAAGCCGGATACCCAATACCAGTTCACGCCCGTAAGCCGCTCTTAAAGCTTCGATTAATTCTATAGCAAAGCGCAAACGGTTTTCAAAGCTGCCGCCGTATTTGTCGGTTCGACGATTGTAATAAGGCGAGAAAAATTGCCGGATAATCGAGGAATGTGAGCTTTGTAACTCCGCCCCGTCAAAACCACCCGCCTTGACATAGCCCAACACCCGCACGTACCCGTCAATTACTTCCTGAATATCCTCATGCTCCATTTCTTTGGGCATTTCGCGATGAATCGGGTCATAAACCGGGGAAGGCCCCCAGACTGGCAAACGGGAATACATCCCGCTACATTGCATCCCGTTATGATTTATCTGGGCGAAAATTTTTGAGCCGTAGCTATGCACTTTTTCGGTCAGTTTGCGATAGCCCGCGATAACTTCTTCGTGAAAAGCATGAATTAGTGGCTCATAAGCGTGGTCGGTGGGATGTACCGATTGTTCTTCGGTAATAATCAGGCCACACCCACCTTTAGCGCGTTCGGCGTAATAATTTATTAGCCGTTCCCCCACCAGATTATTTTCAGAAAGATTAGTAAGGTGGGCCGAGAAAACTACCCGGTTCGGCACAGTCACCGACCCAATTTTCAAAGGTGAATAAAGATACTTAAACTGGCTCATGGTTCTTCCAATCTAAACTTCAAGCACTATTTTGCAAGGTATCATTCGTTCTTTGCGGCTCAAACCTTCAGATAAGATTTAAGCCTTGTAATTCTCGTAAAACTGCGCTCAATTCTTTAATATAACGGGGCTGGTTGCCCATCGTCGGGAACGGCACAACCCACAGGGGGATATGTCCCATTCCGGCTAATCGTTGTGCTTCTTCGGCCTGCTTCCTGATGCTCAATTTGACTGCAATCAGAGCCAAAGGGTTATATTCTTTCATTCGGGCGGCGTAAGAAGGAACGCTATTTTGACAAAGCTGATTACGGGCGCGATTGTCCAGCTTATTAACAGGGGTCAGGCACAAATCATCCAGATAGCAACCGAGCGACTTAAAGAATTCCAAAAATGCTTTACCCGTCCCTATTTCAGACCCATAGACCTGCTCAAAAGCTCTTTCGGTAAAGCGCGATAAATTAGAATTGGCGTAGTAGAAAAATGTTCCCCCGGCGGGCGGTGACTCTCCGATAAACAAAACCTTGATAATTTCCGGCCTATACCCTCGCCGACATTCCTCGGCAGCCTCGTTCACCATTACCTCGATTGGTTTCTAGTTTCTAGTTTCTGGTTTTTGGTTTTTCTAACAACTAACAACTAACAACTCTAAAGCTTCCTCGCCACCTTGTTAGCCTCGCGAATAGCGTGACCGACTTTGCGGGCAGCGACGCAATCTCCGACGCGGTGCAATTCAAAAGTACGGTTTGGCAAAGCTTTGAGAGTGTGATAAAGGGCATCGTTCGGGTATTCGTAATTTGCCAGCACGACAGTATTAATATTGTCCAGTTTTTCTACTGCGTGGCTATGAATATCTTCCAGCACAACCGCCCCAGCTTCGATACTGCGGACATATTTCTGTGGCATAAAAACTAGGCCCATACTCAGGGCGCGGCCATACCAATTGTTCAAATCCTGAGTGCCGGGCAATTCCCGCGAGATAAACGAATCGTGGCTTACAATCGTAACCTGATGGCCGCGTGCCGCTAACATTTCGGCAATACTGGCGGCGGCGTGCGAACCAACTTCATCCAATACCACCACATTTGGCCCAATCTCAGGATTATCAGGACGAGCGATAGCTTCGCGCAAGCTTAAAACCTGTGCATCTTCGGCTACTGCTACATTATAAAGCGGCACACTTCGGCCACCCGTCGCTACAATAACCGCATCAGGTTTTTCGCTGGCAATTAGTTCGGGTGTAACTTCACTGGAAAAACGGGTTTCGACTTCAAGCTGTTTTAGCTGGTTCTCAAGATACTGAACGGTCAAATTCCAGTTCTGGCGACCCGGCCCGGTAGCCGCCAGCCGAAGCGCACCACCCGCCTTTTCGCTTTTTTCATAAACCGTTACCTTATGACCACGCAAGGCGGCGACACGGGCCGCCTCTAACCCGGCTGGCCCTGCCCCAATAACCATTACCCGCCGCGAATTCGTCGCCCACCCGATAAAGCGGTCACTTAGTTTCGCCTCTTCGCCCGCCGCCGCGTTGTGAACACAGGTCAAAAGCGGGTTCATAGTTGAGCGCACCTGACAATCCTGATTACAGGCAGTACAGTAGCGAATATCGGCCAGCTTTCCGGCTTGAGCTTTAAGTGGCAACTCCGGGTCGGAAATCAGGGCGCGGGTCATCTCGATTAAATCGACCTGGTTTTCGGCCAGCAAATCGGCGGCCAAAAGCGGGTCTTGAATTCGCCCGCTAGTTGCTACCGGGATTTCAAGCTTACTTTCGCGCAAAACTTTTCGCAACCCGGCGGCAAGATGCGCGGCAAAACCGGGCGCAACGTGCATTGATGCCCAGGCTTTATCCAGACTATAAATTGAACCCATCATTACGCTAATATAATCCAGCTTGCCACTTTCGGTCAGAGCCTTGCCGATTTCCTGCCCTTGCTCCGGCGTTATCCCGGCCCAGGGCGCAAGTTCATCGCCGCAAAGTTTTACCCCCAGCACCAAATCCGGCCCAATCGCCACCCGGACTACCTCAATTACTTGCAGGGCAAAACGCATTTTGTTTTCAAAGCTGCCGCCGTATTCGTCGCCCCGAAAATTGGTCAGGCCCGATAAAAATTGGCGGATTAACGAACGGTCAGCGATGTTAATTTCTATACCGTCAAACCCGGCTTGCTTCACGAAAGCGGCAGTTTTGCCAAAACCCGCGATTACTTCCCCAATATCCTCGATTTCCATCGTTTTAGGCACTTGTCGGCTGATAATATCCTGAACCGCCGAAGGTGCAAACATTTCGCGCCGGGTCAAATCTTCCGAACCCTGCCCGCCACTATGATTAAGTTGGGCCAGCACCAGGGTTTGAGGATTGGCAGCCCTAACCGCCTCTCGCACTCGCTTTAATCCCGGCACGACGCTTTCTTTGTAACCGTGAACTGTGCGCGGCAAAGGCCAGTCTGAAGCATGTACGCTCATCGTCTCGGTGACAATTATACCCACCCCGCCTCGCGCACGTTCGGCATAATAAGCGGCATGGCGGTCAGTAAAGACATTATCAAAGCCAAAATTGGTTAGATGGGAAGCAAAAACCAGGCGATTGGGGGCAGTTTTCGCGCCCAGCTTTAGCGGTGAAAAAAGCTCTTGTAATTTCGGGTTCATCTTTGAACTTTCCAGCTATCAGGCAACAGATACCAGGCAATTGTAAGCCTGTATAAGTTATCACAAACCGTCCCCAATTTCAACCAAAACCGCGAAAATCGAGTGTAACAGCACATTGCTGATAGCTCCCCAAATGTGCTATTATTTATGTAACCTTGAAAAAGCAATTAGATTGGCCGCAAAATTAAACTGAAGGGCTAGAAAAAGGACAAAAGAAAACTATGCAGATAGGTAAAAGTCGCGAATTCACTAATATTACCAAAAAAACCCAAACCCGCGCCAAACTTGAACCGGGAACAATGCCGCCCGCAAATGAAGTAAAATTTTCCACATCTGCCAAAGTCTGGGCCATCGTCATTATTGCCGCTCTCCTGATAGTTCTCTTTTTAAGAATAGCCGAAATATTACCGCCCTTTATCTGGGCTTTAGTCACTTCCTTTATCTTTAACGACCCGCTCAACGGCCTCGCCCGTCGCACTGGCTGGCCGCGCTGGGTTTGGGTAACAATCCTGTTTCTGGCCTTCTTCGCCCTTGTCGCTGTCCTGCTCTTTACCGTCGTGCCTACCGCTAACCGTCAGGTTAGCCAATTCAGCAAAGATATTCCGGCCATGCGCCAGCAACTTGACGATTATTTAGCCCAAAACGACCAGGTAAATATTGCCGGAGTGCGTGTCTCCTCCGAAACCATCCGCAATGCCCTGACCAATTTCCTTGACACCCTGCCTGCCCGCCTGAACGAGCTTGGCCTTGAAGCGGTACGCGGCGGCTTTCATATCGCCCTGGCCTTTGTGGTCTACCTGATAGCCACCCTCTATATGATGCTTATTGGTAGCAGGGCCGTATTCGGCTTCATTAACTCGCTACCGCGCCGCTACCAACCCGAAGTCCGTAACCTCGTACTCCGCATTGACGTAGTTTTAGGGGCTTACATCAAAGGCCAATTTTTGCTAATCACTATTATGAGCGTGTCCTCGTTTATTATTCTAACCATTCTGGGAGTGCGCTACGCCGTCGCCCTCGCCATAATGGTAGGTGTACTCGAACTCATCCCATTTATCGGCCCATACTTAGCCATTAGCATCTGCTCTGCCGTCGCCTTTTTCCAGCCCAACCACGCCTTTGGCCTACCTGCGCTGGTCGTCGTTATTTTGGTAGCCGTCGCCCTTTTTGTCCTGCGCCAAATCGAAGATTACGCCGTTATCCCCAACATTATCGGGCGCATTGTCGAGCTACCGCCCCTCCTCATAATCTTTAGTGTGCTGGCGGGTGAAGCCTTGCTTGGCCCGATGGGGCTACTCTTGGCCGTTCCTATCGTCGCCACCCTGAAAATAATCGTCGGCTACATCTTTTACAAAATTGTAGACGCAGACCGCGAAAAAGTTGTCTTGCCCGAAAACTCGGCTTTCCCCGAACTATTGGCCCTCGTCAATAACTCCGAAGGCAAACGGCTTTTGGTTGGGCTAGGCCACAATCCCGAATATTTACAAGACCCGGCCAACCTCCACACCTTGCAACAAACCGTCGAAGCCAAAAACGTTGACCTTGCCCTGAACTGTGATAATGAAAAACTCGGCCAAAAATTACGGTTGTACGGTTTTTCAATTATTGAGATGCCACAAGAACATTACGCTACTAATACCACCAGATAGGGGATTATGCTAAACTATAGCCTGCGGGCGGCAGAACTACCCGACCTCGCCTACTGCCTCGAAATAGACGCTTCATATATCACCAGCCACGTCTGGCAGTTTGAGGAACGCTTTGAGCGCACTGAAGCCGAGTTGCCTGAAGCACCCCCGCTCCCCAAAAGCCGTAGCAAAATTGTGGGCAAAAACCCGCCCGTCAGCCCTGAAGAATTTCGGGTTATGCTACGGCCTTCCCGCCTGCCCCGCCCCCTGGCCGTCCCCGCTCCGCTCACCGAACCAGAACTGCTGGCTATCTGGAAAAAAACCGATTTCCTGCTAATCGCCGAAACCACCCCTCAAACCAGCCTCAGCGAAACTGGCGAAGAAATCAAAATTAGCTCCGAAATTATCGGCTATATCGGCCTGACCCTCGATTCTGCCCGTCATATCGCCTGGGTTTCCAGTCAAGCCGTTCAGCCCAACTATCGCCGACAGGGAGTGGGTAAAGCTCTGCTCGCCGAAGCCCTCCGCTTTGCAGACCGCAACCGCCTGCGCTCTGTAATGGTCGAACTCCAGACCAAAAACTATCCCGCCATCCAATTCTTGCAAAAAAACCGCTTCTTCTTTTGCGGCTATAATAGTGCCTACCATAGCACCCGCGAAATTGCCCTTTTCTTTGGCCTCCGGCTTGAACATTTTGGTTAAAAAACTACAAGAAAGGATTTTTATTAGATATGGCACGCATAAACTGGGTAGATGAAGCTGCTGCCGATGGGCCACTAGCCGAAATTTACGCCGCCGTAAGCAAAAATACTCCCGGCGGTATCGTACCCGAAATTTACAAAACCATGAGCCTTCGCCCTGATTTTCTGGCCGGAGTTTTAGGAGCTTCCCGCTTGCATTTCTCCGATGGAGCATTAACCCGCGCCCAGCACGAAATGATTGCCGCCTACGTCTCGGCCCTTACTGGCTGTCACTATTGACTGACCAGCCACACCTGGTTCTTGCAGTTGCAAGGCGAACAATATTCTGAAACCGCTACCGCCCTCCGAAACGGCGATTTAGAAGCGGCCAACCTTTCCCGCCCCGAAAAACTCTTGCTGGAATTTGTCGGTACGCTCACCCGCCACGCCTACCGCATTACCGACGAACAAGTCCAAAACTTGCGCGAAGTTGGCTGGACAGATGCCCAGATAGCCGAAGCAGTTTACGATGGCGCATTTTTTAATATGATGGTGCGCCTCGCCGACGCTTTCGACATTCATCCTCCGGCAGAGCAAGAACCGCAGGGAATACCCGGCGCAATCCGCCAAATCGAATAACCCCAGTGTTACCGGGCGAGATTTTTCTCGCCCAAAAATTTACCCGGCTTTAACCTTCTTAAACCAGCCTGTTTACCCTTCGGCTCTATTCTTTAGACAGAGATTAGAGAAATATAGGTACTATCAGCTTTATCAGTGTTATTAACGTGGTTTATGTATAGTTTATATAAAAATAATAATTAAACTTGACAGCTGAAATTTTAAGGAGGCTTGTTATGACTGATAATATAACCAATTCGTCGGCTGAAATCCGCACTATCCTGCTTGCCACCGATGGCACAGGCTATTCCGAAACCGCCCTGAAAAATGCCATCCGGCTGGCCCTTCACCACAAAGGCCGCCTGGTTATCACCTACTTCGCCGACCCCAACGACATTACCCTTTACGATGGCTTCCCTTGCTACACTAAGGAAGAATGGCAAGCCTACGGCCAAAACGTCCTGAAGACGCTGGCTGACAAAGCACGGGCGGCGGGCCTCGAAAACGTCGAAACCATCCTGCAACATTATCAAGGCGAAGAAAGTCTTAATCAGGTCGCCAGCGAAGTCGGCGCAGACTACATCACCCTTGCCTCCCACTACTTCGGCGCAACCAATTAGCCCTTATTGAGTTTTAGGTTTTGAGTTTTGAAAAATTTCACCACAGAGGACGCAGAGGAATTTGAAACTTGAAACTCAAAACTTGAAACCCCCCGAAACTTGCCCCTTACCACCTCTAGGCTTATAATTAGTCCAGCAAATAAAATAAAAACTGGAAAGGTTCGGATAGCCAATTGGATAACCCGGCAGGCAACTGTCAGACTGCGATTATTTATCACGAAATTTACGACGGGCGTGGCTTCTCCCGCCTTGAACGCTCATGGGGACGCTACCGGGCGGGCCTCAACAAACTGCGCGAACTCGGCCTGATTGCCCCCAACCCTGATAGCACTTCCCAAAATCCAAACTATTTGCCCATCTACCGCCCCGAACCCGCCACTGAAGCCGAACTGCTCACCGTCCACAGTCGCAAATATATCCAGCACGTCAAAGACATGGATGCAAAAGGCGAAGGCTACTTTGACCGCAACGATACTCCCGCCTGGCACGGCGTATACAACCGGGCGGCTATGGCCGTCGGCGGCACCCTGCTTGGCGCAGATTTAATCGGCTCTGGCAAAGTGACACACGCCTTTCATCCGGCGGGCGGCTTGCACCACGCCAAATATGACCGGGCGGCGGGCTTTTGCATCTTTAACGACATTGTAGCTGCTGTCCGGCTCTGGCAAAACCGCTACGGCTACCAGCGAATCGCCATCCTCGACGTTGACGGGCATCACGGCGACGGTACTCAAGCCTTGCTCTACCGCGAACCCGTCTTGACCGTCTCGCTACATATGTACGATGGCCGCTTCTACCCCAAAACTGGCGCACTGAGCGAACGGGGCGAAGGGCCGGGTCTGGGCTATGCCCTTAATCTCCCTCTACCCCGCTTTAGTACCGACGAAGATTATGTAAAGCTGCTCGAAATTGCTCTAACCGAAATCGAACGCTACCAACCGCAGGCCCTCATCCTTCAATACGGCGTAGACGGCCACTTTTCAGACAGAATGGTCGGCCTCAAACTTTCTACCCGTGTTTATGAACAAATTGCCGAACAAGCCCACGCCCTCGCCCACCGCGTTTGCGACGGGCGGCTTTTAGTGGTTAGCGGCGGTGGCTACGAACCCGATGCCGTCGCCCGTTGCTGGGCTATACTTGCCGCCAGCTTGAGCGGCAAACGCCCTACCCTCGGCCAACAATATCAAGCCCTGCACGATGCCCCCGACGCTCTACCCGAACCCAACCCCGAAGCATCGGCTCAAGTCGAACGCACCGTCCTTGCTCTTAACCAAATGCTATAATATTAAAAGGAGAAATCATGAAAATTCCGGCTTTCCAGCTAGAACGCTTCTTCGCCCAATACGAATTCAAATGTAAATATTTGCTATGCGCTTCCGATTGCGAGTCGCTAACTATTCAGGAGTTACTAGATTTTGAGCCGGAAGCCGAAACAAACTTCAAAAAACTCTGGCTTGGCTACACTGAATCGCAAGGCAACCCCGAATTACGCGAAGCTATCAGCCAAAATCTTTATGAAAACACTGCACCCGAAAATATTCTGGTACACGCCGGAGCGGAAGAAGCCATCTTCAACTTTATGAACGCAGCCCTCTCCCCCGGCGACCATCTTATTGTCCATTACCCCTGCTACCAATCCCTTTTCCAGATTGCGGAAGCGGCGGGCTGTCAGATAACCCGTTGGGAAGCCGACCAAACCGCCAACTGGGAACTTGATTTAAATTTCCTTAAAACCGCCATCCAGCCCAACACCCGCGCCATCGTCATTAACCACCCCCATAACCCTACTGGCTATCTGATGCAGCGCGAAAAATTTGCCGCCCTAATCGAAATCGCCCGCGCCCACAACCTACTGCTTTTCAGCGACGAAGTTTATCGCGGCCTCGAATACAACCCGGCAGACCGCTTGCCCGCCGCCTGTGACCAATACGAAAACGCTGTCTCACTGGGCGTAATGTCCAAAACCTACGGTTTGCCCGGCTTGCGTATTGGCTGGGCCGCTACCCGCAACCGCCAGGTTTTTGAGGCAATGGCCGCCTTCAAAGATTACACCTCTATTTGCAATAGCGCACCAAGCGAATTTCTGGCAACCCTGGCCCTCCGCCACCACGAAAAATTGGTCGAGCGCAATCTGCAAATCATCCATCAAAATCTAGCCCTGCTCAATCCTTTCTTCGAGCAACACGCCGACCTCTTTGACTGGCAAGCCCCTCGCGCTGGCGCAATCGCTTTCCCCGCCCTCAAATTAGCCGCCACCTCCATCGAAGATTTCAGCCTGCAACTGCTTGACCAAACTGGCGTATTACTTTTGCCCGGCAACTATTACGGCTATGGCGAAAAAAACTTCCGTATCGGCTTTGGCCGCCGCAACTTATCCGCCGGAATTGAGCAATTTAACCAATTCTTGCAGCATAATTTTAGGGCAGCGAAATAAGCCAAAATGCGGATGAATTATCTTGAGCAAACCAGTAAGGTTAGCCAATCATTAGATAGTTTCAAGTTTCTGATTGTTTTTACCGACAGCTAACCATTTTCCAAGAGCTTACTCTATAGCTGGTTTACTAAACTTGGTAAGAGGGTAAGTTTCGAGCTTGAGCTAACCACTTATGGAACAGATTCTAGAAACTTGAAACTTGAAACTCGAAACTTACAAGGAGATAACCAAATAATGACTGCTTCTACTGAAATAATCGAACATTTTGAGCTAATGGCAAAACGCGCTCAGGTTGTCACCGGGCCACAGGGAGCAGCTTTTATGCGCTTCTCGCCCGAAATGGCGATGCTTTCTGCCG
>JBBQGP010000162.1:0-12498 GCA_038323095.1 Chloroflexia bacterium | reverse complement strand
TACCAGCAAATTAACAACTAATCCGGCTACTACTATTAAAATTAGCCCTGCCGCCCACTGAAAGCGGGGCGATTCGATTGGTACTGCCGCTTTTTCGAGCTTACCCCGAATATCCCGGACTTGTCTGGTAAAAAGAAAGCCTGCTCCTCCAATCCCAATCCCGGCTGCCGCTAACCACAGCCAAAAGAGCAAACCACTCGGTATTATTACATATCCCCAAATCAGCAAAAGCAGGCTCATCAAGAAGCCAAGCACTGCAAAAAAGCGGCGATGGTAATAAAAATCTTCCGCCCCTTTCAGGTCAACGTAAGCGGTTTCAAACGATAAGTTTTGAAAATTGGGAATTAAACGCACTTTGCGAAAAGCCCTCACCAATCAAATAAAAAAGCAGCCCAACTATTATAATTTTGAACTTTATTCTAACATTGTGGGGGCGGGAGGTCAATTTGAACTGTAGAAACCAAATTTTCAGGAAGGGCTTTTCCCTCAGTCCTCAGCCCTTTAAACTTATTTCTGGTTGCCGGGAAGTATAAAAGTGGCGGGGAGCTGGTTTACCGGGTGGGGGACGACGACCACCGACGCGCCGTAAGCCCGCCGGATATTTTCGGCAGTAATAACTTCGGCGGGCGTGCCAAGAGCCAGCACCCGGCCAGCCGAGAGCAAAGCAATACGCTGGCAATACTGGGCCGCCAAATTCAAATCGTGAAAGACGGCCAGCACCCCCCGCTTTGGTTCGGCCCGCAGCCATTCGGCGGCTCTATCCATTACTTCTACCTGATAAAAAGTATCCAAAAAGGTGGTTGGCTCATCCAGAAGTAACAGGCGGGGTTGTTGGGCTAACGCCAGGGCAAATAAAACACGCTGCCGCTCTCCGCCTGAAAGTTCCGAGACAAACCGTCCAGCCATCTGCCAGCAATCGGTAGCCTCCATTGCTTGCTGCACAATTTGCCAATCTTCCGGGCCTTCTTGCTCGAATGCCCCCAAATGCGGATTGCGACCAAACAAAACTACTTCGGAGGCGGTAAAATCGGGCGGCAAAATTGTATTTTGAGCTACTACCGCCAGCACTCGCGCCCGTTCTTCCGGCTTCATTTTGAGCAAATCGCGTCCATCAAAACGAACTTCTCCGCTTTTTGGCTTGAGAATTCCGCTAATAGACTTAATCAGGGTAGATTTGCCGCATCCGTTCGGGCCAAGCACCCCTAAAAATTCACCCGGCTCTAATTCCAGGCTAAGTTCATGCAGCACAATCCGAGAGGCATAACCCGCCTTTAGCTGGTTTATTTCTAAAAGTGCGCTCACGCCTGCCTCCCCTGAAACTTTCTGCGACGGCGCAAAATATAGATAAAAAACGGCCCACCAAAAAAAGCGGTAATAATACTCACGGGCAATTCGGCGGGGGAAAGCACGGTACGGGCAATCGAATCGGTCAATACCATAAAAATGCCACCCCAAACAAGCGAAAGCGGCAAAAGCTGGCGATAATCCTGCCCGGTCAGCATCCTGACCAAGTGCGGCACAACCAGCCCGACGAAGCCAATAATCCCGCTTACCGAAACGGCCGCCGCCGCCATTAAAGTAGCCGCAATTACCAATATCAGTTTCAGGAGCGACACGTTCAGGCCAAGCTGCATCGCCTGTTCTTCGCCCATTTGCAAAACGTTTAGTCGCCGTCCGGCCAAAAGCGAGATTACCGCGCCAATCGCCAGATAGGGAAACATCATCGAAACGTTGTCCCAGCTTCCCGAAGCATTAAAACCGCCGAGTAGCCAGCCGTAAATTGTCGCCAGCTTTTCGTTATGCAAATAAGTTAGCAGGGTAGTAACCGCTGCCCCAAGTGAACCAATCGCAACCCCGGCCAGTAGCAAAGTGGTATTGCCTATTTCGCCCGAAACCCGCGCCAGATTATAGACAATCGCTACCGCCGCAATCGCCCCTAAAAATGCACCCCACTGCACCGCCCCCGCCGCGTAAATAAAAGCGGGTAGCGGCAGCACAATTGCCGCTACCGCCCCGACTGCCGCCCCCTGCGCCACCCCTACCAGATAAGGGTCGGCCAGAGGATTACGGAAAAGCCCTTGATATATCGCGCCCGACCCGGCCAGCCCTGCCCCAACGCAAGCTGCCAGTACCAGCCGGGGCAGGCGAATTTGCCAGATTATTGTATCCATACCTTTAGTGTAATCCGGCGCAAGCGGCCAAAGCAAGCCGATTGTATGATTCCAGATTACTTTAAAGGTAGTAGCAAACGGGACTGCTACGCTACCAAAAGTAACACAAATTATTAAGGTAAAAACTAAAGCCAGCAAACTAAAACTTATCAGGGTTAATCTTCGTTTACGGGTGCTGAAAAAAACTAAGGACTGACTTCTGACAAAGGGATTAGGGGACGAAGGCTCTTTTTCCCTCGTTCCCACCATCTGTTCTAATTTGTTTAAATCTTGAACCTGTTTCATCTTACTCAGTCCTCAATCCTGCTTACTTGAACAAATCAGGGTAAAGAGCTTTGGCAATAGCTTCGACCCCCAGAGCAGCACGTGGGCCGGGGCGGTTCACTAAGTCGGCATTGACTGCCGTAATCCGCTTGTTTTTCACCGCTGAAATATTCTCCCAACCGGGCCGGGATAAAATCTTTTCGGGCGAATCTACCCCACCGCTATCATCGCCCAGCAAAATTACTTCCGGGTCTTTGCTGACTACCGCTTCCTGATTTAGCTGCGGATAGGGATTAGAAGCATCGGTAACGATATTTTGGCCGCCCGCTTTTTGAATCATATCGTCAATGAAAGAGCCAGGGCCAACTGTAAACAAAGTTGGGTCAAGCTCATAAAACACGCGAGGTTTGGCCTTCGCTTCCTTGATTTTAACGGCGATACTATCCAGCTTGCCCTGAAAAGCACTTATAGCGGCTTCGGCTTTGTCCGGGACGTTAGCGATTTGGCCTAACAGCTTCATATTAGCGGCTACTCCGGCCAGCGTTGGCGGGTCAAGCACGACTACCGTCAAGTTACGGGTTTCCAGGCTGGTTAGCAACTGCTTGGAAGTAATACCAGCAGCCAACACCAAATCCGGGTTTAAGGCCACTACTTTTTCAATATTAGTGTTGGAAAAACCGCCAACTTTCTCTTTTTGTTTGGTATCATCGGGATAATTCGAGTATTCGTCTACCCCGACAATTTTGTCGCCCAACCCCAGAGCATACAGCAATTCGGTATTGCTGGGGGCAAGCGAGACAATTTTAGAGGGAGCTTTGTCGAACTTGACGCTACGTTTTGCATCATCGCTAATGCTCAAAGGGTAATTGGTCGGCCCGCTTTTACCAGCCGCCGTCGTTGCCGAAGCTGCCGTCGTAGCAATCGCGGCAGTGGTAGCCGGAGCAGTGGTGGTCGCCATCGTCGTCGCCGGAGCGGTAGTGGCTGAAGCAGTGGTAGCTGCTGCGGTGGTGGCTGCCGTTGTTGTCGCTACAGTAGTAGTAGTTGGCGCATTAGTGGTAGCGGCGGCTGTCGTCGCGCGGGCGGTAGTAGCAACGGCTGCTGGCGCGGTGGTGGCGGTAGCATCCCCGCAAGCCGCCAGAAGCAACATTACCAATAAGGCCATTAGCGGCCAAATTTGGAATAATCGTTTTCGCATCAACAAAATTTTCTTTCTCCTCATTAAACCTGAATTTCGAGCCTGAATAAACAAAGTTGGCCTTTGGACGGAGAAAGACAAGATGGATTGTTGTGACAAATTTCGCCCGTGAAGCAATTCAAAAACCGGGAGAAATACCCGCTCAAACTAAAAAACCTGTCCACTTTCTTTACTGTGTCTTGCCAGAATCACAGAAGAAAAGACAGGTTCACCAGCAGCCGGGGCTGTATGGCACAAATCTGGCGGGGTAGTTAGCCATGCCAGAACCTCCTGCGTCCTTTCTCTCGAAGGCCAACGCAGCGGTAAAGTTAAAGGCAGGCGACCTGGCTTCTGTTTGATTTTAACCAAAAATTAAAACAAACAGTTACAGTAGCGGGACTGCGCCGGATTTACACCGACTTCCCCTGCTTGAACCTTTCAACTTGGCGGGTTCGCACCGCACCTGACCTGTACTAGCTGACCTGAGCCTGTCGTTTTAGCGACAAGCTCAGAGTTTGTGTTTCCTGAAATCAGCCTTATATGGTCGAGGCGGAAAGGCACTCTTTAACTAAACTTCATATTCTCGTCTAAATGTGCAAATTACCTCCAAATCTTAACACACCCTTAATTTTGTGTCAAATCAAGCCTAATGGTTAGACGGTTTCTGCGTCGGCAATACTCAAAACTTCGTCAATCGCCCGTATGCCAAGCATTAAATCTGCTTCGCTGATATTGAGCGGCGGGGCAATGAAAAGAATGTTGTAGCGGCAGAAGACATAAATACCTCGCTCGAACAAGGCATTTTTAATCTTGCCAGTAAGCACCTGGTCTTTGCCGTTCCAGGCGGGCATCCCTTCGCGGGTTTGGCGGTTTTTGACCAGTTCAACGGCACAGAACAAGCCCAGCCCGCGCACATCGCCCACCGAAACATGACGGTCTTTAAGAGCGGTCATCTCGTCCAGCAATTTCTTGCCAAGTCTTGCACTGTTCTCGATTGCGCCGTCTTCCTCATAAGCCTCAAGAGTGGCGACCCCGGCGGCACAGGCCAGAGGATGCCCGCTATAAGTCATACCGCCCCAGAACATTCTATCCTCAAAGTAATCGGCAATCTTCTGGTTCATAATCACCCCGCCAAGCGGCACATAACCGCAATTTACCCCTTTGGCGAAGGTCATCATATCGGGAGTAACACCCCAGTGGTCGGCGGCAAACCATTTGCCAGTACGCCCGAACCCAGTCATAACCTCATCAAAAATTAGCATAATGCCGTATTTGTCGCAAAGCTGGCGCAAGTAGGGCAAATAATCCGGCGGCGGCACGAAAATACCGTTAGTCCCGGTGACTGGCTCGACAATAATCGCGGCGACGTATTCCGGCCCTTCAAAATTCAGCACGTCCTCGATATTATAGGCGCATTGCATCGAACAGCTATCGCCACAGCCCTTGAAAGTGCAGCGATAGGGGTAGGGGTCTTGCACCCGGATAACACCCGGTACACCCGGTTCATTGGCCCAGCGTCGGTTATCGCCCGAAAGGGTCATCGAAGTAGTGGTTGCGCCGTGATAAGAGCGGTAGCGGCTGATAACCTTGTGTCGCCCGGTGACGGTTCGGGCCAGCTTGATAGCGTTCTCGTTGGCTTCCGCCCCACCCGTCGTAAACAAGGTTTTCACCAAATCGCCCGGTGTGCGCTCGGCCAGCATCCGAGCCAGCGTCGCCCGCGACTCGACGTGAAAATTGGGGGTAACATAACACAGCTTGTCGGCCTGTTCCTTAATCGCCGCTACGACTTTGGGATGGCTGTGGCCCAAATTGGAATTGACAAGCTGGCTGGAAAAATCCAGATAGCGTTTACCGTCGGCATCCCAGAACCACGAACCCTCAGCCCGCGTAACAACAATCGGTTTGGCGTTAGCCGCTTTTTGGGTAGACCAGTTGACCAGCACATGTTTGGCCGAATCTTCGATTACTCGCTCGGCATTAACCGCGTTTAGCTCTAAAGACAATTTAGTACCTCCTTTTTTAACAAGTCGGAAGTCGGAAGTATAAAGTCGGAAACAACTCCCCGATACTTCTAACAACTAACAACTTTCTTTTCTCAATCGTCAATCCATCTGGGGTTAAAACCCCAGCCTAAGTAGACTGAAGTACGCTAAAGCGCACTAAAATTACCTGGCTTGCCCTCCTGATAGTGCCATTTATGGTACTTTAGCCTTTTGAGCTTGGGCCTTTAGCCCCAAGCCAATTACCCGCAACTCAGAACTCCGTCCCCACCGACAACCGATAAACCCTCTAACAACTATTTCTCCTGCCATTGCAGCAAGGCGAAGGCGGCAATCGTCGGCATATTGCGGATTTCACCCAGCTTTATCCGTCGGCGAAGTTCTGGTAGCGAAATCTTCATTAGATTCATCCCCTGCTCGGTTTGTTCCAGGTGGCGTTCCACCAATGTTAGTTCGGTGGCGAGGCAGATATAGCAGCGTTGGTTGGTTAGGCCCGGCAAAACTTCCAGCTTGCCCAAAACCTTGATTTTGGTCGCGCTTACTCCGGCTTCTTCTTCCAATTCACGCTGGGCCGCTTGTGCTGGCGTTTCCCCCTCATCAATAAAGCCTCCCGGCAATTCCCAATTACTTTCGCCCGCCGGGTAGCGATATTGTTGTACCAAATAAGTTTCGTTCTCTGCCCCAACCGCAATAACTTGTACAAAATCCCTTAACTTTACATAAGTAAAAGGAATTTGTTCGCCGCTGGGTAGAATTACTTCATCTTCTAAATAAGTTTTCCAGCGATTAGAATGAACTTCGCGGGACGAAACGCGCTTCCAGCTTTCGACCAAATTAAAATCCTTTCCTGAGCTTTTTATCAGAAACAGCAGGACAGAATAAACACTCTACCTGAATTTTACTACACCCGGTCAAGCTGAGTAAAGATTATCGGTTTGATAGTTACAACGCATTAAGTTGACAAGTTTTATTAGAATAAGTTAGCATGTTACTATCTCTGGTGAAGAAATCTTACTCGCACAATCGAAATTGCTGTTTAATTAGTATAAAAAACGCTCTCAGCCAATGAAGGAGGAGAAAGCCTTATGTCGGACAATGTTGATATGACCCCAAGAATTCCTCGGCGAAAGTTTTTGAAACGGGCTGGTCTGGCTGCTGCTGGCCTCACTTTAGGTGCAGCCGGGTTAGCCGCTTGTGGCGACCCCACCTCAACCTCAGCGACCTCGGCAACAACAGCAGCTTCGGGTAGTAACGCAGGTACAACGGCGGCGGGCGTAACTGCCGCAGGTGCCAGCACTACCAAACAATTCAGCGGTGAATTACGACTTTTACAATGGGTAAGTTTTGTTCCGGCGGCGGACGAAGAATTCAAGCGTCAGGCCGACGAATGGGGCAAAAAGAACAACGTCAAAGTTACAATTGAAGCTATTCCCGGCAATGAAGTGCAGCCTAAAACGGTAGCGGCCATTGAAGCCAAAGCCGGGCCAGACATTATCCAGATGGATTATAATTGGCCCTGGCTTTACGAAACCGCTTTGGTAGACATGAGCAAGGAATACAACGACCTCAAGACCAAATTTGGCGGCTTTTTTCCTTTTCTGGAAGGTAATTCAGTAGTCAACGGCACACCCCGCGCTATCCCCTATTGCGTGGTGCCGGGCGCATGGGTTTACCGCAAAAGCTGGTTCAAAGAAGTTGGCGCAGACAAATTCCCCGAAACCTGGGATCAATTTTTGGATGTCGGCAAGAAGCTGAAGGCGGCAAACCACCCGATGTTGCAGACGATGGGCCAAACTTTCGGCGATTCGCCTGGTATGTGGTACAGCTTCTTGTGGGAGCATGGCGGCAAGGAAGTTATGGAAGATGGCAAAACCGTTGCCATTAACAGCCCGGAAACTTTGGCGGCGGTAGAAAAAGCGGTAACGATTTACAACAATGTCTTTACCCCCGACGTATTGGCCTGGGACGATAATTCCAATAACAAGGCGTTTTTGGCCGAGCAAATTTCGGCTACGCTTAATGGCGCAAGTATTTACTTGACCTCCAAGAAGCAAAATGCGCCCTTTGCCAATGATTTGGCCCATGCTATTCAACCCGCCGGACCACAGGGCCGCGCCGCTACCCAGCTTAACAAAACTCATGCAGTCATGGGCTACTCCAAAAACGTAGACGCGGCCAGAGATTTTGTAAACTGGATTATGCAGCCTGATCAGTATAACAAGTGGTTGGAAGCGGGTGGGGCTTACAGTATTTATTCCCTCAAATCTTACGATAGCAACCCGGTTTATACCAAAGACCCGAATTTGACTGTGTTCAAGGAGACTATCCAGTATGGCCGGAACGTCGGGTGGCCTGGGCCGCCTTCGCAGGCGGCATCGCAGGCTTTCTCCAAATATTTGATTGTGAATATGTTCGCGGCGGCGGCAAAAGGCAAAGCTCCCAAAGATGCGATTGCTGATACCGAAGCCGAGTTGAACAAAATCTATAACCCCAATAAAAAGTAGCCTTGCGCTATTGACTGGCCGCCAATAGCTCCGGCTGCTGGCGGCCCAGTTTGCCTGACCGGGAGGTTTTATGGCTGTACAACCCCAAAGACTGGAAGAAGCTTACCGCCCTTCGGCTTTAACGCGATTGCGGAGCTTTCTTGACCGCGAGGCAGTATTTGCCTGGATAATTCTTACGCCAGCTTTGCTAATTCTGGCTTTGTTTATCGCTTATCCCTTTGTGCTGGGGATTTGGCTGAGTTTGACCGATAAACGGGCCAGCGTACCCGGTAATTTTATCGGTATCGAAAACTTTATCAAAGATGTTCAGGATACTATTTTCCAAAAAACCGTCGTCAATACTTTTGTCTATACGGCGGTAGCGACAGTTTTCAAGCTGATTTTGGGGTTAGCATTGGCCTTGTTGATGAACCAGCCTTTTCGGGGAAAGAACCTCGTCCGGGCTTTTGTGCTGTTGCCCTGGATTGTACCGACGGTGCTGAGTACAGTAGCCTGGCAATGGATGTTCGACCCCAGCTATAGCGTTTTGAACTGGACACTCAAGAACTGGCTTGGCTGGTCTGGGGCTTTCCCAAGCTGGCTGGGCGACCCATTTTTGGCTTTGTGCTGTGTTATCGCGGTGAATATCTGGCGTGGCGTACCGTTTTTTGCGATTTCGCTTTTGGCCGGGCTGCAAACCGTTTCGCTGGAACTGTACGAAGCTTCGGCGATTGACGGAGCGAACCCCGCCCAACGTTTCTGGCATATTACCCTGCCGACTATTCGCCCGGTGCTAACTATCGTGACGCTTTTCTCGGTGGTCTGGACTTTTGCCGATTTCCAGTTGGTTTATGTGCTGACCAGAGGTGGCCCGCTCAATTCAACCCAACTATTCGCGACTTATGCCTATGATACGGCTTTGCGCGGCGGTCAAATCGGGTTAGGCGCATCAATTGCCCTGTTTATGTTCCCCATTCTGGCGGTTGTAGTATTTATTATCCAGCGTTCCTTACGCAGGGAGGCACACTAATGGCTCAGGCTCAACCAACTTTGCATATAGTGCGGGGTAGTCGTTGGGGCTACCGGGCGCAGCGAATATTTTTCTTCTGGGTTCCGATGCTGTTCTTTTTGGTGGTGCTGCTTTTCCCGTTTTACTGGATGCTGATTACTTCTTTCAAAACTGACCGGGAATTGTATTATGACCGCAAGGCTAACCCGTTTTTGGTGAGTTCGCCGACGCTGGAACAATATCTTTACCTTTTTGAGAAAAGCTCTTTTACCCAATGGTTGTTAAATACTGTTATCATTTCAGTAGCTTCTACCACCTTATCCCTGACTTGCGGGGTGCTGGCCGGGTATGCGCTGGCCCGTTTGCGCTTCAAAGGGGCGAGTGCGCTGGCGATTGGCATTTTCGTGACTTATCTTGTGCCGCAAACCTTGCTTTTTCTGCCTTTGCAGGATGTAGTACGCGGTTTCCAGCTTTATGATACGCCTTTTGCTCTGATTTTTACTTACCCGACTTTCCTGATTCCGTTTTGTACCTGGCTACTGATGGGCTATTTCAAGAGCATACCGCAAGAACTGGAAGAAGCGGCCCTGATGGATGGGGCGAGCCGCTTTATAGCAATGTGGCGAATTGCCTTGCCTCTGGCCGTTCCCGGTATTTTGTCGGCGGGTATTTTCGCCTTTACCCTTTCCTGGAACGAATTTTTGTATGCCCTGATTTTCCTTTCGTCCAGCGCACAAAAAACTATCCCGGTGGGTATTACCAGCGAATTATTCCGGGCCGATGCTCCTTCGTATGGTCAGATTATGGCTGCGGCTATTCTTGGCTCAGTACCAGTGGCGATTGCTTACGCTTTTCTGGTCGAGTATTATGTGGCGGGACTTTCTGCCGGGTCGGTCAAGGGCTAAAGTTTCGGGCCGAGAATTAAATTTTACAGGAGGGGAAAATGAGTTCATTGCAGAACTTCAAGTTAAATTTGTCTGATATTAAATTTGTGGGCAAGAATTTGCATCGTCCCGAAAGCGTAATTGCCGAGAAAGACGGGACGCTTTGGATTTCGGACGGGTCGGGCGGCGTTACCAAAATGACTCCCGATGGTACAGAAACTAAAATTGGCACTAATATTGGCGGGGAAGCTAACGGTTTGGCGATGGATAAAGACGGCAATCTTTACATTGCCAATATCGGCGACGGCAATTTTTACAAAATGAGCCGCGATGGTAAGGCCGAGGTGCTTTTGAGCGAAATTGACGGCAAGCCACTTGGTTCACCCAATTTTGTTTTTATGGATAGCAAAAACCGGCTGTGGCTTTCGGTGATTACCCGCCATCATCCCTGGGTAGCCGGATTTATGGCCGGAGCGCACGACGGTTGCATTATCCTGATTGACGATAAAGGGCCGCGTCTGGTCGCCGACAATATCTTCCTGTGCAACGAAATTCGGCTGGATGCTCAAGAAAAATATTTGTACGTGGCCGAAACTGCCGCCAGTCATATTTTGCGCTTCCCGGTAAACGAAGATGGCGGCTTGGGAGAACGCGAGATTTTTGGGCCTGAAAATCTGGGGGTTGGGGCTATGGTGGATGGCTTTACTTTTGATGCAGAGGGCAATCTGTGGGTTACGACGGTTTTGCGTAATGGTCTGGTAATTATTACGCCCGAAGGCGAGGCCCACACCGTTTTTGAAGACCCTAGCGAGATGATGGATACCGTAATGGGCAAAATCGCCAACGGTACTTTCCAGCCCGAAGATATGTTTACTTTGGTAGGCAAGACTATTCAATTCCCGACCAGCGTAGCTTTTGCCGGGCCGGATTTAAAGACGGTTTACATGGGTTCTCTGGCAATGCCGCATTTGCTTAGTTTTCAATCGCCCGTTCCCGGCTTGCCCCTGCACCACTGGTAATATCGGTTTTTTCTTGATAATATTCAATTCAACCGCTTTTAACAGTAAAAAATGTCTCTCCAGGTAGTAGTACAGAACCTGGAGAGACATTCACAATTTCTCGCAACCTATCTAAAAGGACAGCTTAGGCCCAGCGTACCAGACCCATTTCGTGCTTGGAGAGCAGCGCGGGATGGGAAGGCAGGACGCGCACCCCGAATACCAGGCTACCGCCAGTATCGGCAATCCGTTCGCCGCTATAGCTGTAGAGGCCGTTGTTATCCGGGCCGGAAACTTTTTCCATTGTGATAACTTTCGGCTCAGACATTTTGCCGTCCTCGTCGCGGGCGGAAAGCAATTCCACCGAAACATCTTCCGGCTTCAAACGACCCAGACGTACCTGAGCATCGATTTTAACCTTTGCTCCCATCGGCATTTGAGCTTCTTGCGGAGCGCGGGCCGATACCCAGACATCATTCCAGGCTGACTGTACGCCCAGCTTCCAGCCGTTCAATTCCTTGCCCAGCTTGAAACCGTCCTTAGTCAAACTTACTGCCTGAGTGATGGCCGGAACGTAGTATAAGTTGGTGTAATCCTTGACCATCCGCCGGGTGTTGAAAACTGGCGCAACGGTGCGGATAGCCTCTTTCATGACTGATACCCATCTGGTCGGCACGCCGTTTGTCCCGCGCTCGTAGAAAAGCGGCACAATTTCGTTTTCGAGGGTAGTGTATAATGATTGGCTGTCGGCTTCGTCCTGGGTTTCCTGGTCTTGGTAGGCCCGTTCCTCGCCGATTGACCAGCCGTTCGCGCCGTTATAGGCTTCCGGCCACCAGCCGTCCAAAATCGAAAAGTTCGGACTACCGTTGAGCGAAGCTTTCTGGCCGCTCGTACCACTGGCTTCTTGCGGGCGAATTGGGGTGTTCAACCAAATGTCCACGCCCTGCACCAGATAGCGGGCCATGTTCATATCGTAATTTTCAACGAATACAATACGACCTTCAAAGCCAATCTCGCGGCTGTATTGATAGACGCGCTGGATGAAGGATTTACCCGGCTCGTCGGCAGGGTGGGCTTTACCGGCAAACACGATTTGTACCGGGCGATTTTTGTCGTTTAGCAGCTTTTGCAAGCGTTCGGCCTGACGGAAAATCAGGGTCGCCCGTTTGTAAGTGGCAAAGCGGCGGGCAAAACCAATCGTGAAAGCTTCCGGGTCAAGCAAATTGGCGGCGGCCTGTACTTCGTAAGTACCTTCGCCAAGCTCGGTGCGATGTCGCTTAATACGTTCGTGGACAAAATCTACCAGCTTATGCTTTAGCTGGCTATGAGTTTTCCAAAGCTCTTCGTCAGGAATATTCTTGACCGCTTCCCAGATGGTTGGGTCGTCCAGCTTTTCCTGCCAGTTTGCGCCCAAGTAGCGGCTGAAAAGGGCCGACAATTCGGGGGCAAGCCAGGTTTCGGTATGTACCCCATTGGTAATACTGCCAATCGGCACTTCTTCCGAATCTACACCCG
>JBBQGP010000161.1:0-12531 GCA_038323095.1 Chloroflexia bacterium | reverse complement strand
GTTTCGTAAAAATCTATTCCTTCGACAAAAGCGTCAAAATTTCGTTCGGGCGGGTTAGAGTTTATCCAGCGCGGCACATTGCCCGCTCCACCGTTATAAGCGGCAAGGGCGGCGTAAGGATTGCCGTTAAAATCTTGCAAGCGGCGGGACAAATAAAACGCCCCGAATTCAATCGAAACTGCCGGGCGAAATAAATCGTCGGGGCTGTAAGATGGTTTATCCAGATTGGTAGCTATCCCGCGCCCGGTTTCGGGCATAACCTGGGTCAGACCTCGCGCCCCCGCACTGCTTGATATGTTGCTATCAAAGGCACTTTCCTGCTTCATTAAGGCCAAAAACAAAAGCGGGTCAACGTTATTGCGGCGGGATTGTTCCAGCACCAGATTTTGATAAACTGGCGGGAAAAGCAGCTTTTGAAGCATTAGCGGCACGCCTCGCACCCCAACGCCGGGCTTTTGAGTTTGAAACAAGCTAAAAACTTCGCGGGCTGCCATCAGCGATTGGGCGTACTGGTTCTGCTCGTTAAACGAAAGAGCCAGCAAATACAAAGCTAAGGGTTTACCGCTATAGCGTTCCAGTGATTCTTTAGCCTCGCGGTCAGCTTCGGTGCTACGGCCCAAAAGCTTGAGTTCGGCCATACGCTGCAAACCTTTATCATCTTTGAGGGTTTGGTAAGCAATGTCTAGCGGACTGCTTGCACCAGGAGTAGCCGGGTTAAATTCGGGTGCGGCCCAACCAGTCAGCCAGGTTTCCATTGGTTTACGGTCATTGGCGGTTTCCTGAGCGAAGCGGGCCGGGTCGTAAGCGGTAGGATGGGTAATCGGGTTGGAACGGGCAATGTTTAGGGGATTTTGGCCCGTCAACATTTCTCCCGCCCGAATTGCATAATAATCGCTGCCGCTACTACTGGCGGCTTTTTGCAGGGCGACGCGGGCGGCTTCCTGATTGCCTTTCGCCAGAAACGCCCGGTAGGTATCGTAAAGCACTTCGTTTCGTAAGTTGCTATCCGGGAATTTATCGGCAAAAGCATTTACAATTGATAAGGCGGCTTCTGGCCCGCTTCGGCTCAAAATGCTATCGGCCTGATTGTACCAGGCTTGCTCGGCGTACTTACCCGTCGGGTAGCTGACTACAATGTAATTAAACTGGGCTATCGCCGCTTCAGTTTGTCCGGCATTTCGCAAAATTTGGGCAGTGCGCCACAAAGCGTCCTGCGCTATATCGGTTTTGGGCAAACGTATTTGCAGTTCGCGGTATTCCGCCGCCGCCCGGTTAATATCGTTTTTTGCTTCGTAGGCTCGCCCCAGCCAGAACCATGCCTGGCTATATTTATCCTGTTCCGCCGGAGTAAGATTGGCGGGTAAGGCCGGAGCAGTGTTTGGGGCGGCTTTTTCGTCGCTACGGCCTAAAGCCTTGCTAAAACTGCTAATCGCCGCGTCCCAATTACTACTTTTGAAGGCGGCATATCCCTTGTAATACTCGCTCAAGGCGGTAGGGTTACTGTTCAGAGCATTGATAGCGGCTAGACCTGCCGGAGTTTCGAGATACTGCTCCAAAACTTTGTAATAAATCGCAGTAGCCTGTTCAGGTTGCTTGGCGTTTAGATAAGCTTTGGCGATTTTGAGCATTATGCTGGCCCGATATTCCGGCACTTTGGCAACTTCCAAAATCCGGCTGTACCATTCCACCGCCTGAGCCGGGTTGCTCTCGCTGTAATAATTGCCCACTCGTTCAAGGGCGTTGGCCCGGATTTGGTTAGAGCCGTTGAGACTAAGCCCGGCTTTTTTGTAAAATTCGATGGCCTGGTCTTTTCGCAAACTATTATCCAGTGCATCAGCAATATCAAAATAAGTATAACCTTCCAGCAATTTGCCGTTTTTGTCCTGTAAATATTGCTGGTAGTAACTTATGGCGTTATCCCAAAAGCCCTGCGCTTTTTGAGCTTGGGCCAGTCTTAGCAGCAGCAGCGGGCGGCGGGCATCGTTGGGATAATCCTGCAAAAATTTCTTGAAAAGGCTGTCGGCTTCCTGCCAGCGTCCACGCTCGGCACTAGCTTGCGCCAGCCCGAAGGCCGCTTCTACCGCTTCGGAACTTTTAGGGTAATTACTTAAAATCAGGCGGTGTTGAGCGGCGGCATCTAATGGCTCACCTTCGGCCAAAAAGCGGTTTGCCAGCATCAAAAGGCGGGCCGCTTCGTTACGGGGCGGTTGAGCGGGCGTACCTTCCGCACCCAGCCCGAAGTTAAAACCGCTTTCGGGGGTATTTGGGGCTATCGGCGTGCCTTTGTTATTGGCCTGAGTAGCGGGTTTGGGCGAATTACTTGATTGAACGAGCAGATAGGTTGCCAGACCGACGATACTTATAACCGCCAGTGCCGATATTACTACTATCAAGCGTGAAAGCAACCCCAGATTACTCCAACGCCTTTTTAAGCTTAACATAATTCTCTCTTTAGTTGTTAGTTGCTACTTGTTAGTTATTAGAGGGAATTTGACAAGAATCTATCTTGATAAAACGGTGTTTTGTAGGATGCTGCTCTGCCAGTTGACTTTTGACCACCTCTATTGACGGAGCAATATCCTACTAGCATTTTTCTAACAACTAACAACTACGTTCCCTCTAACAACTACTTTCTAGGACTGCGCGGTGCGGTTTTGATGCGTTCCAGATATTCTTCGGCCTGTTCCAGATTAAGGCCGTTGACTGGCACGCCAAAACGCTTGACGCTATTACGGTCAATCGCATCCTCGCTAAGATTATGCAGACGACGCGCTTCGTGAAAAACTTGTTTAATGAGCAGCACTAATTGACTATCGTTTATTCCTTTAATTCGTTCTTCCACCGCCGAGCTGGTGAGCGGAGTTGGGCCGGGTTGGGGTGCGGCGGGGGCGGTTGGTTCGAGCGGGGTTGGGCCGGGCCGACGCACGGCAGCCGGACGGGTTGGCAAGGGCGTAGGCGGATTGGGTGGGATAATTGGGGTGGGCGGGTTGGACGAGACCGCCGCCGGGCGGTTAGGCCGCAGCGGGACGGGTTCGGTGTTAAAGCGGGCTGGTTCTTCGGCGATGCTGCGAATAGGGGTAGGCGGCGGGGCGGGTTTTTCCTCCGGCTCGTCTTCCTCCTCGTCTTCCTCCGGCTCAGGTTCGGGGTCGGGCGCACGAGCCGCAATCGGCGCGGCAGTGACCCGCACTATTCCGCCGATTTCTTCGGCTTCTTCGTCGCCCACCACATCTTCTGTTTCAAGGTTCATTGGTACTTCAATCGAAGCTTCTTCATCTTCGTGACCCGAATCGCGCAGGGGAATTGCTTCGCCATCGCTGGGGCTATCGAAATCGGCAGCGTACTCGATGCCGTAACCCAATATTGCCAGAGCGCGGGACAAAGCCTGGTTTTCAGCCTCAATCAAGTAATTAAAATTGCCGTCCGCGTTATCCTCGCGCCGCGCTCCCCAACCGCTTGCCGTCCCGCCGCCGGGTAGCTTGATTTCCGCCTGAAAGATAATGATTCCCTGCTCATACCTGACCAGCCGGGTTTCGACGCTGGCTTCGGGGTAATCGTGGCGCAACCAGGCCAGCCGCCATTTTAAGGGCATATAACTTGTACCGTTGCGGGTTTCGATATGTTGTTCCGGCTGAAAGTTTTTCACTTCGCTATTCCCACCGGGCCGATTTATGTTTGAACTGGGCATAACCTTGCTCGTTTGCTCCCCATTATCCTTGAAAAACCATTATTCGCCGCCCTATTCTACCACAAAATTCAAATAACAAGTAACAGGGTGGGTGGTTGTCGGGAGGAATGAAGTTGCGAGTTGTGGGATGCTGCTCCGTCAGTTGACTGGTTGCCCGAAAATCGAAGGGCAGAACCTTCTCCTACAAGTTCCTTTCTCCCTATTTTGGTAGTCCCGGCGGGGGGGTAAGGGTAACATTGGCGGCGTTAAAAGCCGAAAAATCGTAGGTGGCAGCGTAAGTTAGGGTAGAACCGGCGTTGGTCAGGGTAAAGTTTATTTCGCGGCGAATAATTTGATTGGCAGAATCGTTGACTAGCAGTTTCACTTCGGCCTGAGCGTTGGGGTCGGGATTGGCAAGAAAAGGCCGGAAAATCTCGGTAGCACTTAGCACGCCGAGCAGTTCCGGGCCGTTAGTGACTTTTTGGGCGAAAAGGGTGGCGACAGGAAAAGTGTAGCTTAGTTGGGTTTGGCCCGCGCCTGAATTAGTTTGCACCTGAAAATTGCCAGCGTTGTTGGGCAAAGTAGCCGGAAGATTGGTCGAGGCGGGTAAATCGAGCTTGCGCCAGATTGCCAACGCAGCCAACTTTTGATAAACATTTGGCCCATTCAGGTAATTCTCAAGCGTCTGGGTCTGCCCTTCCAGATTTAAGGTCAGCTTTTGATAAAGGCTGGCGGTGGCGAACTTTCCGTTACCGTTAGCTTCAATTCGGGTGGTAGCAGCTCCATTTTTTATTTGAGCAGATTGTTTTACTGTAAAGCTGTAACTTTTGGTGTTGTCGTTAAAGTTTTTCAAGGCAGCGAGAATTTGGTTGCTGGTTGTCGGTTGTCGGTTGTCAGTTGTCGGTGCGGGAAGAGTTGTCGGTTGTTGATTGTTGGTTGTCGGTGAGGAAAGAGGGGTTGTTGGTGAAACTTGAATATTGCTTACTGATACCGAAGGTTGGGCAGTGACGGATGAGGGCTGGCTATTGTTTGTGGTTGGGGTATTTTCGGTGCAGGCTGAAAGCAGCCCGACTAGCAGCAGGAGAAAGAATTTTAATAGTTTTGATAAATCAGACATATAGCTCTTTTCTTTACAAATTAGTATAATACGAAATGTAGCAAAAAAGGGATAAACGATGAAGCAAGTTCAACAACAGTTTAGTAGTGCCAGGAACAATCTTATTTTAACTGAAAACCCCGGTTTTCGCTTTAGCGCATCCACCATCAATCTTTACCTGCGGTGTCCGCGCCAGTTTTATTACAGCCGTTTACTACATCTTTCCACCCCTGACCGTCCGGCGGCGGCTTTTGGCCGCTATTTGCATCACTTGCTCGAAAAAATGCACGAATGGGCTTTTATGCTAAAGACGCGACCTGAAGCCGAAGCAGCTTTGGCTCGTTTTTGGGAAGTGGAAGCGGCGGGCTGGCCTGAATTTGCTGCCCAACTTGGCCCGGTAGCTCAAGCCGAAGCTTTGCGTGAACAGGCCCGCCGGATTATGCAGGAATATTTGGAACTGGAATACGGGCGCAAGATTGCGCCGAACTCCACCTTGTATGAAGCAGCGATGCAGGAAAATTTCAGGATTGGGCCATACCAGCTTGCCGGACGGATTGACCGCATAGATTTGTTTGGCGATGATGCCGAAATTATAGATTACAAAACCGGGCGCAAAAACGAAAGCCAGAATGCGATTATCAAACAGTTTTTGAACTTGAGCGAGAGTCCCAAGTGGCGACCTAGCGATTACCAGTTGCCTCTTTATTATTTTTACTGGCTGCAATTCTCCGGGCAACCGCCCCGCGCCCTTTCGCATTACCAATTGCGGGCTAATAAAGGGGTGCGAATTATTCGGGTTGAAGTCCGGCCCGGTCCGGTGCCGCCCGCCGAGCAGGGCAAAAGCCGCCGCACCTACTTATATGAAGGCGATATGGAGCGGGTGCGCGGCGAACTAATCGCTTTGCTGGATGAAATTAACCAGAGTAACGGCAATTTTCCACCAAATCCGGCTAATGGTTTGCGGGAGTGCGAACGCTGTCCCTTTTCTTTTGCCTGTGAAGGGCCGGGCGAAGTTCTTGAGGAGGAGGAAGAATGAGCCTTCTGCCGCATATCGCCGCTTTGCTGAGTCGCGAATTAAACTCGGAGCAGCAGGAAGCCGCCCTGAGTGGGCCGGAGCAAACTTTGCGGATTATCGCCGGGCCGGGTACTGGCAAAACCAAAACGCTGGCTTACCGCTTTTTGGCCCTGACTGCCGGACGAAATGTGCCAACCCATCGAGTGCTGGCTCTGACTTTTACCGAAAAAGCCGCGCTCGAAATGCAGGAGCGGGTTAAAGCTTTGCTGCCGCCCGACGCTAAACCTCAGATTAGCACTTTTCATGGTTTCGCCGCCCGCCTTTTGCATGAATCTGCCCGGCAAAACGAAACTGAAGTTGCTGGCGCAATTTTGGACGAGCTGGACAAACAATTATTACAAACCCAGCTATACGCCGAGATTTTGAACGAGCCAGGTTTGGCCCGCCGCTATCCGCATCTGGATTTTGGCGATTCGCATTTAGCCCCTGCCGTTTTTGCCGCTATCGAAAGTTTGCGCGATGCTTATCAATCGCCCGAAGATTTGCTAATTTCTATTCCAGCCAACCCCGCAGGTGTGGCCGAAGTTTTTCGGGTGGACGCAATGCGCTTTACCGCTCAGGTGTACGCTGCTTACCGCGCCCGTTTGCTTGAAAAAAAGAAACTTGATTTTCCCGAATTGATTTACCGCGCTTATTTCGCCCTCAAAGAAAATCAGATTCTACGCGATTATTACCAGCAACGTTTTGTACATATTCTGGTGGACGAATTTCAGGATACGAGCCTTTCGCAGCTAGAGTTTTTGCGTTTGCTTTCGCCGAAGCTGGATAATATTACAATCGTCGGCGATAGAAAACAATCTATTTATGGCTGGCGCAACGCTCGACCTGAAAATTTTGAAGATGCAGCCCTGCTTCAAAGCCGCGCTCTGGCCCTGACCCGAAATTATCGTTCTTACCAGCCGATTTTGGATATTGCCGCGACTGCCCTTTTGCCTTTAATTGGGGAGGGCGGCAAAGTTGGGGCGGAGGAACTGGCGTTGCTGGCTCACCAGGTTTTGCCGGAAAATTCGCCCTGTGTGACGCTGGCTCGTTCTGCTGATGCTGTCCCCAAAGAAGACGGTGAGGCGGCGGAAGCTCGGTTTATTGCGGCGGAAATCGCCAAAATCCGGCAACAACCGGGCGGCGACCAGAAATCTATTGCTATTTTGCTGCGTAGCGTCCGAAGCGGCAGCCAGTCTTATGAGGATGCCTTGCGGGAAGCCGATATCCAATATATTACTATTGGCGGCGGTGGTTTCTACGACCAGCAAGAAGTTTTGTATTTAATTGCGGTACTGCGTTTGCTCTGCAATTCCCGTGATGGGCAAGCCTTTTACCGACTGGCTACCGCGCCCCGCTTTCGCTTGTCCCAAAGGCTTTTGCAACGTCTGGCCGAACTCGCCCGCAAAGACGAAAGCTACCAGCCTGACCAAGACCCGATTTTTGAAAAGGGGGCAGAACTTTACTTGCAAACAATTGCCCCTTCCCGCGAAACCGAAAAACTTCAAGAATTAATTGATATGCTAAACGAAGGCCGCGCCGAAATGAAAACCCGCTCCTGCTCCGACCTGGTTCTATGGGCGATAGAAAACAAGTCGGAAGCCGGAAGTATAAAGTCAGAAGAAAGTAACAAGTATCAAGTAACAAGTAACAATTCAGAATTAACTCGCAACTCGCAACTCGCAACTCGCAACTCTGTTCCTTCTAACAACTCTATTTCCCCCGACAACCTTTCTAACAACCAACAACTAACAATTAACAACTCTATCCAGGCGGAAGCAAATTGCCGCAAGTTACATGCAATGGCGGAAGCTTTTGAGCAGGCTGAACCGGGGGCGGGCTTGCCTGAACTAGCCCAATATTTCACGCTCTGGCTGGAAAGCGATTTGCCGGAGCAGGAAGCCGCGCTTGAGCCAGAAGAAGGCCCGCCCGCGAACGTGGTGCAGATTATGACGGTGCATCAATCTAAAGGGCTGGAATTCGATGTTGTGTTTGTCGCCCGCCAAAAGCCCTTCAGGTTCTCGCTTAACCGTCCCGGCCAGCCCGTGCCACTTTTTGTCTATCAGCCGAATCGGGAAGCTTTGTTCAAGGGTGGCTTTGCCTTGCTAAACTATTATGATACAGTTGAGGCTGAAATCAAACGTGGGATGGATTACGAAGTGTACAAGGAACTGGAAAAAGCTCGCTCGCTGGAAGAAGAACGGTTTGTCCTTTACGTGGCTTTGACCCGCGCCCGCGAAAGGTTGTACATTACTTCGCCGCTTAGTCAGGCCGTCGAGCAAATCAGACCGCCCAAAACTTTCTTTTTCCGTGAACTAATCGAAGGGCAAGAAGTGCGGTATTTTAGTGCTGAGGACGCTTTTTAGTGTTGAGAACTGAGGATTGAGTGAGCAAGTCGGAAGTATAAAGTCGGAAGCAGGAGGTTTTTTGTAGGACGTTGCTCTGCCAATAGAGGTTCGGGTAAAATCAACTGGCAGAGCAGCATTCTACAAAAACCCTCTGTCCCCTGTAGGATATTGCTCTGTCAATAGATTTCTGAATACCAGCGATTAAGATAAGTTCTAGTCGAGCAAAAGGCCAGATTTTAGCAGTTGGTTTCAACCAAAATTATGGTATCTTAGCCCGAAATTCATTTTAGGGCGATTGAACGCCAGACAGTTTTCCTAAATTTATAAAGTGTTTCTAGCGCGAGGCAAAAGGAGTAAAGGATGGCGGCAAGATTTGATGGGGTGGCCTTGATTGTCACCGAGATGGAAAAAGCGTTGAGTTTTTACCGGGATGCGCTGGGGGTAGAAGTTTATAATATGGATAATTATCCTCAGTATGTTGAATTTAACGGGTTTTCGCTGTGGCTTAATTCGGGGGCGCAAGCAGCCGTTTTTGGCGAATTGCAAGCGGGCGAAGCTGCGGAAGCTTGGGCGGGATTGCGCCGATTTCCTTCAACAGACGTAGCTTTTGCGGTGGAAAATGTGGACGCGCTTTTTGCAACTATAAAGGAAAGTGGCGCGACGGTTGTCCACGAACCCAAGACTGAACCCTGGGGTCAGCGGACTGCCCGTTTTTTCGACCCCGACAATCATTTAATCGAGATTGCTTGCTGGGTGGATGTGCCGGAACAGGGCCAATCCGCAACCGACGACCAAACGTTATCGCAACCGACGACTAACAATCAATAACTAGCTATTGTTAAGTAGCAAGGGGGAATTTTTCAAATGGTTAAATCGCTCATTACCGGCGGCGCAGGTTTTATCGGCTCGCATTTGGCCGACAGGTTAATCGAACTCGGCCACGAAGTTTATATTATTGACGACCTCTCAACCGGCTCAATTCAAAACGTGCGCCATCTTAAAGGACACCCGCGTTTTCACTACGAACTTGATACCGTTATGCACGAGCCGGTACTGGCCGAACTAATAGATACTTGCGACAATGTTTATCACCTTGCCGCAACCGTTGGGGTGCAACTGGTGGTAGATTCGCCGGTCAACACTATCGAGAACATCACCAAAGGGACGGAACTTGTGCTGAAATGGGCCAGCAAGAAAAGTAAAAAGGTGCTAATTACCTCGACTTCGGAAGTTTACGGCAAAAGCACCAAAGTGCCTTTCACCGAAACCGACGATTTGACGCTTGGCCCGACCTTTAAAGGACGCTGGAGCTATGCCTGTTCCAAGATGCTGGACGAATTTTTGGCTCTGGCCTACTGGCGAGAACGCAAATTGCCGACGGTAATCGTGCGCCTGTTTAATACGGTCGGGCCGCGCCAGAGTGGGCGATACGGTATGGTAATTCCGCGCTTTGTGAAACAGGCGATGAATGGCGAACCGCTCACAGTTTACGAGGATGGCAAGATGGTGCGCTCTTTTACTTATGTGGGCGATGCGGTGGGCGGCATGATTGATTTGATGCATCACGCCGATACTGCCGGACAAGTTTACAATATTGGCAATCCCCGCGAAATTACGATTGAAAATCTGGCAAAGCTGGTAATTGAATTAACTGGCAGCCAGTCGGTTATCAACTATATTCCCTACAATCAGGCTTACGTCGAGGGCTTTGAAGATATTCGCAGCCGTGTGCCTAGTATTGAAAAAATTCACAACCTCACGGGCTACTCCCCTAAAGTTGGGCTTGAAGAAATTATCCAGCAGGTGATTAGCTTTTACAAGGAGAACCCGACGGCGGGTTAAATCAGGCCGCGTTTTTGGAGAGCGGCTTGCAGGACGGGTTCGATTTGCTGGCGAATGGCAGAGTTGGCATAACCGACCCAGGCACAATCGGTTTCCAAATCCAGGCGCGGGTTAAGTTGCTGGCCGCGCTCGTCGGTGACGATTACTCCGGCTTCGCGGGCGATTAGCTCGGTGGCAAGGTCGTAGGGGTGGCAGCAAATCCCTAAAGCTAACCCCTGCCTCGCCAGATAAACTTCCATCAAGGGGCGAATGTCGGCGGTAAAACGGTCATGCCCGGCGATAAGTTCGTAAAGCTGGCCGCCACTGCAAATATACTGGTCTTCAAAGCAATGCGTTTTACCCGCTTTGACCGGGCCAAGTACCGCCATTACAATTTCTTCGTCAATAGCGGCCAGTTCTTGCCGCACACCCGGAAAAAAGCGGGCTAATTGGGCAAAACCGTGCTGGATAGTGGTCGCACCGCTCGGCTTGAGGCGAATTGGGGTGCTTTCCCGCGTTAATTGGTTAAACCGCTCGACTTGCATACCTTGTCCCCTGATGGCCCATAATATATCTGACAGAGTTTGTTTTAGTGGCGCAATTTCGGTTTGTACTGCAAATTCAATATCAGACAGGCGGGTATCCGGCCCGTTGTTGGGGGCAACCCCGGTTAGTACCCATGCGCTGCGCTTCTGGTACATAATCCCGCGAGTGCCATCTATCGGGTCAACGATAACCCGAATTTCGGCCTTTTCTTCGGGCAAGCCACGCGGCAGGGTCAATTTGCCTTCACCCAGGCCAATATCGGGCAAACCTTCAGCAATCAGCAACATCGGGCGTTCGGGCGCGACTTCTCGCTCGAAAAATTCCACTAAAAGTTCTTCGCTCACCCGGTCAATTGCAAAAATGGTATCGCCGGGATGGGCATCGTCTGCCGCCGAAAGCTCTTCCAAAGATTGCTGCTCAACCTGAGCCAGCACTCCGTCCCGTATCACCGCCTGCAATTCCTTAATCTGGGCCAACAAGCGTTCCATATCTCGCAGCAATCTTTTTCTCCCTTAAATTTTCACCACAGAGGACACAAGGGACAAGTCGGAAGAAAGTAACAAGTAACAAGTAACAAAAAATAAGAGACTATAGATAATCAGATGATGATTTAGGAAAAACGTTTGGCATACAATCGCCCTGAAATGAATTTCGGGCTAAGGAATGTGAAGTTGGTTAAAACCAACTGTAAGAGCCTGTGTCTCTATTTTAATTAGAGTTTATCCCAAAAAATCTATTGACGGAGCTATATCCTACAAGGAATACCACTTCTCCTGTAGGATGCTGCTCCGCCAGTTGACTTTTGCCCAACCTCGCTTGAGCTAAATTCTGAGTTGGTTTGAACCAACTTGCGGTATCTTAGCCCGAAATTCATTTCAGGGCCAGATTAGCACCAATCGAACAATTCTAAATCATTATCTGATTATTTATAAAAACTAGAAACTCTGTTCCCTCTAACAACTTCTTCTCTAACAACTCCTGTCCCCCCCGACAACCGACAACCGACAACCGACAACCCTTCTAACTCGCCACTAACATCTTCGCCACTTCCGGCCAATCAGGGATAATTTTTATATCTTCAAAGCCTTGTTTGCCCAAACGCTCGGCTAACTCCCGGTTCTGGTAAAGTTTGTCTATTACGGCGGCAAATTCGGCAGGATTTTCGCAGATAAAGCCGTTTTCGTTATTGCGCACAAATTCCAGTACACCACCGCTATCCGGCGCGGTCAAAACCGCTTTTTGGCTTTTCATCGCTTCTACCGTGACATAGCCGTAATCTTCATCTTTGGGGGCGTAGAATACTGCTAATGCTCCGGCATAAAGTTTTATCGCTTCGTTGTCGCTAATTCGGCCTGAAAATTCTACCCGGCTGGCTAGGCCCAAAGCGACAGCCTTGCTTTTGAGCTGTTCGCCTTCGTTGCCGCTTCCGGCGATAATCACCCGCACTTTGGTTCTGGTTTGCTTGAGTGCGTCCAGTAAAATATCCAGCCGTTTAGCATTGTCCAGCCGCCCAATGTAAAAAATATAATCGCCATAATCACTATTATAAAAAAGGTTATGGGCAGTAGGTGGATAGAGTGGCACGCCTTTTAAATTATTATAATAGTGCAAACGATTGGCAACGTTTTTGGAAATCGTATAAATCGCCGAAGCTTCGCCCAACCCTAGCCCATCCGCTTCGACAATTAAACGACGAGCGCGGCGGTCAGTTTCGTTCAGGCTGAAATCGCTTAAGGGTGTGCCGTACCAGTCGTAAGCCTGCCGGTGTTGGTGTACCAACCAAACTATTTTGCGGGGATGGCGTACTAGCCAGGTCGGGAACTTGGTACAAATCACCAAATCTACCTTGCGCCCGTTCACCTGCTCCAAATCCAGCGTGCGCCAGGCTAAAGCCTGCCGTTCCAAGTTAGCAAGCGGATACCACTTGAAGGGCATTTGAACTATTTCGACGCAATGGCCCTGTTCCCGCAAAGCCTGTTGCAAGCCATTGCTCAAAACTTCC
>JBBQGP010000160.1:0-12545 GCA_038323095.1 Chloroflexia bacterium | reverse complement strand
GAGTGCGCTTCAGCGTACTTTCGTCTTTTTAGACTGTGGTTTCAACCATAGGCTAAGATGGCACACATTGAATTGAAACTTGAAACTTGAAACTATATATAATCAAAAAATTATGAAATTAAAAAATCGGGTAGCAATTATTACCGGGGCAAACCGGGGGCTGGGTCAGGAGCTTGCCAAAGCTTTTGCGGCAGAAGGGGCAAGTTTGGTGTTGGCGGCGCGGGAGGCCGAACCATTAGCCGAAGTTGCCCAAAGTTTGAACAGTAGCCAGCCCATATATTGGCAAGCTACCGATATTTCCAAACCCGAACAGGTGGAAACTCTGATAGCTCTGGCCTTGCGTGAGTTTGGGCGGATAGATGTGCTGGTCAATAATGCTGGAGTGTACGGCCCGATTGGGCCAATTGAGGAAATTGATTGGCAGGAATGGTGCGACGCGCTCAATATTAACCTTTTTGGCACAGTTTACCTGACGCGGGCGGTTATTCCCGTGATGAAAAGCCAGAAATATGGCAAAATTATCAATCTTTCGGGGGGAGGAGCTACCGCGCCTTTGCCCCGTTTTAGTGCCTATGCTGCCTCCAAAGCGGCGATTGTACGCTTGACCGAAACTTTTGCTCAGGAATTAATCGAATTTAAGATTGATGTAAATGCGATTGCTCCCGGCGCACTTAATACCCGCTTGCTCGACCAGGTACTTGAGGCTGGGCCAGAGCGAACTGGGCCGGAATTTTACCGCCGTTCGCTCCAGCAACGCGATTCGGGCGGTGCGCCTTTAGGGGTAGGGGCGGATTTGGCGGTGTTTCTGGCTTCGGCGGAAAGTGACGGCCTGAGCGGGCGATTACTCAGCGCGGTTTGGGATAAATGGGCCGAAATGGGCCAGCCCGAAATGCTTCAAAAAATTCAGCCAAGCGATGTATATACCCTGCGGCGGATTGTGCCACAAGACCGGGGCTGGACAGAAAAGGATTAGTTAGCGACGAATGAACGTTGTAATTGTAGGAGCGGGCTTAATCGGCCAGAAACGCGCCAAAATTTTGGGGGCAAAGCATCGCCTGCTGGCGGTAGCCGATATTGACCAAAAGCGGGCTGAAAATTTGGCCCAAAATTTTGGCGATTGTCAGGCGTTTGGCGATTGGCGGCAAGCCGTCGAATTACCCGGCGTGGATTTGGTGATTGTGGCAACTACCAATAATATCCTGACCCCGGTAACTCAAGCGGCGATAGAACTTGAGCGGCATGTATTGGTCGAAAAGCCCGCCGCCCGCAACGCCGCCGAAATTCGCCCTCTGGTGGAAGCCTCGCGCCATAGCAAAGGATTAGTCAAGGTCGGCTTTAACCATCGCTTTCACCCGGCCTTGCTCAAGGCCCGCGAAATTTGGGAAAGCGGCGTGCTGGGCGAGCTGATGTACATCCGGGGACGCTACGGGCATGGCGGGCGGCTGGGCTACGAGAAGGAATGGCGGGCCATACCCGAAATTGCTGGAGGGGGCGAATTGCTCGACCAGGGGGTACATTTAATAGATTTGTCGCGCTGGTTTGCGGGCGAATTTCCGGCAGTATCGGGGCATGTCGGGACTTACTATTGGAATATGCCGGTAGAAGATAACGGCTTTTTGATGCTCAAAACCGCTAAACAGCAGGTGGCCTGGCTACACGTCAGTTGCAGCGAAACCCGCAACATTTTCAGCTTCGAGATTTTCGGGCGAGAAGGCAAACTGGAAATTCAGGGATTGGGCGGGAGCTACGGACTGGAAGGTTTAACCCATTACCAGCTACTGCCCGAACTCGGCCCGCCTATGATTAGCTCCTGGCAATGGCCTTTCGAGGATAAAAGCTGGGCGGCGGAGCTGGATTATTTTGTAAAATGTATCGAAAGCGGCCAGCCGCCCGAAGGCAATCTGGACGATGCGCTGGCTGCTCTTGAGATTATCCAGTCTATCTATGACCAGAATAGGGATATGACGCAATGATTATAGTACGCAGTCCTTTGCGGATTTCTTTGGGCGGGGGCGGAACGGATTTACCTTCTTACTACCGCAAGCATAGCGGCTTTTTGATTGCTGGAGCAATTAACAAATACGTCTATATTACCGTTCACGAAACTTTTATCAATGAGCTGATTATCAAATATTCCAAGCTGGAACGAGTGGGCGGTCTGGACGAAATCCAGCATCCCTTGCTACGCGAATCCTTGCGCTTACTCGATATTCGGGAAACCAATCTGGAAATTACCAGTATGGCCGATATTCCTTCCGGCACAGGTCTGGGTAGTTCTGGCAGCTTTACCACCGCTTTGCTCAAGGCTTTGCATACCTACCGCAAGAATTTGATTCATCCCCGCGAACTGGCCGAACAAGCCTGCCATATCGAGCTTGATATTCTTAAAGAATCGGTGGGCAAGCAAGACCAGTACATTGCCGCTTTTGGTGGCCTGACTTGCTTCCAGTTTTTGCCCAATGACCAGGTTGAGGCGACCCCGCTAAAACTTTCCACCGAAACGCTTTATAATCTGGAAGATAATTTGCTATTATTTTTTACGGGCTATTCTCGCTCGGCTTCCAGTATTTTAAAAGACCAGGACGAGCGCAGCAAGCAGCGTGACCAGTCAATGGTCGAAAATTTGCATTTCGTCAAGGAATTGGGCTGGCAAAGCAAGGAAGCCTTAGAAGAAGGCAATTTGACCCAGTTTGCCGAGCTAATGAATACCCATTGGCAATGGAAGCGGCAACGTTCGGGCGGGATGAGCAACGGCCAGATTGACGAATGGTACGAATTGGCCCGCCAGAACGGTGCGATTGGCGGCAAGCTGATTGGCGCGGGTGGTGGCGGCTTTTTGATGTTTTACGCCGAAGACAAGGTTCGCTTGCGCCATGCTTTAATCCAGGCTGGACTAAAAGAAGTGCGCTTCCAGTTCGATTTCGAGGGTACTAAAACTTTAATTTCCTGATTTGCAAGAGGGATTTCCAATCCCGATAAAAACGGGTCTGCTAAATCGGGATTGGAAATCCCTCCTGCATTAGTCTGGTTATAGTTCTTGATTAACTTATGATAGAAACTGCTGCAATTCTGGCGGGCGGGCTGGCAACCCGGTTGCGCCCCATCACCGAGAAAATCCCCAAGTCGCTGGTCGAAGTAGCCGGGCTACCTTTTATTGACTGGCAACTCCGGCTTTTGCAAGAGCGCGGGTTGCGCCGGATTGTGCTGTGCGTCGGGTATTTGGGCGAACAAATCGAGGCGGTGGTCGGCGACGGTTCAGCCTGGAATTTGGAAGTAAAGTATAGCTATGACGGGCCGCGCCAGCTAGGAACGGGCGGGGCTTTGGTGCAGGCTTTGCCCTTGCTTGGCTCAACTTTTTGGGTATTATATGGGGATAGCTATCTGGATTTCGATTACCGGGCGGTTGCCGGTTATTATGATGAGCAAAAGTCGGACAAACCTGGTTTGATGACTGTTTTTGGCAATCACAACAAATGGGATACCAGCAACGTTATATTTGTTGATGGACAATTGCTCGAATACAACAAATGGCAACTTCGACCTGAAATGAAATTTATAGATTATGGCGCGGCTATTCTGGAAGCCGCCGCTTTTGAACAAGCTGGCCCGCCACCGTTTGATTTGGCCGATTTGTATCACAAACTGGTGCAGCAAGGCCGGATGTCGGGCTATGAAGTAACCCAACGCTTTTATGAAATTGGTTCGCCCGCCGGATTGGAAGAAGCCCAGAGCTTTTTCAGTGGTCGGGCCGAGCAGGAGAGATAAAATGAACTTTTCCCGGCAGTTTTTAGCCGAGTCTATGCAGGTAATCGAACGGCTGGACAGCGAGGCTATTGAAAAAGTAGTAAAGATTTTGGCCGAAACCAAAGCTAATCAAGGTCGCCTGTTTATTTTGGGGGTGGGCGGGAGTGCCGCCAACGCTTCACACGCCGTCAACGATTTCCGTAAACTGGTGGGCCTCGAAGCTTACGCCCCAACCGACAACGTTTCGGAGCTAACCGCCCGCACCAATGATGAAGGCTGGGCCACCGTATTTGAAGCCTGGCTGAAAGTCAGTCGTTTGCGCCCGACGGATAGTATTCTGGTCTTTTCGGTAGGTGGCGGCAGCCTCGAAAAAAACGTCAGCCCTAATCTGGTGATGGCTTTGCAATATGCCAAGCAAGTTGGCTCAAAAGTGGTTGGGATAGTCGGGCGGGACGGTGGCTATACCGCACAGGTAGCGGACGCTTGCGTCCTTATCCCGGTGGTAAATCCCGAAAACATCACGCCCCATAGCGAGGCATTTCAGGCGGTAGTCTGGCATTTAATTGTGTCACACCCTGACTTGAAAGCCAACGATACCAAGTGGGAATCGGTGGCGCGGTAGTGCCAAAGCGGGCAATCTTTTTAGACCGGGACGGCGTGCTGAATTTAGCGATTGTGCGGCAGGGCAAGCCTTACCCGCCCGATTCGCTGGCCGATTTGGTTATAACGCCAGGAGCGGCGGAAGTGCTGACCCGGCTAAAAGCTCTGGATTTGGCTTTGCTGGTCGTGACCAATCAGCCGGATGTGGCGCGGGGCAAACAAAGTCGGGAAAAAATCGAAGAAATTAACGCTTATTTAGGGCAAAATTTGCCACTCGACCAGATTTACACCTGTTACCACGATGACCGGGACGAATGCGCCTGTCGTAAGCCCCTGCCCGGCCTGATTTTGGAAGCAGCCCGCGAATGGCAAGTTGACCCGGCCAGCAGTTTCCTGATTGGAGACCGTTGGAAAGATGTCGCGGCAGGACGAGCCGCGAATTGTACTACTTTTTTGATTGACCAAAAATATGATGAAGTTGAAAAAGCTACGCCGGATTACCGGGTAGCCAGTCTGAGCGAAGCGGCTCGTGTAATTGAGCAATTGCTTGGGGAAAAGGTGTTGGATTAAAATGGAAGTAAAAATGACCGATTTAGCCAATTTGAAAATCAAAATCTTTGCCGATGGTGCAGACCTGACCGGGATGCTGGAAATGTACGCCCAGCCGCATATCAAGGGTTTTACTACTAATCCGACTTTGATGTACAAAGCCGGTATCCGCGATTACCGCGATTTTGCCCATAAAGTGGTAGCGGCCATTCCTGACCGCCCGCTTTCTTTTGAAGTTTTTTCGGATGATTTCGCCGAAATGGAGCGGGAAGCTCTGGAAATCGCTTCGTGGGGCGAACAGGTAAACGTAAAAATCCCGGTGATGAATACCCGGCGGGAAGTTTCTTATTCACTGCTACGGCGTTTGTCTCAGGCCGGGGTCAAGCTAAACGCTACCGCCCTGATGAATTTGGCGCAGGTGCGGGATGTAGCCGAAGCGATGGCGGCTGGGCCGGGTGGTTATGTTTCGGTTTTTGCCGGACGGGTGGCTGATACCGGGCGTGACCCGATGCCGATTATGGCCGAAGCGGTTGAAATCCTGAAGGATTATCCGCATTTGGAGCTAATTTGGGCCAGCCCCCGCGAGTTGCTCAACCTTTTTCATGCCGAAGCGGTAGGCTGTCAGGTTATTACTGTTACCAACGATTTGCTCAAGAAATTACCCTTACTCGGCAAGGATTTGTACGATTATTCGTATGAAACGGTCAAAATGTTTTATGATGATGGGCAAAAAGCCGGGTTTAGCCTGAGCCAGCCCTCTTTGTTGGCCGAATATTAAATTTGCAGGATATTGCTCCACACTGGATTTTTCTTTTTTCAGCATAGAGGGAACAGGACTTGATGGTTTCTGATACTGATAATAAAACTGCCAGTTTGGTTAAAGAGCAAGCCGCCCCCAAAATATGGGATAGGCTCGACTTTTTGCAATGGCTATTAGTTTTAGTGGTGCTGGTTGGGGCGTTTTTGCGCTTTTTCCGGCTGAATGGAGCGGGGTTTTGGCTGGATGAAGCCGGGCATTTTTATTGGGCCACCTACCCGATTGAACGGCTTATCCCCGATTACGGCTATAACCAGGCTCCCTTTTTTTATTATCTGGCTCAACTTCAAGTCGCGGTCACTCCCTGGCACTCTGAAGCTTATTTACGCTTGCCATCGGTTTTTTTTGGAATTGGTACAATTATCGCTTGCTATTTTCTGGGTAAAACTTTGTTCAGTAGGCAAGTGGGGCTGGTAACGGCAGCACTGGCGGCGATTTGCCCGATTCTGGTGGAGTACAGTCAGGAATGGCGGCCTTATTCGGCCTTTGTTTTCTTTTCCACTGGTATGGCGGTTTGTATTGTGCTGGCAATTCGTTCGCCCCACCGGGTAGCTGTCTGGCTGGGGTTTTGCCTTTTTACGCTTTTCAACCTCTATACCCATCACGATGCCCTGTTTACCTTTGCAGCTTGCGGCGGCTATGCCGGGCTTTATTCGGCGTTCAGCCCCTTCTGGCAGTTGCGAACCAGGCAACCGCGCAAGCAAATTTTTGAGTTGGCGGGCTTACGCTGGAAGTATTTTGGGCTTGGTTTGCTGGTTATTCTGGCTGGTTATATGCCCGGCATAGCGGTTGTAATTGGCTGGCTGAGAAGTGGACAGGGTGTTTCGCTATCTTCGCAAGCCGCCCCTTTTACGCTAGATAGTGTTGCCGATACCTTGTCGCGGCTGGGTTTGGGCTGGGGGCCTGCCTTTGTAGCAATGATAATTTTGAGTATCGCGGGTTTGGTCTGGTCAATTCGGGAATATCCGGCGGCGGCTCTGCTCTGGTCGCTGTGGATGGGAATACCTTTTCTGGCGATTGCCGTTACCAAAGGCGGGAATGCCCTGTTAGTTTCGGAACGCTATTTGATTTTCCTTGTGCCGCTTTATCTGATGATGGCGGCGGCGGGCGGGGTTTATCTGGTGAGAATAATTGCTGCCCGCCTGAGCCTGAAAAACTTCCCGAAAGTCCGGCTTGAGGCCGGGCTACTGGCGGCGGCTTTACTAATACTGCTGGCTCTGACCGTTCCGGCTCTTCAACTTTATTATTCCAATCCCAAAAATTTCAGCAGGCTTTCGATAGATGTAGATGTACGCGGGGCATACAGCTTTATGTTAGCCGATTTGCAGCCCGGCGATGTAGTGCTTACCTTTGCAAGTGCTTCGCCCAATTCGGGTTCGGCAGAATGGTTTGGCTCTTACAGTGCCTATTATCTGCGTAACAAACCAAAGGATGTTACGGCACTGATTGGGGCGTATGGGCCGTACCCTGACAATTATTTTGTGCCAGCTTTTCGATCCAAAGGGCGGCTCTGGACTTTGATTATAGACGGGACGGACACCCGGCATTTGGTGGAGCGGGCTGGGCCAGAGGCTAAAGCTGGTTGTTTCTATAAAATTTGTGCAATTCAACAGCCCGATAGCAGTGGTGCGACCATGTACGACAAGCTCAATACTTTTTTGAAAGTCTATGGCCCGGATAATCTGGCCTTGACCGAGTTAATCCAAAAAGGTTTGGAGGCCAGCAAGCGTACAGCCAGTTAAGAAGTTATAAGCAATAAATTTGAGGGGAGAGACTAGAAGAATATGCCTTTAATCACACTTATTTTACCGGCCTACAACGAGGTTAAACGAATTGCCCAAACAGTTGGGGAGGCCAAAACCTATTTTGAGGAACGCGGTTTTAGCTACGAAATAATTGTTTCCGCCGACGGTAACGATGGCACTCGCGAACTGGTGGCGGAGCTGGCTCAAACCGACCCTACCCTAAAAGTTATCGGCAGCGAAGAGCGGCGCGGTAAAGGTTACGGTATTCGGAAGGCGGTAGAACTGGCTCAAGGCGATATTGTTGGCTTTTCGGATGCCGACAACAAGACCCCGATTACCGAGTTTGATAAATTCTTGCCGCATTTGCAATCTGGCTGTGAAGTGGTAATCGGTTCGCGTGGCCTCAAGCAATCCCGGATTGAGCAGTCGCAGCCTTTTTATCGTCGGATTGGTTCAAAAGCTTTTGCCATTTTTATGCATACGCTGGTCGGTTTGCCCGATATTATAGATACCCAGTGCGGTTTCAAGTTTTTTCAGCGCAGTGTCGCCCAAAATTTGTTTCGTCGTCAGCAAATTGACGGCTATATGTTTGATGTTGAGATTTTGTATCTGGCTCAAAAAGCGGGCTATCGCATTGAACAAATCCCGATTCGCTGGCGTGATGACGGAGATAGCCGTCTGGTGCTTTTGAGCGGCAATATTCGTAACGGGCTGGATATTTTGCGGGTGCGCTTTGGCAAAACTCAAAAAACCACCAGCTACAGCTTTTCCGAAGCAAATCAGGTAGAAGCTAAAGACGTGCCTGTTACAAAAGTTCCGTAAAATCAATTACTGTTTCGCGTTATTGGATTAACAAGGTTAGACGACTAAATTTTATGAACATAAAAATTCGGGAACAAAATTACAATTGGCCTGCTCTACCGGGAAGAACGGAACTGCCAATCTGGGTCGGAGAAGGGTTTGAGGTAGGCTCTGAAAAATTACCTCTGCTGGCTTACGAAACAGGCTCATCGGGCTGGTCGGACGGCTTGACCAGTTTTCACGAGGAACACGCCGAGTCTGACCATTTCATAGACCGGGCTTCACGGCAACACGCTATAGAGCAATTGCTCCGCCACGTAGTAACGCCAAACCCGGCCATTCTGGAAGTAGGTTGTTCTTCCGGCTTTATGCTCCAGGTTATCCGCGAACAGTTTCCACAGGCATTGGTGATTGGTTCGGATTATGTACGTGGCCCGCTCGAAGCTCTGACCGCGAAAATCCCGGATTTGCCCATTCTACAATTTAATTTGCTAAAATGCCCCTTGCCTACCGCCAGCCTTGATGCGGTAGTGGCCCTTAATGTACTGGAACATATCGAAGATGATGCCCAGGCTTTGAGCCAGTTGCATCGCATCTTGAAGCCGGGCGGGGTGGCGGTTCTGGAAGTTCCGGCAGGGCCAAAGCTGTATGATGTTTATGACGAACTGCTCTTGCACTACCGGCGTTACTCTAGGCGTGGGCTGGCTCAAATTGTAAAGGCGGCTGGCTTCGAAATTGTCGAGCAATCCCACCTGGGAGTTTTTATGTATCCGGGCTTCTGGCTGGTAAAACAGCGTAACAAGCGGTTTCTTTCGCGAGAAAAAGCCCTTCAACAACAAGTAGTGGCTTCCAACATTCGCAGCACCAAAAACAAGCTCCCTTTGGAGGTAGCAATGAAGCTGGAAATGGCAATAGGGCAAAAAATTCAATATCCTTTTGGAATTCGCTGCCTGATGACCTGTCGCAAGGTCTAGGGCTATTTTCTCCCGGATAAAAGATGCGGGAGAAAATAGCCTGTCATTGCTGATTAAGTTATCCTCAAAATTTCAGGGCTTGTCACTTGCTAAAATCAAAATCTTTGATAGCTTTAACGACTTGTTCCTGTTGCGACTGGCTCAAATCGTTGTAAAAGGGCAGGCGTAGCAGGCGGTCACTGATATTTTCCGTGACCGGGCAATCTCCCGCTTTTCCACCAAACTGCAAACCCATATCCGAGATATGTAAGGGCAAATAATGAAATACGCTAAGAATGCCCCGCTCTTTAAGGTGCTTTATCAAGGCTTGCCGCTTTTCCAGCGAAGGTAACAGCATATAGAACATATGGTAGCTTTGTTCGCAGTAATCCGGCACAAAGGGCAATTGTACCCGGTTAGTCTCAGCCCATTCTGCTAAGCTACTATCGTAGAACTCCCAGATAGCCTTGCGTTTGGTCTGGATTTGCTCTTTTTGTTCGAGTTGTGCCAAAAGAATAGCCGCCAGAATATCGGAAGGCAAATAACTTGAACCTAAATCTACCCAGCTATATTTATCAATTTGCCCTCGAAAAAAGCGGCTGCGGTTAGTACCTTTCTCGCGTATAATCTCGGCCCGCTCGAATAAAGCAAGGTCGTTTATGAGCAAAGCCCCGCCCTCGCCACAGCTAAAGTTTTTGGTTTCGTGAAAGCTTTGGGTCGCCATGCTGCCAAACGTACCAAGATAACGCCCTTTATACTTGCCAAACAAGCCGTGTGCATTATCTTCCACAATCGCTATATTATACTTGCGCCCTAGTTCTGTGATAGTGTCCATCTCGCAGCCCACTCCGGCATAATGCACCGGCACAATTGCTTTGGTGCGCGGCGTGATAAGCTTTTCCAGTTGCCTTTCGTCCAAATTCAAGGTATCAGGCCGGATGTCGGCAAAAACTGGCTGCGCCCCCCGCAACACAAAAGCATTAATTGTAGATACAAAAGTAAAGGAAGGTACAATCACTTCGTCACCCGGCTGAATATCCAGCAACAGGGCCGACATTTCGAGGGCGTGGGTGCAGGAGGTCGTCAGTAAAGCTTTGGGAACACCCAGTGCGGTTTCGAGCAATTCGTGGCAACGCCGGGAAAAAATACCATCGCCAGATAAATGCCCAGCTTGCAAGGCTTGGGCAATATAAGCTTGCTCCTGGCCGACAAAGCCGGGGCGGTTAAACGGAATTGAAATTGGAATAGTCATGAAGGCCTAAAAATCCTTTACTTTCAAATTTAATCAAAACCAGTATAGCTATATAAGTTGTAAAGGACTAAAAAGGTTGCAAACTGTTGGTGAAAATTTTGTGAGGGCGGAAGCATTTTAATTCTGTGAGCGGTAATGCCATAAATCTTGCTCCTTGAGTTAGTATTTTCCCTACTTTATCAAGCTAAGTGTAACAAATTTGAGCTAATTTTGCTATAATATCAGAAAGCTTGAGCCAAACAATCATACAAAATTTGAGGAAAGCGCAATGACTAGCGAGCAACCCCTTACCAATTTTGAAAGTATTCGGCAGGAAACCCCAGAGGGCGTAGAATATTGGTCGGCCCGCGACCTGATGCCCCTGTGGGCTATAAAAGTAGCTGGCAAAATTTTGAGGCAGTTATCAAAAAGGCCAAAACTAGCTGCGAACAATCCGGCCAAATTGTGCCGTATCATTTTAATGACACCATTAAGATGATACGGGCGGGTAAGGGTGCAAAACGTGAGGTTAAAGATTATTACTTGTCGCGGTTTGCCTGTTATCTTATCGCCCAAAACGGGGATTCGCGCAAGCCAGAGATAGCCAACGCTCAAAGCTACTTTGCGACGGCCAGCCGCGAGAATGAATTAACCCGGCTTATTTTCGAGCAGGACAAAAGGCTGGAAGTTAAGGAACGGGTAGATTATAACGATTTGCTACTGGCGCAGGCGGCTCACCGCGCCGGAGTGCTACCCCGTAATTTCGGACAGTTCATTGATGCCGGGTACGAAGGGCTGTACAACGGGCTAACCCGTGAAGATTTACGCCAACGCCGCCAACTCCCGGCCAAAGCTGACCCGCTCGATTATATGGGCTACGTAGAACTAGCCGCCAACGATTTTCGCATCAGCCAGACCCAGGCCAAACTAACCCGCGATGGCCTTATCGGTCAGGCCAAAGCTACCGAAATTCACCAGGATATAGGCCGGAAAGTCCGAAACTTTATGGAAGAAGTGGGCGGTGCAATGCCCGGAGATTTGCCAACCCCCAAAGAAAGCATCAAGCAACTGAAAAAAGTTCGCAAGCACAAACCAAAACAACTCGAAACCCTTGATACACAGTAACCCTTTCGGTTTTGTCCTTTGATTTCTACTTTAGAGAGATGTATAATTTTATTCTGGTTTATGGACTAAAAAAGGACATAATATGCACATCAATTTTGCTCCGAAAGACGAGGAATACTTAAAGAGCCTCGTGGAAACTGGTTATTACGTGAACGTGGCGGAAGCTATTCGAGATGCAGTGCGCCGTATGCGTGATAGTATGCCCATCACCGATTCTTTTACAGAAGCGGTAGCAAAGGGCGCACGTTCGCTTGATGCTGGAAAGGGTAAGCCTTACACCCGTGAGCGTCATGCCCAAATTCTAGCCAACGCAAAGGAACTGGCAGCCAGCAGCGAAAGTATCAACCCCGATGTCATCCCCCAATAAAAAACACCTTCTTGTAACCTCTCCAGAAGCTGACGACGATTATCGCGATATTTTAGCCTACACTCTTAGAACCTGGAGAGAAGACCAAATGGAAAAGTACGATGCGCTATTAGATAATGCCTTGCTAACAATTCAAAATGACCCTCGCAAAGGGCGCAAGCATCCCAAGTTGTCTATTGAGTATCGCTACTATCACGCAGGACGGCATTATATCATCTACCGCATTGAAGGTGATGAAGTCCAGGTTGTACGTATTCTTCACGACCAAATGGATGTTGCACGCCAAATTCCCTAGCTTCACCTAATAGCGTTTTGTGCTACTTCCTCATAGACTTGGCGGGTAAGGTCGGCGGTGCGTTGCCAGGTGAAGGATTTGGCGCGGTGGCGGGCGTTGTGCCGAAGCTGGCGGGCTAGTTCGGGCTGGTCGAGGATGAGCAGGATGGCATGGGTCAGGGCCGCCGTAGATAACGGATCAATCAGCAAGGCCGCTTCCCCGTCCGGCCCGGTAACTTCGGGCAAGCTGGAAGTATTGGAAGTTACCAGAGGCGCACCCGCCGCCATCGCTTCCAGCGCGGGCAAGCCAAAACCTTCATAAAGCGAGGGATAGGCCACT
>JBBQGP010000159.1:0-12577 GCA_038323095.1 Chloroflexia bacterium | reverse complement strand
TGTAAACCCGGTGCGGGCAATCCTGTATTAAACGATAGCAGCAGCCCAACTAAATTACTTTACAGTTATTATAACGCCGTTAGTCTTAAAGATTATTCAAGAGCCTTTAATTTGTGGCGGGCGGGCAATCCTGATTCACCTAAAAATTTGCAGGATTTCGGCAACGGCTTTGCCAAAACCGCTGAAGTACGGATCGAAGCGGGCGCGGCTCGAATTGGGGCGGCGGCGGGCAGCCTTTATGCCAATATCCCGGTTGTCATTATTTCTACCGACACCAGCGGCCAAAGCCAAACTTTTGCCGGAACTTATGTTATCAGCCGAGCGAACGAGGTAGCCGGGTCAGATGGAACGGCTAATAGCTGGCGGATTCGTTCAGCCAATATCAAACAAATCTCTGGCGTTAAGCAACTAGGCGATTCAACAACGCATCAGATTTTGACCGATTTAGCGGCTAAAGTTTAATTTAACCTTAAAAAATTCTTTGCCCGGTAAGTTTGGTCGGTTAATTTTGGTTAATTTTTTGTTTAACTTTGACAGATTTGCTATAATAGCCTTACTTTGTAACTAAAACGAAAGCAAGGCTATTTTATTAGCCAAAATTTGTGGCGAAAAATCTGCAAGAAGCTGTAGCTCTGGATAAATAAAGGAATATAAGGAGAAGTTATGTCAAGTCAGCTAACTAATAATCCCCCAACTGAGGCCCAAGTTACGGCTAAACCTCGTCTGAAATCGGCCCGAAAACGGAATTGGCGGTATGGGCTGGCGGTGCTGGGTGCATTGTTAATGCTGGCCTCAACTTTTCTACCCTGGGTCAGCGTCCGCTATGAGCGTATCAATCAGGAATTTTCGATAAACGGCTGGAGTGTGATTAATAGTTCTTTTGGCAATCCGGCCTTAAGCAAACTTCCTTCGATTGGGGATGGCTGGCTGGTGATAATTGTCGGTACGCTGGCGTTAGGGCTGGCTTTGCTAACCTTCTTCCTAAACCGTACCGATGGCGCAGCAATTTTGCTGGTCTTTGGTCTGTTTACGATTGCCGCCTTGTTTTACCGCTTGATGGATGTTAATGCTGTAATGCCCGAAATTAAACGGCAAGCCCAAACTTTTTTCATTACCGATACTAATAATGGGAAAATTAGTCCACCCATGAGCGCGGGGGTTGGCTACGGCTTGCTAATCGCCTTGCTATCTACCTTGCTGGTTACACTTGGCGGCATTTTGCCAATGGCCGGGAAGCAGCAGCGAAAACGTAAACGCTAAGAAAATTGTAAATATCCTTGTAGGAGGGATTTCCAATCCCGATTTTAGCCAAATCCGTCTTTATCGGGATTGGAAATCCCTCCTACATATCAAGAATTACCAAGTAATAAAGCGACCTTGTCATTGTTGAGGTGACAGGGCCGCTTTATTGTTAAATACTTAACTTCTCAGCAGAGAGGACACAGAGTTACACAGTTTATAACTAGCAACTCTGTTCTTCCCAACAACCTTTGTTCCCTCTAATAACTAACAACTAACAACTCTTACGAAGCCGCATAATTCCCTTTGCCATTGCTGCTATGACCGTTACCGTTTGCAATAGTCGCACCTAGCGAATCGCGGGTCAGTTTGAGCGGCTGCATCCCGGCACTGATAAGGCCGTGACCACTGCTGGCATAGAAAACCTTTTTGGTAACGCCGTTGGAATGGGCTTCCGGGGCAGCGATAGCCGGTTCGAGAGCTTCCGGCATCGAAACTTTGCCAGCCTGATTAATCCAGGTCTTTTCCGGCTCACTGTGTAGCCAATGGTTGACCAACTCGACCCCTTGCATCACCGAATGATCCATGTTGCCGATTTCGTATTCCCACGCCCCAAAGCGACCTCGACTGTAGATGTCATGCTCCATCATAAAGGGCTGAATAGTTGCCAAAGCTGCATTGCGGTCTACCGTTGGAACGGGATAGCTATAATCCACGTCAATCAGGTAGGTTGAAGCAATTCGGTCAAGGTCGGCGGGTTCAAGTATTTTGGTATTAATCAAACCCTGCACCACCCGGTCAACAATGTCGGCTTTATTTTCCGGCTTGTGTTCGCTATAGCTGGTTTCGGTTAGCAATAGGAAGTGGTTACTATCCGGGGCGATAAAGGGCGAATAGTTGGAAAGATAAGTCACCCGGTAGAACGGACTGGTCGGTTCAGGGAAATAGAGCCAGCATTTCTGACTGAGATTAGGCCGTTTCACCCCTACGCCGACAATCAAACCACTCGAATGGTGCAAACCACGGGTAGCCTGTCGCACCGCTTGCGGCACATTATCCACCCGGCTAACCAGCAAATCTAGCGGCATAGTCGAAAGCAGCAAATCGTACTCTACAATGTCGCCATCGCTAAAGAAGATTTTGCGGGCATCCTTATCAATTTTTACTGCCGTTTTATTCAAGTGCAAATGGTCGCCAATGTAATTGACCATTGGAGCGTACAGACCACCCGTTCCGCCGTGAAGCGGGAACTTGAACATATTATTCGGCCCCCAGCTAACATCATCCTGGTCAAGTAATACGTTTTTCAAAATCTTTTCGATATTGGGCAAAGCGACGCGTTCGCCGAGCCAATCGCGGCTCATGTGCGAAACCGGGTGCGCCCAAACCTTGAAGTTGTAAGGCTTCATAAAATACTTGGCAATGCCTTCGCCAAATTGTGAGTCAATCAAATCACTAAAGTTGGTGGCGGCCTGAAATTTTTCGGGATGCCTTTGAGCTTCGATAAGGCCCATCACACATTCCAGCACAACATCTTTGGGCAAATAGCGAATATTGTTCTGGAAAGGATACGGTACAAACCTGTCCAACATCCAAACCCAGGCTTCGCGCATAATTTCGGTATAGTCGTTGCCGAGTAATTTATCTACTAAATCATCAAAATATTTGTAGTGCGAGAACATAACGTGACCGCCAATGTCGTAGGTAAAACCCGCGCTATCGGTAAAGCTCCGGGCTAACCCGCCAACCGTATCGTTACGGTCATAAATCACCCAGTTGCGGTATCCCAATTCCTGTAAACGATACGCTGCTCCCAAGCCGGTTGGCCCTGCTCCTAAAATAACAATCTTTTTTTCGATATTGTTTTCCATGTCGGTCATTTGAATTAAATCTCCTTCTATTTAGCCCGGTTTATCCCACCTGAATTCAAACCACAAGTGAGCCGGTAATATGAACCTGTGCTACCGTACTTTCCCCCCGGCAGGCTCAATTTGTTTTGAACCTGAGACGCTGGCCTCTAACTGCGCCTCAATCAACCGACTCATACGTTCGGCGATACTGTCCCAGGTATGCTTTGCCAGCAGCTCATCTTCTTTCGAGCGGCGGGCGGCAGCATCATCGCTCAGGGCTGCTTCTACCTGAGCCACAAATTCAGCCGGAGAGTAAGCAATGCAAACTACTGTGCCATACAACTCCACCACATCGTGGATTGGGTTAGAGACAATTGGTTTGTGCGCCGCCATATATTCCAGAGTTTTGGTTGGGCTTAAATAGCGGGTGGCTTCGTTCATGGCGAACGGCACAAGAGCCACATCAAAGTGAGCCAGATAAACTGGTAGTTGTTCGTAAGTTTTCATGCCAGGATAATGCAAATTAGGTGCTTGCGGCAATTCTTCGGGGCTAATTTTCACCACCGGGCCGAGCATCACCAATTGCCAATCGGGGCGGTTTTCGGCGATATAAGCCAGCAAAGGTAAATCCATTCGTTCATCAATTACGCCATAATAGCCTAGAATTGGACGCGCTATATTTTGTATATCTTCGGGTAATTCAAAATTATGCCCATCGTCAGCCTGTGCAAAATGTTCAATTTCAACCCCGCTTGGGAAAAGATGGGTATTGGAATTGAAAGGTAATTTGGCCCGATACAAACTAGCCCCACCCGTAAAGACAATATCGGCTTGACGCAAAAGTTGTTCTTCCTGCGTCAAAAGTTCGGGTGGCGCACCTTTGAAAGCGGCTAATTGATCCATTACATCGTAAATTAGCACTTTATGCGGCACTTTTTCGACGAAATCAAGAGCCATTGGGGTATAGAGCCAGAGAACTGCCGGGTCAAATCCTTGAGCCACCAGATAACCATTTAGCATTTGTTCATAAGTCGCCTGAGCAATAGCATCGCCATGTCCAATCCAACGGTCTTGCGTAACTGGCACTACCAGCCTTAAAACCGTTACATTTTCGCTATTCTGACCGGGCAGAACTTCCAAAAGAGGTTCTTCGATACCTACTCGGCTAACTGGTTCTTCTACAAACAAAATGCGCTGTTGCCGGGCCAGAAGTGATAGCAGATGTTGAGGACGTTGCCACACAAAGTCCCAACGTAAATGACTTATACAAACAATGTCGCCTATCAAACTATTTCTCCATTTCTAAAAACTGGTATTATTAAACAAGGCAACACTAAATCAAGCCTGGTTTCTGGTTAAACTCACCTCAAAGTTTGAATTCAATCTTATTTTTGTCTGGTAATTATAAGGTTATACCTGAACGAGTTGTATCAACCTCTACGATGCATAATATTTGCAAAAAGCGTGCCAACATTATGCCTGTATTCAATTTAATAAGTTCAATCGTTTTTATGAATATTATTTATATTATTATCGAGAACGGAATAAAATCAAAAGAGTGCCTGGAAACTGGTTGGCTAGAATTGGTTGGAACGTTTTGTGATTTGATTCGTTTATATTTAGAGCGAATTTTAAAGCGTGTTGAGCCGTGTTAAAATGAAGTAGGGAACAAAGGTGGGGTTGGTGGAAAAATGAGTATTTTAGATATTATGATAATCGCGGTGGTAATTGGTTTTACCTTGATTAGCGCGATGTGGGGTATGGTACGTGAGGTCATTGCGGTGCTTGGCTTGATTGCCGGGCTGTTACTGGCCGGGCAACTTAGCCCGCAATTTGCTACCTCGCTTGGCTTTATCAGTGACCCGGTAGTGGCGCGGGGTGCAGCTTTTGTTATAATAGTAATTGCCGTGAGCGTAGTTGCCAGTGTAGTAGCCTCAATACTTTACTTTGGGATTGGGCTACTATTTTTGGGATGGCTGGATGCACTTTTGGGGGCGGGACTAGGCTTTATTCAGGGAATTTTAGCTTCGGGCGTAATACTGGTCGGGATTGCCCTAATCTCTCCCGTTTGGGCGGTAGAACAATTAAACCAGAGTAGTTTGGTAAACAAAGTTTTCGGGACAGTTTCGGCTCTGGCCCTGCTTTTCGCCCCTGCCGACTTAAAAGAGCCAATTCAAGCCGTCGCCAACCAGATTAAATGAAAATGAAATGGTAGAGGTTTCGGTAATAATTTTAAACTGGAACGGGCTTAAATTTCTGGAAACCTGCCTGACGGGTTTGTTTGGGCAGGATTTTGATTCGGCCAAATTCGAGATTGTGCTGGTAGATAATGGTTCAAGCGATGGCTCAGTCGAGTGGCTACGCGAAAATTACGCTGATTGGCTAAATAATCAAAAACTGCCCTACCTGAAATTAGTAGAATTAAGCCAAAATCAAGGCTTTTCGGGCGGTAATCTGGCTGGGCTGGAAGCGGCTAACCCAACTTCACGCTATATCGCTACTTTAAATAACGATACTGAGCCTGAGAAAAACTGGCTTTCCACTCTGTACGAAGCTCTGGAAAAACGGCCTCGTCAGGAGAAATGGGCGGCGGCAGGTGGAGCAATGCTTTTCGCTTCCGATAAAAATCAAATTGAGCCTGGGATTGCTTCTGCCGGAATAGAAGTGCGCCGGGATGGGCTGGCTCTGGATAGCAGGATTGGCGAACGACTAAACGAGAATGAGAGCGAACAAGAGATTTTCGGAGTTTGCGCGGGCGCGGCTCTTTACTGTCGCGAAGCTTTAGACGAGGTTGGCTTTTTTGACCCGGCCTTTTTTGCTTATCTGGAAGATGCCGATTTAGCATGGCGGCTACGGCTGGCGGGCTGGAAAGCTTTGTACGTACCAAATGCGCTGGTCTGGCACGAATATAGCGGGACGGGCGGGCAGGGTTCGCCTTTTAAAAGCTTTCAACTTGGCCGTAACCGGGTTTGGACTATTCTAAAAAATTGGCCTGTTTCTCTTTTGCTCAAAAATAGCCCCTTTATCCTCTTTTACGATATAGCCGCTTCGGGGTATACTCTCCTGAAGCGCGATATTCATCCGGCGCGGGGCAGGTTGGCCGCGCTGCATCCAAAACAATTGCGGCGAGTGCTGGCCCAACGCCAGTTTGTGCAGCAAAAGCGCAAAATTAGTTTAGCCGAATTAGAAAGCTGGCTAAACCGGGCGGCTTCGCCCACCGAAATGCTGGCTTTGCGCCGTACCGCCGACGAAAAAGCCAGCACACCGCAAAGGAATTTAAAGTAATTTTTATGATTTTTATGACGGCATTTTCTTTCCCTGTTTTATATTTGCCAATTTCGGCTGGTTCAAATTTAAAGGAACAAGCATGAAAAGGGCCGTTTTGCTAATTCTTGGAGCGGCGGTAGTTTCAGTTGGGTTTTATCTAATTATTGCCGGGAGCGCGACTAAAATTGGTTTCCCGCTAGATGATGCCTGGATTCATCAAGTGTTTGCCCGCAATTTAGCCCAGCGTGGCGAATTCTCTTATAATCCCGGCCAGCCCGCCGCCGGGTCAACTTCCCCTCTGTGGACTATTTTGCTGGTTCCGGGCTACTTTTTTGGCGGCGAGTTTTATAAGTGGTGGGCTTATTTTCTGGGTCTGGTTTTCTTGGTGCTGACCGCAATTGAAGTTATGCGGCTGTACCGCCTGATGTTTCCGGCTAGTATGCGGCTCAAGGATAAAGGTTTACTTTCATATATGGTAGCCGGGCTGTTTACCGTTTGTGAATGGCGGCTGGTTTGGGCGGCGGATAGTGGCATGGAAACTATGTTTTTTACCTTCGGCACGCTCTGGCTAATCCGTCGCTACTTGCAAACTGCCTATAACGAGGACAGGTCAAGCCTGGCAGTAGCTTCGCGCCCGGTTTTTTCCTACGCCCAAATTGGCTTTGCGGGCGGCTTGCTGGCTCTGGTGCGACCAGAAGGTATGGTGCTGCTGGGGCTGATTGGGCTGGATACCGCCCGGCGTTCGGTGGCGCGGGTTGGGGCAAACCAGCGCGGGCTAGGCTGGATGGCCGCACGCTGGATGGCAATTGGGTTAGCTTGGCTACTGCCAATTTTGCCTTATCTGGCCTTTAATTACAGCGTGAATGGTACGCCTTTGCCCACTACTTTTTACGCCAAAGCTAATTTCTATAGTGGTGATGGTTCTATAGGGTCACGCTTGGGCTATTTTTGGGATGCTTTTATCGAGCTTTTTTGGCATGGTCAGCAAATTCTGTTTTTACTGCCGGGTATTGCCTTTGCCCTTTATCTACTTGTTACCGACCAACGCGGCGACTGGCGACCTTTGGTCTGGCCGCCCGTGCTGGTAATTTTGTATTCAATTCAGCTTCCTGTAACCTATCATCATGGGCGGTATTTGATGCCGCTTATCCCTATCTTTATTATTTACGGGGTTTACGGCACAGAGGCTATTTTGCACTGGCTAAAAGAGCTGCAACTTCTGACGGTAGCCCGGGTTGTTCCCTTTATTTTAGCCGTCCCGATTGCAATTAGCTGGTTTAATCAGGCCCAAGCCTACCAATTCGATGTAAAGCTGATAAACGATGAACAGGTAAAAATCGGAATGTGGCTGCGCGACAATACCCCGCCCGACGTTACCGTCGCAACCCATGACATCGGGGCGATTGGCTATTTTAGTGAGCGGCGTTTGGTTGATACGGCGGGGCTGGTCAGCCGTGAATTTGTGCCAATTGTCCAGAACCAGCCCGCGATTTTGGAAAAGCTGAAAGCCGAAAAAGTAGATTATTTTGCGATGTTTCCCGATTGGTATCCCGAACTCTACGCGACCCTAAACGGCGAAAATCGTAAAGTTTTTCAACCTGCCGAAAAATATTTAGCCTTGTTCGGCAAAGAAAACATGATAGTTTACAGGCTTTTTTCACAGGAGATGAATTGAATTATCAGGAAGCGATAGATTATATTTTTAGTTTTGTAAATTACGAAAAAACCGGGATGCCGCCTGCTTCTCCGACTCATTTTAATCTTGGACGGATGGTTTATCTACTGGAAAAGCTGGACAATCCTCAATTAAAATATCCCTCCATAGTTATTGCCGGGACAAAGGGTAAAGGCTCAACGGCGGCTTTATGTGCGGCTGCTTTCGAGGCCGGAGGCTACCGCGCCGGCTTGTACAGCCAGCCTCACTTACACAGCTACCGCGAACGTATGCGAATAAACGGCCAGTTAATCGAACGAGAAAAGCTGGCAGAACTGGTCACTAAAATGCATCCGGCTATCGAAGCTACTTTGAACGAAGCCGGAAAATTTGGGCGGCTCACTTATTACGAAATTGGGACAGCACTGGCTTTGCTTTATTTTGCCGAAGCCGGAATAGATATGGCGGTACTGGAAATTGGGTTGGGCGGACGGCTGGATGCAGTAAACGTGGTTACGCCGCTAGTCTCGGTTATTACTTCAATTTCCTATGACCATATCGAGGTATTGGGCGATACTTTGGCCCTGATTGCGGGCGAAAAAGCCGGGATTATCAAGCCCAACGTGCCAATAATTTCTGCCCCGCAAGCCCTTGAAGCCAGCGCGGTAATTGAGGCCATTAGCCGGGAGAAAAACGCCCCTTTGTTTACCGTAGTATCGGGCAAAGCTTTGCCAGAAGTAAAGCCAGACGAGCAGCACCGCTACCGTCTTTTTCAGCAATTCATTTTGCCGGGTTTGCCCGGTACGTTTGAAACACCGCTTTTGGGCGAACACCAGCTAATTAACGCCGCCGTTGCCGCCAAAGCTTTGCAACTTCAGGCCCAAAACGAGCGCGGGTTAAAGCTGGAACTGGAACAAATCCGGGAAGGCTTCCGGCGGGTTAGTTGGCCCGGCAGACTGGAAGTGCTGCAAGACCAGCCTTTGCTAATCGTGGACGGGGCGCATAACGCCGAATCCGCCCGGCGATTGGCTCAAAGCTTGAACCGGGACAACTTTTACTTTGAGCGGATAGTTTTTGTAATCGGGGCGTTTGCCGATAAAGACATTGAGGGGATTTTTGGGGAGCTAAAGCAAGCCGGGCTACCCGTTGCCGCCTACATTCTGACCAAATCGCAGCAGCCGCGTGCTTTATCTCCGGCTGAACTCAAAAAACGGGGCTTTGGCGAAAACTTGCCGGAAGTACCCGTAGTTTTGACCGAAAACGTTAGTGAAGCTTTGACCGAAGCCCAAAAATTGGCCCGTCCGCTCGATTTGATTTGTGCTACTGGCTCACTCTACATTACCGCTGAGGTACGCGAACTAAGCGGAGCAGGCGAGAAAGAACAAGTCGGAAGTTTGAAGTAGAAAATCGGAATCAAGAGATGAGTTTGGGATTGGTCAAGTAATGGTAATGTAGCCCGAAATTCATTTCAGGGCGATTAGAAAAAGGGAGAGAAGAACACAAAATGGAAGCAAGGGAAGTTTTGGAGGCGGCAGGACGATTGGCTCAGGCCGGGTTGATTTATAGAACGCCGTTGGCGAAAAACGAAATTATTTCGGCTCGATTGGGAGTAGAAATCTACCAGAAGCTTGAGCTTTTTCAGTATACCGGCTCATTCAAGTTGCGGGGTGCGACCAATAAAATGATGACTTTGACTGCCGCAGAGCGGGAACGCGGGGTAGTAACGGCTTCGGCGGGTAATCATGCGCTGGGGGTGGCGCACGCGGCCCGGCACTTGGGGATAAAAGCGACGATTGTTGTGCCAAAAGCGGCTTCGGCGGCCAAAGTTGAGGCTTTGCGACGTTACCCGGTTACGCTGCTTTTGGAAGGGGATAGTTACGATGCCGCCGAAATCTACGCCCGGCAGTTGGAGCAGGAGCGTGGTTTGGTTTTCGTTTCGGCTTATAACGACCCGCAAGTTATCGCCGGGCAGGGAACACTTGCTTACGAAATTTTGAACGATTTGCCCCAAACTAAAACTTTGATTGTACCAGTGGGAGGGGGCGGGCTGGTAAGCGGGATTGGGCTATGGGCCAAAGCAATTTCTCCTGATATTAAAATTATCGGAGTACAAAGCGAAGCTTCGCCATTTATGCACGATGCCTTGAAAGCCGGAACACTTGTCCCTGCTCAGGATTTACCCAGTCTGGCGGACGGTTTGGCCGGAGGGCTGGAAGCCGGGACAATTACTTTTGAATTCGCTCAAAAATTTATTGATGAAATGGTGCTGGTCAAAGAAAGTGATATTGCTGAGTCTATTCGCTTTTTTGCTAATGAGCTGCATATTATTGCCGAAGGTTCGGCAGTAGTTGGTACGGCGGCTTTACTTTCCGGGCGGATTAATTCCGCTAATTTGAATGGCCCGGTGGTAGATTTAGTTTGCGGGCGCAACATCGCTTCCGCCACCTTCCATAAAATCCTGAACTCCTGAGTTAATGCTCGCGCAAAGATTTTTAGATATTTTTGAGTTTTTATCTTTTCTCTTTAAGTCTTTGCGCGAGTATTGCTTCGGTTTATTCATCCGACTCAATTGTACAGGTCAGGCCAAAGCTTAAAATGCGTTGCTGGTAAAATTCGGCGGCTTCCTGCGGACAGGTTATTACTACCGCCGTCCCCTCGTTGTGGGCAGTGAACATTATTTCGAGGGCATCTTGCTCTTTAAGGGAAGGCACAGATTTCACCAAAGCACGTACCACCAAATCCATTGAATGATGGTCGTCGTTATGTAAAATCACTTTGTAGGGCGGACAAAGCTTTCTAAGGGTATCGGTATCTATATCAGGTACAACTTCTGTATCCGAAGCCATCGCCGGACGTGTTGTTTTCAAAATACCTAAAAACATCGCGTCTCCTCACTCTTGTTAAATCCACTAATTCAGGTAAAGCCGGGCTTTTCTTGCCAGCTTCTCTTTGTATTTATATCGCCGAAATTATAACATAGTGCCACCAAATCCGGCAACGCAAACAGGTCAAACAAGTTGACCGACTGTACTCTATCAGGATTAGTTAGCAGAATCCAGCATTGTTTTCAAAGTTTGCTCAAAATTGGCAAGCCCGGTTACTCGTACATTCAAAGCCTCAGCAAGCTTTTGACATTCTTCGGCACTTTTGTCTGCCGTCACTATTAAAATCGCTTTGTTATCAAATCCTAGCGGTTTTATCCGGGTAAGATAGCTCTTTAATTGTGCCTCGTCGGGCTTCATTTTAGCTTCAATACAAAATATTTTTGACCCCAAGACAAAAAGCAAATCCAGCTCAGTTTTAGTATTATTACTGAAAAGAATATCTTGTTATTATACGGGCTAAAATTTGGAAAAAGCTTGTTCCATCAAGTTTGATAGAGGTTCATCGGGGTAATGCTGGTCAAGTTCCCGTAATTGGAGCAGGGCGCGTACTAACTCATGAACCTGGTTGCGGTCAAGAAGGTGTCTGCCGCCAAGTTGGGTAAAGCGGCGAAGTAGCAAGCGACGGTTAAAAAGGGCGTAAAACTGGCTGGTTTGAGCCAGTGCATTGGCAATATGGCGAGCATCGTCCAGCCCGGCGCAATGGTTATCCAGCCAGCTACGCAAATGGCCGCCAGCTTCATCATCGGCATAGCGGTTTACTAGATAGGAAAGCTGGACAAGCCCGCCGACTTTGCTAAGAATTTCCCAGCGTTCGGCAAAAGGCAACAGCCCAAATCCGCTTAATTGCATTAGCTGGTCAAGTAGTTGCTGGGCCGAAAAATGGGGGTTGAAATCAAATGACCGTCGCCCAAACTCCTGCTCGGCCATAATTGCCAGCCCTTCCTGCACATACTCATCCGACAAATCATAATAGCCCTGCCGGAAATGCATTTCGTGGGCTAATTCGTGGATAACCAGATTGCAGCTTGCTACTTCATCTACCAGACCTAAACAAATATGCGCCCCGGTATGGCGGTTGAAAATACCGTAGTGGTCGTTTTTGACCATGCGGTTAAAGTAACGCTGTTCGCTGAAATGCAAACGCTGGCGCAATCCTTCAAGTGGAAAATCTTGTCCCCAGAGTTGGCGTACCCGAATTCTGGTCTCGGCAATAATCCGGCCAAAATCATACTTATAGCCGTTGACCTCCAATTGGTAGCCCGACAAATCGGGATAATCAGTGGTTTTATAGTTACCTTTTTCTACCAACCCCAGACGCATAGTTGCTAACTCTTTCTGCTTTGTAATTTTTTGTTTTAGAACCAAAGCTTAAATTTTATTATAGCGAACTACTCCAAAAATCGGGTAGGATAGGCTACAAACCAAAAAATTTCTTTATTGATTAGCGATAAACTAACGAAAATTACTATTATTAAGATAATTTAAGCCCCCCCTACTTTAAAATTAAGTAAACTGGATTATAATAAGAGCAGATTTACAGCGAATCTTGTAACAAATAACGTTTAACATGGGGTAAAGTTTAATAATCAGGGTCTTCGCACAGTTACAACTCTTTTTATTGTACTCTATCGTTTCAGCAAAGGCCAAAAAGGAGCAGATATGAGTCAGGATAACCAAAAACC
>JBBQGP010000158.1:0-13040 GCA_038323095.1 Chloroflexia bacterium | reverse complement strand
TCTACTTCGGGATTGGAGCAACCAGGCCGGGTTCGCTGACGTACCAGTGCGCTTTCGGGTCGCTGTACTGGAAACGGGCCATCTTGATAGCCTGGGTCGGACAACGTACCACGCACAAACCGCAGCGAATACATTCGTTTTCGTCCAGCAGCAAAGTTTGGGCTTCGGCCATTGCCGGGTCAGCCTGATACTGGTCAGCCCCCTGTATCCCGCTCAATTCCTTGAGTGGCACCAGCCGGATGATTTTTTCCGGGCAAACGTCCACGCAAGCGGCACAAAGAATACACAAATCGCTATCTATCAAAATGTTATAGGCACATTGCAGACAGCGCGTGGCTTCCTTCATCGCCATTTCACGGGTATAGCCGATTTCCACTTCAATTTCGAGATTGTGGCGAACGTCGTCGGCCCAGCGATTTTCAAGCGGAAGCATCCGCATTTCCTGCCGCTCGACCTTTTCATAATCGAGGCTACGTCGCCAGACTTCCATAACTTCATGGCTGCTACGGCGACGCGGCGGGGTTTGTCCGGTCAAATATTCGTGGATACCGTTAGCGGCTTTGTGACCGTCGGCTACCGCCGAGATAATATTGCGTGCGCCTTCGCTGTAATCGCCTCCGGCAAACAAGCCCGGCACATTAGTCATCCAGGTTTGCTGGTCAGCAATCGGGCGACCATCCTTGCGAACCGCCACGCCCAATTCTTTGGACAGCCAGCTATCATCGCTCCATTGACCCGTAGCCGGAATAACTACATCGCAGGGAATAATATACTCGCTACCAGGAATCGGTACGGGCGAACGGCGGCCCTTCGCATCAGGTGCGCCAAGCTTGTTGCGGATAAACTTCATGCCAGTTACTTTGCCGTTTTCGCCTACCGCTTCTACCGGGCTGGAAAGATAGGTAAAATGAATATCTTCCAGTTCGGCTTCTTCAATTTCGTATTCTTCGACGGGGGCTTCCAGTTGAGTACGACGGTAAACTACGTCAATTTTTTCCGCGCCCATCCGTTTTGCGCTGCGACAACAATCCATCGCGGTAAAGCCCATCCCAATGACTACCACCCGGTTGCCTATCGCGGCATCTTCAGGATGATGAAAGTTGATTTTTTCCAGCCAGGGCAACCCGTACTCAAAGCCTTCCAAATCTTCGCCGGAAATACCAAGCGTGGCCGGAAGCTGGCAGCCTGCCGCCAGATAAACCGCGTCAAAGCGTTCCATCAAAACCGAAAGCGGAATATCTCTGCCAATTTTGGTGTTAAGGTGAATTTCTACGCCCAGCGCATCGAAATAAACATCTACTTCGTTTTGAACCACATCGCGGGGCAAACGCCAGATAGGAATACCGCCGACCAGCATCCCGCCCGGTTCGGGGAACATATCATAAACTACTACCTTATAGCCCATAATCGCCAAATCGCGGGCGCAAGCCAGACCAGCCGAACCTGCTCCGACTACCGCTATTTTCTGGTCACGGGTAATTGGCGCACGTTTGGGGGTAAATTTATCACTGCGGAAATCGGCGGAACTGCGCTTGAGCCAGCAAATCCGAATCGTTTTATCGATAAGACCGCGCCGACAGGTGCTTTCGCAAGGGCGGGCGCAAATCCGGCCCAAAATACCCGGAAAAACGTTGTCGCGCCGGTTCAAAATATAAGCTTCATCAAAACGGCCCTGAGCAATCAAGCCAATATAATTGCTTACATCGGTATGAGCAGGACAGGTGTATTGACACGGCACATTAGTACGAAACCACTCGGTATCGGGTAATTCGGTGGGATAAGCCTGCTCTTCGGCTTCGGCAAAGCGTATATCAGCGTTTTTTTGCAATTTATCGTTAATCATTCTTCTTCGTCCACCCCTCCTGTTGCTCGCTGAATAAGCATCATGATAATAATGGATATGATTACCATTGCAAAAACCACAAATAGTTCCAGAGTTTCACCAACTACCATTGTTTCCGCTCCTCGCTGAAGGAATACTTAATAAGGCCGGCGATTATTGCTAATGCCTTGCAACTTTAAATAGTTTTTATTCTTATTTTACGTAGCATTCACGGACTTATCACTTTTGTAGGGATTATAACATTCAGCCTTGTCTAAGTCAATCAAAATGTTCCTTTTTTCACATTAGAAAGAGCTTTGATATAGCACTTATAGCACTTTTTGATACTTGATATAGGCAAATTATGGGTAAACTTTGTTCACTAATTGTTAAATCTCACCAATTTCTAATCCATTGTCAGACCGATTTTTCTAATGAAACCTAAATCAGAAACTTGCGTATTATCTTACAGTTACTAATACACTTTAGACATTTTGAGTTTGAGGCAAACTTATTAGCAAGAGAGGTTTTTAATTTTAACTCAAAACTTAACACTCAAAATTCAAAACTCCTTTATCAAAAGGCGCGAGGTGCAAAATGTTTTACCAAATGGCTATTGGCTTTGTCATTCTAAGTTTAGTTTTTATTCCGTTAGAGCGAAAGTTTAGTTTACGCCGGGAGCAGCCAATTCTCCGCAAAGGCTGGCTAACCGATGTTATTCACTTTTTCCTGAGCCGCCTTTTGACTACTGGCGGTAGTTATGCTATTGCGGTAATTCTTTACATCTTCTTCCACCAGCTTTTGAATAACCCCTTGCAAGCCGCTATTACCCGTCAACCCGGCTGGCTGCAATTCGTCGAAGCTTATCTGATTGCCGAAATCACTTTTTATGGTATTCATCGTTTGGCCCACACCTGGCATTGGCTTTGGAAATTCCACGCGGTACACCATAGCAGCGAGAATTTGGATTGGCTGGCTTCGGTACGCTTGCACCCGACAGATATGATAATTGCCAATATTGTGGTTGGCCTTCCTTTAATATTGCTAGGCTTTTCGGCGGAAACTTTCGGAGTTTGGTCAGTTATCAGCACTTTTCTGGCAGTCTTTAATCACGCCAACGTAAGAGTCAGCTATGGGCCTTTGCGCTGGATTTTGGCCGACCCCCATTTCCATCACTGGCATCACGCTAACGAACCCCAGGCTATCAACAAAAACTTTTCCGGCTTACCCCTGCTCGACAAGCTTTTCGGAACGGCTTACATGCCCAAAAATCAGTGGCCGCGCCGCTACGGGGTGGATGATGCCATACCCCAAAATTATTTCAAGCAATTACTTTTCCCTTTCAGGAAAACCCGGCCAGCTATCGCAAACAGTGATTATGCTCCCTACCCGCCTCAAAACTATTCCCGCTAGGAAGCTTTGGCAGGGCGAAGAATTAAAAAATTTGAAGCTAAAAACAGGACTTTTGCTTATTGTTACCTCATTGCTTTTATGATATATTGAGTTATGTTAAGCCATTAAAGTTTAGTAATGTTGGGTCTTATCTTTTTTTTGTAAAATTATGAGGAAGTGAATATGTTTTTCAAGCGTTGCCAAACCCCATCCTCTTTGTTTTTATTTAGCAACGTCAAGCTACCGCGTCTACTGGCTGCGATACTGCTTATTACTGGAATTGTTTTGGCGGTTTTTGATACTGCTTCTGCCGCCACCCCTTCAGTTTCTTTATTATCTCCCAAAAATTCGAGTGGGCCGCGAGTAGGGCCAATTAAAGTTAAAGATAGTGATTTTGTAGATAGCAACGGCAATCGCTTTTTTGTATCAGGGGTCAATTACGAAGGCAACACTGACCGGGCCTGGGCTATGTGGAACGATGACAAATTCGACTCCGGCCTGATTAGCAACAATCTGGGAGTAGCGGCGGCTGGCGGCTATAACACTATTCGCGTCTTTATCCAGCCCGCCTTACGTGACGATATTATTAGTGGCAAATGGTACAAGCTCGATAAACTAATCGAGATTGCCGCCCAGAACAACATTCAAGTTTTGATTACGCTGGCCGATTACGACGAACTGGATTTGGGACGACTGGCTAAATTTGATACGCTGGTAGCCAAACATTTTGCCGGGTCGCCTGATGTGCTGGGTTACGATTTGAAAAACGAACCTCAATTCGCCGATTTAGCTCTGGCTACCTACCCCGATGGGGCAACGCCACCCCTTCAAACCGATACTCTTATTCAAGCTTACGGCGAACGTATCACCCAGGCTGCTACCGATAGCTGGCGCGGTACACCCGAAGGCCAAAAAGTTGTCCCTAGCTGGCTAAACCAGCGACAGGCTTACATTTTTGCCAACGCCTACAAAATTCACCAGAATTTTATGGACGAGAGCGTAAAGTGGACGGTTTCGCACACCGGCACAAGCGTAATTGACTGGCTCAAGTCGCCCGATAGCGTTTACTGGAAACAATTTATTGAGGCAATTGACGGTACACTCTCAACCTGGATTAAAATTCGGCAAAGCGCAATTCGAGAAGGCGATGCCGAGAAGCCAACTACTATCGGCCAGAATGTACCCTATTTTGCTTACCTCAAGGCTAATGATTTACTGAGCTTTGTTTCGTTGCATCGCTTCGAGCCAGTTAGTGCGGGCAGCATCGGCACAACCTTAAATATGCTGGAACAATTACGTTCGCAACATCCTACCCGCCCAATTGTGCTGGAAGAATTCGGCTATAGTAACGTGAACGGGCCAAATCGGGTAGTTCAGACCAGCCTGACCGCCAGCTACGAAGCGGCTATCTGGCTTTATTTGTATAGCCGAGGCTATGCGGGCGGCTTCAAATGGATGCTGACCAATTATATTGGCTCTAACCCCGAAGAAAATAATTACGGCTTGCTGGACGACCAGACCAAACCCAAGCCTTCTTATTTTGTGAGCCGGGCCATTCATCGCTACATTGCCGCCAACCGGGTGCCAACTGGCAATTTTATTCTTTTGGAAAGCCGGGACGGGCGCGACGTTACCTATATGTGGGTTTCCAACGATACTATCTTTAGCAACCTGAAAGATTATACTAACAATCGGTTAGATATTCATTTGAATGAGCAAGTCGGCTGGCAAGCCTGGTGGCCTTCCGGCGGGGCAAGCCAAATTATTTTCAGTAGCGCAGGAACAGGCCGGATTACCCTTGATTTGAGCAAATTCTTCCCGGCGGCTGGACGCAACGTTACCCCAACCCTGAGCGGGGAGCAAGGCCAGCAACTCAGCCTTGACCGCAAGGATAATTTTGTGAGCTTTGCTTTTCAACCCGGCTCAGGCTATACCGTTAATATGCCGCTAAGTCCTGGTGCTTTTCAAAGAGCAAACCCGCTTGTCGGGCCAAATACAATTTATTTTAAGGAAACCGGGCATAATCTGGCGGGGGCTTTCAAGGATTATTGGGAAAAGAACGGCGGGTTATATCTTTATGGCTTCCCAATTAGTGATGAATTCCAGGAAGGCGGCTATACCGTCCAGTATTTCGAGCGCAACCGCTTTGAATATCATTCCGAAGCCAAAGGCACTCAATACGAGGTACAATTGGGTTTGCTTGGCTTGAATGTAACGGCGGGACGCAAAGAAGGCGGGGACGCGCCATTCCAAGCTATCGCCGCCAATTCTACGGGTGGAAAGACATTTTTCCGGGAGACCGGTCATACTTTGGGCGGCCCGTTTTTGGCCTACTGGCAAAAATACGGTGGCTTGCCTCAATTCGGTTTCCCGCTTACCGAAGAATTTGCCGAAGTAAATTCGGCGGACGGCAAAACTTATATTGTTCAATATTTTGAACGCGCCCGCTTCGAGTATCACCCGGAGTTTAAGGGAACACCTAACGAAGTCTTGCTCGGCCTGCTAGGTACCCAAATCGCCAAAAGCCGGGGTTGGCTCTAGGGGAAAGTATTAAGCATCAAGTATCAAGTATCAAAGGGATTGTTCTATTCTCTGTAGGATATTGCTCTGCCAATAGATGTTCGGGCAAAATCAACTGGCAGAGCAGCATTCTACAAGAAACACCAGCCCACTTATACTAGACTCTTAATTCTACTTGATACTTGATACTTGTTACTTAAATCTAGGCCACAACCATTTCGTTGACCACTTGCAGCACCACATCAGGGCGGAAGAAAATAGTCGGCGGTTCAACCATCATCATTACCCGGTAGAGTACATCGGCCACGTTCGGGTTGGTGCAGGAAGCGATCATTACTTTTTCCATGTATTGCTGCATCAAGCGGGTTTCCTGGTCAACTTCCGGGGCTAGTTCAGGATACCAGCGAAAATCCTCGCTCGTCGCCATTTGCCAGGGCATAGTAATAATTCCGACCAGCCGTTTCTGGAAAGCTTCGGCCAAACCGTCCAGGCTACCCTGCTCAACGTATTCGCGCAAGCAATTGCCAAATTCTTGAGCCGAAATCGTCGCGGTAGTCATACCTTGCCCGTAAACCGGGTTGAAAGCAAAAACCGCATCTCCCAAAAGTGCGAAATTTTCCAAATAACGCGGCAACTCATGGTAATGGCGCAAACGGTTAGCGGCGCGGGCATAGCCTGCCACTGGCGAAACCGGGATTAAGTGTTGCAAGGTGTCGTAAGCCAACGAAACTGGCAAGCTACGGGCAAATTCCATATAACCAGCCTCATCGGTTGGAGCAGCGTCGCCCGCCATCCCAATCATAGTAACGTACCAACGTGTGCCACCTTCCATCGGCAAGAAAATTGCGCCGCGTTTGATGCCAGGAGCAAAAGGCTGAATATAAATCATTTTCATTTGGTCGCGGTAATCAGCCGGACATTCAAAAATACGGGTAGCATAAGTAGTGCGCGAATCTACCGTGGTTTCCTCCGGCGCAACGTAGCCCAAACTTTCCAACCACTGCGGCGCACGCGATTCGCGACCACTGGCATCTACCACAAAATCAGCTTTTAGATAATCGGCATCAATGGTTTTAGCTTCCGCACCGGGTCGCATTCTTACTTTAATGCCGGTAGCATGGGTTTTATCTTCCGAAACTTCCAGCCCAATTACTTCACATTCGGTTACAAAGCGAATTTTTGGATTAGCCTTTAAGAATTTACGAACAGTATGTTCAATTAAAAGACGGCTACCGCCTAAAAGCTCAATTGACGAATCGAACTGAGGCCGCCACACCCCAAAAGCGTGCCAATGAGTACCACCCATATTAATCGGGTTAGCTCCAGCATAACGCATTACTTCGGTAAAACCGGGGAAAAACTCGTCCATAATCATTTGTCCGCGCTTTAGCAACATATGGGGCTGGCGACCCTGCGGCACACCTTTGCGGAAATCGGGCGTTTCCGGCAAAATATCGCGTTCAAAAATCGTAACTTTTTCAAAATAATCACTTAATACACGAGCGGCAGATAATCCGGCAATGCTGCCACCAATTACAATAGCGTGCTTATAACTTTGCGTTTTGGGCGATTTAGAAGAAACTAGCTGCTCCAAGTTTTTTCTCCTTGATTTACTGATTTAATGATTAATATGACTGATAAGAACTAATTGATTTACCTTGTAAAATTTTGGTTTCGGTTTCAATTACCAAGATAGTTATAACTCAAACAAGCAATTGTTCACAAGACTTTTGTTAATTGGTTGTTAAACAAGAATTAAAGGAGCATCTAAATATTCCGGCGCATTACAATTTCAAACGGCTCAAATCCGGCTTTTTCCCAAAAATGCTTGCCCGGCTCGTTGTTTACCATTACTTCGAGCTGTACCCGCTTTGCCCCTTTGGAACGCAGAAAATCAAAAGCTGCTTCCAGCAAAACCTGAGCCGCCCCCTGACCGCGCTGACCCGGCTCAATCCACATATCGGCAATATAACCAAAACGATGGTGGATAAAAAGCGGGGCTTCATAATGAAACCCGGCAATAATATAGCCGACAGCCGCTTGCAGGGCTTGTTCAGGTTCGGGGTAAATCAGGGCAAAATACCACTCACCCCCGGCTGACCCGCTTTTAATCCAGTTTGCGCTGCCTTTTTGCCAGCCCGGTTTAGTTTCCCAGTCAGGATGTAAACTGGCGTGATAATCGTACATCCGACTCATCATCGCTACAAACTCGTCAATTTGGGCTTGATTGCGCCCATCTTCAATCCGAATTATCCGAAATTTGGTTGCATTTTCCATTTCCAAAACAATGCTCCTTCCCTTATTGTATTTGATTATTTGTAACTATTCAGCCAGCCCTTATGTAGGAGGGATTTCCAATCCCGATTTTATCTAAACCCGTCTTTATCGGATTGGAAATCCCTCCTACACCTGAATAATTACTGATAATTTTACTTTAGCAGACTAAAATCAGGCTGGCAAATCCAAAAAGTTGGCACAAAAATTGCAGCAAATTATCACTTGTACCTAATTTAGTTTATAAAAAGCACTAGCATAATAGAGGGAAACCGTTAAAGTGGAAGTCTCAAACCGAAGCGAAACCGCTAACGAAGAAAGGTTGCGGTTGGCTCTCGAAGCCAGTAACATTGGAGGTTGGGACTGCAATTTACAGACCAATGAATTAGTTTGGTTTGGCACTCACGAAGCAGTTTTTGGCCTTGAGCCAGGTACATTTGATGGCAGCTTGCAAACTTTTTACAATTGTATGCACCCGGATGACCGCGAAAAAGTGCGACAGTTAATAGCAAATACTGCTGGAAGTAACGCCCCTTTTAGTTATGAATATCGGGTAATCTGGCCGAAAGATAATAGCGTACACTGGATAGAAAGCCGGGGTCGCTTTTTTTATGATGAGCTGGGCCAGCCCAGCCGTTTTGTCGGCACTTGCTCCGAAATAACTGACCGTAAGCGGCTGGAAGAAGCCACCCGCAAAAGCGAGGCCGAGCTTCAGCAGATTTTGGATAATTCTACCGCCGTTATTTATGCCCGTGACCGCGAAGGCCGGGTTTTGCGAATTAATCGCCAATGTGAAGAACGCTATGGTTTAGACCGCGAAAAAGCTAAAGGTCGCAGTATTTATGAGCTTTACCCAAAAGAAATCGCCGAAGCATGGCTGGAAAATGACCGACGGGTGCTGGATACCGGGCGGGTTTGGGAGGCCGAAGAAGCTTCTATCTATAGCGACGGTTTACGACATACCCATTTTTCGATAAAGTTTCCACTTTTCGATAGCGAGGGTCAGCCTTACGCAGTTTGCGGTATGTCTACCGATATTACCGCCCGCAAGCGGCTGGAAGAAGCCCAACGCTTTTTAGCTCAGGCCAGCAGTATTTTAGCGACCTCCCTGGATGTGGATGAGATAATCTCTAAGGTAACTAAAATCGTTGTCCCGACTCTGGCAGATTATTGTATTCTGGATTTAGTCGAGAACGAAATTACGGCCCAAACCGATATAGCCGATATTCGGTTAAAACAGCAAGAGGTAAGGCATCAGGATGCTACCAAAGAAACTACTTTACGACGATTTGTAGAAAAATATCGCTTCGACCCAAACCATCCCAGCGGAACGGCTCGTCTATTTCTGACTCAGCAAATCGAATTTCACCCCGAAATTTTGACCGCCGAAGTTGAAGATTTTACCGCCGACGCAACCGAACTAAGCCAGCTAGTACGGGAGCTTAATCCACGCTCTTACATTGGCATACCATTGGTGGCACGCGGTCAGGTGGTTGGTGCGCTTTCGCTGGTTCGCTCCGATTCACAATTGCGCTACGACCCTTTTGATTTGGAAATAGCCGAAGAATTGGGCAGACGTATCGCCCAGTCCCTCGATAACGCCCGGCTCTACCGGCAGGTGCAGGAAGCCCTCCAAGCCCAGCAAAAAACCGATAAGCTCAAAGACCAGTTTATTTCGATTGCCAGCCACGAACTACGCACCCCGCTTACTTCGATTCGGGGCTTTGCCCAAATGTTGCAACGCAGTATGCGTAAAGAACTAAGTACCTTGCCCACCCCTGAAACAAACCCTAATTTGGATAAGCAACTTCGTTCGCTCGATACTATTTTGCACCAAAGCGCACGTATGAGCGAACTAATTAATCGCTTGCTGGATTTCTCCCGCTTACAAGAGGGACGACTGGAACTAAATTATTCCAGCATACCAGTAAACTTGAATCAACTAATAGAGCGAGTAATCGAATTGCAGCGCGTGGCAAGTGACCAGCACGAGCTTGTTTTTGTTGAACCTTCTGCCGACTTGCAGGTTTATTGCGACGAAGCCCGGCTGGAACAGGTTTTGAATAATTTTGTGACTAACGCCTTTAAGTACAGCCCTGCCGGAAGTAAGGTAGAAGTTAGCCTCAAGCAAAGTGAACAAGAAGCTATTATCTGGGTTAAGGATGAAGGTTATGGCATTAGCTCCGAACATCTGCCGCGTCTGTTCGAGAAATTTTATCGGGTACGTGATGAACAAACCCAGGTGGTCGACGGTTTGGGGCTGGGCCTTTATATTAGCTACGAAATAATAATGCAGCACAAGGGGCGAATGTGGGTCGAAAGCCAGCCGGGGCAAGGTAGCACTTTCTACTTTTCCCTGCCCCTGACCGCCTCATAACTTTATCTTGGAATAATCGGTAACACCACCTGCGAAGGATGCTCGGCATCGTGATAGATAATTTGTTGGGCGACACGTGGCTCGAAATCTGTGCCAAAAGCTGCACCCGTGTTCAAGTTTCTGTCCCAACGCGGGAAGCACGAACTGGTAATATCCAATCGGATACTATGCCCGGCTTTGAACAAATTAGCGGTTGACCACAAATCAATCGTAAACTCGTAAACCTGACCGGGCTTCATCAGTTCGGGCTTTTCGCCGTTGCGGTAGCGGGCGCGAATAATGCCGTCCGCCAGATTTCGGGCAAAACCATCAGGATGCACATCCACCAAACGAGCCACAAAATCGGTATCAGGCGCATCGCTGCTGGCCCAAAGCTTTACCACAATTCGCCCGGTTACTTCGGTATCCTGCGTCAACGGCTCGGAAGTATAGCTGATAACATCGGGACGGGCCTCGATAGTACGCTGGTCTTTCACGCCAGGAGCAAAAAGCGCGTTCATCAAAATATTGCCGCCCAGCGTCGGGGTTGGGTCAGACGGGTCATAGCGGTATTGGTCGATGGTTTCGCTGCCCGGCTTCTCGGTGGAAAGCAGGCTGCTGGTGTGCAAATAATATGGGGTATACTGGGTGCGGGCCAAAGGCCATTCCTGCTCATCCCGCCAAACGTTTTCGCCCATAATAAAAAGCTTCACCGGCGGCTCTTTGGTAATCCCGGTTTCCACGCCCTTTAACCAGTAATCGAACCAGCGTTGGGTCAGCCCGGTCAAATCAGTTTGCATATTCATTAAAGCCATTTGCGCCGCAAACCCAAAATCCTGCTCCCCAACCGTATTGCTATAATTCACGTGCGACCAGGGACCCATCACCAAACGGGCCTGTCGCGCTTCCGGCGTGCTACCTTCGGTACGAAAAGCGGTGAAATTTTGCAAAGTTCCCTGAGTAAAAATATCGTACCAGCCGCCCACGCTCAGGGTCGGCACTTGAATTTTATCGTAATGCTCGTAGGGCGAAATCGGGGCATAATACTCGCGCTCGTTAGCGTGTTCGATTAGCTCCTGCAATTGCTGAAGGCTCAAGCCCAACTTTTTGAATGGCTCAAAATCCTTGAGCGGCAGCGAAAAATAGCCTTCGGTTCGCAAGCGGTTAATTTCGTTGACCAGCGCGACTACTGCCCCGAACTTTTGGGCGGGTGGCGCGTCTTTCACCTGCTTCAAAACGGTATCAAGGGCGACAGTGCTAATGCTCCACCCGGCGAAAAGGCCCAGTTCCAGCGCACCCCCGCGCCAGGTCGTGCCGTCCCGCATATCAGCCCAGGTAATCGAAGGGACAAGGGCTTTGAGGCTGGGCGGTTGCAGCCGAGCGGCAGCATATTGGGTATAGCCAAAATAAGAGGCACCGCTCATACCGACCTTACCGTTTGAACCGGGCAGCTTCGCGGCCCATTCTACTGTATCATAGCCATCTTCGGCTTCGTTGCGTTGCGCCACCCATTCGCCCTCCGAACGAAACCGCCCTCGCGTATCCTGAATTACCACAATATAGCCCGCCCGCGCCAGCCGGGTAGCATCCAGAAAAGGCGTAACCGTCGCGTAGTCCTTGCCATAGGGTGTGCGCGTCAGGGCGACAGGGTAGCTACCCTCGTCGGCGGGCCGGAAAATATTAGCCCTTAATACTACCCCATCGCGCATCGTTGCCGCTACATCAAATTCAGTTATTATTTGTTCGCTCATCCTTGAGTAACCTTTCTATCCTGAAATTATCTTTTATTCTTGATAACTATTCCTCTATAATTACCTGACAGACCATGTCAATTGCCGGGTTGTCTTCGTGTTCGTCCCAGCTAAAGCGGGTGCGCTCGTCCTTGACATTATCAAAGAAATTGCCAACCAGCGTCGCCTTGACCTTGCCCTTTAGTTCGCCGTTCTCTATAACCAGCGTTTTGGGCGCACCCACCGAGTAACGTCCGCTTGTGCCGTCCTGAGTGTGCATCCCCAATAGCGAATAAACCAGCAAGCCGTTATCTACCTGCTTTATCCTATCTTCAAAAGAGGTTTTTTGCGGCTCATCAATTTCGACATAAGAACCACCCGAAAGCGTCGGCGAAAAGCCCGTAATACCCGCATATTTCAAATCTACAATCGGGGTAACAAGCTTGCCTTTGTCTACCAGTGTAGCCCGCCCGCCCGCAATACCCTCGCTGGTCAGGCGGCTTGCGCTATACTCATAGGGGCGCGTCCCGTCCAGCACCAGCGAAATATCACTTCGGACTATTTGCTTACCCTCTTTAAAATCTTCCAGCTTGAAAGCCGACTGGCCGTTGGCGACCCCGCTCCCATAAAGATTACCCAAAATATAAGTTCCCAAAAAAGAGCCGGTTACACCCGGTTCGAGAATTACCCTATCACCCTGCGGATTAGGCGAATATTTGCCAATTTGCTTGAGGCGGGCAGTCATCGTCTTTACATCTTCGATAATGCGCTCGACTTCGCCTTCGGGGTAAAGCTTGCGTTTGCTGTAGCCGTTCCCGTAGAGGCTATCGGCGTAAAACGAAAAGCTGAAGCTGCTAGTGGGATATGACACACTTAGCCCTTTGGAATTGCGAATATAGCTAACCGATGCACCCGCGCTACAACCCGCATCCACAAATTCAATCCC
>JBBQGP010000157.1:0-13099 GCA_038323095.1 Chloroflexia bacterium | reverse complement strand
CTATACCCAGATGACCCAACGTAAGTTGAGGCGTATCGGGATAGCCGAAGAAGATTTGAAGCCACTCGAAACTATAATTGCTCAAGCTCAACGCATGACCCGCCTGGTGGAAGATTTGCTGGATTTGAGCCGGATAGAAACCGGGCGATTGGAATTGCGCTTGCAACCCTGTGATTTGGCCGAGCAAGTTCAACTGGCCGTCGAAACTTATGAAGCTGATGCTTCCCGTCACCAGTTTATCTTGCAACTAATGAACGGGCCGGAAAGTTCGCTTTATCAGGCTGAGTACGATGCTGACCGAATTGAACAAGTATTGAGCAATTTAATTACTAATGCTATAAAATACTCACCAGACGGTGGCCCAATTGCCTTAAAGCTGGAACGTACTTTGTTCAGCCAGCTTGCTTTACCAAATCACATTCAATTTGGGGCTTCTCCCGAAAATTCGGTGCTGCATTTTGCGGTAAGCGACCAGGGAATAGGAATACCGCTAGAACAGCAAATTGCTTTGTTTGAAAGATTTTACAGAACTGACAACAGCCGGGATAGTGGTTTGCCGGGTTTAGGTTTGGGCTTGTACATTAGTAGCCAGATAATCGCTTTGCACAAGGGCTATATGTGGGCCGAAAGCGTCGGTCAAAATCAGGGTAGCACTTTTCACTTTGTTCTGCCCTAGCTGGAATTTAGCTCAAGCGAGGTTGGGCAAAAGTCAACTGGCAGAGCAGCATCCCACGGGGGATAAGGGCATCTTGCAGGATGTGGCTCTGCCCATTGATTTTGGGCCGCCTCCCTTCTAAGATATTGCTCCGCCAATGGACGAAACCAGTGAAGCGCGGGATAAACCCTGATTTACAGCAAAAAATTTTGGGAAAAGAAAAGGCGCGATTAATCGCGCCTTTTGCGTGGGTAGTTGGTAAGGAAATGAAGTGGGTGAGTGCTGGTCAATAAATCCGTAGATTACCAGTAGCTACTCAAGCCGAGCGCAGGGTTAAGGTCTCGAACCGTTCTTCTACACTGACCCGCACCCGTACCGGCTTTGGTTCTTCCAGGCGTTCGCGTTCTTCAATAATCAGACGGCAAAACTGCCTGAAATCCCCGGTTATTCCGGCAACCCGGCTCAATAGTTCAATTTCAAAACGGGGCAAGCTGCAAGGCGGGTTCGATTCTTCGTCCATCCCGCGATTATATTCGCGCAGGGCTACCTGTGGGCTTTGCATCAACAGTTCCCGAAAGTCCGGGTCGCCAACTGCCATTTCTATTAGCACGTTTAATTTTAGTGGTTCTTTAAGCTTAATCACCTGCAAACCTCCCACCGTTGCAAACAACCCGCCTTTACTGGCGTTTGAGCTTGTCCCGAACTTATGATTCCCGGCCCTAATCGTCGAAGGTGTTATCGGGAGCTTGGGTAGTGTAACCTTGACTGGGAGCGGCACCTAATAAAGCTAACACGAAATTTAAGAAAGAAAAAATCTTCATCGTTCTTGCTCTCCATCCTAAACTAAACCTACACTAAAATCTTGAATTGATTGGCCTTTTGTTTGGCTTTAATCGTCGAAAGTGTTATCGGGAGCGGTCTGGCATACACCGTTGAATTTCATTGTTGTACCCTCTCTCAAATCCTTACTAATATTGCTAATTTACTCTGGATTTCAGACCCAATTGACCCGGTGTTTCTTTCTGCTTTACTGTCCCTGTGACTTAAATATATAACAGCTATCTTGCAAATGTCTTGCAGTTTTTAGCCCTTTCGGGCAGTTTTTGCAAAACAAGCTAAATCTTTGTACAAAAAAGACATAGCTTGTCCAGAAAGTATGTTATAATCTGGATAATGTCACTTGAAATGAAGTGTAATGCTCGGCTTAAGGGTGTAGCTTGATGGTCACTTTACCCGCCTGCGGCCTTTTAATCCCGGAGTTACCGCAACTGCTGTCGCGCCGCCGTCTGACCGACCTTTTGCATAGTCGGGAATATAAGTTAATAATGTTGGTTGCACCAATGGGTTTTGGCAAGACTTCACTTGCCCGCGAATATGCCGCCTGGGTCGGCCACCATAATCCCGGTCAGCCCGGCGCGTTTGCCTGGCTTTCGCTTGACCAAAAACATATCAAATGGAATGTCCGGCTTTTCCTGCAAGTGCTGTTCCGCGCTCTCAAGCACGAAAACGCGGCCCCGCGCCTGAATTTAGGCCCACTTGAACTTACTCTTAATGAGCTAAAAAGTGATTTAGAATTAACTTCTGAGGTACTTTCCAGCCTGATTTATTCTTTCATCAATATTCTGGCCGATTATTCCCAGCCGCTTTTGCTGGTACTGGACGACTTTCATGCCATCAGCGAAAATCCTCAAATTATTGAGATTGTTAATACATTATTGCTCAATACCCCAACTAATTTACGGATTTTAATTAATAGTCGGCTTTTTCCCGGTCTGGATGTTTTGCGCCTGACTATGGAAGACCAATTTTTGCTGATAAATAAAGGCCATTTGCGTTTTACCCGCGAAGAAATTGCCGCCCTATTAATTTTGCGGGGTAAAGACCCAAGTTTGGCCGAACGGGTCGAAAAACGGAGCGAGGGTTGGGCCGCAATGGTAATGCTTTCCTTGCGGGCTATCACTAATGCTGCCGAAATTAGCTTTGTGGGCGAAAGCAGCAACCCGCTTACTAATTTGTTTGGTTCTTTGGTCGAAGAAACTCTGCGAAATCTGGACGGACAATTGCGGCATTTTCTGGAAAACTGCTCAATCCTGGAAGCCTGGATGGATGCGGCGGTGACAGGTGCGCTGCTGGGCGATACAACAAAGGGCGACAAACAGGCTTTGGCTTATTTAAGCCAACTGGAAAAATTGGGCCTGACCGAGCCGCACAAAATGACCATGCCCGATGGCGAAACCAGCAAAACAGTTTACCGGCTGCATATTTTGTTAAAAGAGCAACTTGAGGCCGGGCTTGATACTGAACGGGCGGCTCTTTTGCACCACCGGGCGGCGGCTTACTACGAAAGCAAAGGGGAATGGCTGCTGGCCTTTCAGCATTACCTGAAAATAAACGAGCATCTCGAAGCGGCGGCTTTGCTGGAAAATGTCCTGACCGAGCAATTCAAATTATCTAACAACGTAGCCGAAATCGGACAATATCTGGAACGGCTGGACGAAAACATTTTGAATAATTACCCGCATTTGCTGTTAGTAGCGGGGATGAATCGTTTTCTGGCGGGCCGCACCGAAAAAGCAATTGCTCTGTTTTATGCCGCTAATCGCCTTTGGGGTCGCTATAGCGAGTTAGATTGTTTGGTGCTGGAGGAAATCAGCCCTAACGAAGCCGGGACAGAAGTGCCGGATTTGCGGGTGCTGGTCAATAAGGCCGAAACAATTTCCCGCATCGGGCTGGCCTGGAAAGCTGTAGGCCGCTTGCCCCAGGCGATTCAGGCTTTGGAAGGGGTGGTAAACTTTTTGGGCAATTCACCCGAAATGTTTTCGGATACTCGCCGTCAACACGTGATGGCTCGTACCCGGCGCACTCTGGGAGCCTGTTATCTTGAAGTTGGCCGCTTTAATGAATGTATCGAGCAATCCAACAAGGCTTTGAGCGGTTTTATCTCACTTGGCGATGAATTTCAGGCGGCGGGCTGCCGTCATAATCTGGGGGTGGCCTGGCGCAAACTGGGCAATCAGGCGCAGGCCGAGCGCGAATTGCGAAACGCCCTCGAATACTGGCAGCGCATCGGCGGTACGCATTTGCCGAATACCCTCAATAGCCTCGCCAATGGCCTGATTATCGAGGGACGCTATAAGGAAGCTTTGCCCTTGCTTATCGAAGCCCAATCCAAAGCCAAAGAAGCCCGTTACGAGAAGCTTTCACATTATGTGCTAACTGCTTTTGGTGATGCTTATGCCGGGTTGCGCGATTGGAACCGGGCTTTGTCTTATTACGGCCAAGCCGGAGCGGAAGCCGACAAGCAAAATTATTTGCCCATTTTGATTTACGCTCAACTGGGAGTAGCGCGGGTCTATCGCCGTTCAAGAGATTTAGCCCAATCCTGGAAAAGTTTGCTCAAGGCTCTTTCTTATGTCGAAAATGGCCGGGATAGCGAACGGGCCGAAGTTGAAGTCGAATACGGCGCGTATCAAGTAGTCTCAGGCCGCTTTGAACTGGCTCAGGCCCGGCTCGAAGGGGCTTTAGCTTTGGCCCGCAAAGTAGGCGAACACAAAATAGAAGCTTCAGCCCATTTTTGGTTGGCCTGTCTTTACTTCCAGCTAAATCGTTCGCGCCAGGCTCAGGAAAATATGCGCCGGGCTTTATCGCTGGCTCAGGATTTGGGCTATAACGCCTTTTTACATGAAGAAGCTATCGAACTACCCGATTTTAGCGCATTTTTCCGGGCGCAATCTTCCGAGCAGATTTTAGCCTTTTTCGGGCGTGACCACGAAGAAGTTAGCACCGCTTCAATTCAATTGCGGGCTTTTGGCAAAGGCCAAATTTTGCTGAATGGGCGCGAAGTGCGGATGAATAGCAAAAAAGCCCGTGAACTCATCTTTTTCTTACTGGAAGAAAAATCGCCGGTCAGTGGTCAAAAATTGGCGGCAACGCTTTGGCCGGATGCTGACCTTGCCGGATGCGGTTTGGGTAGCGGCTTTTACAGCACCATTACCCACGCTCGCAAAGCTTTAGGCGGGCCAGATACGGTCTGGGCTTCGGGCGGCTGCTATTCCCTGAATTTGCGCTATATGTACGATGTCGAAGAATTTGAGCATAAACTAAACCGGGCCGAACGCCAATTCGATTTGCTGGCCCGTATCGAATTACTTACTTCGGCCTTGCAACTTTATAACGAAGATTTTTTGAGCGGGGGCGATTTGGATTGGATGCAGGTTCGGCGGGAAGCTTTGCGCCAAAAATGGCTGAAGGCTTTGCGCTTGCTGGCCGAAGCTTATACCAGCACTCGGCGTTACGAAGAAGCTCACGAAACCTGGCTCAAGGCCATGTCCGCCGAGCCTTTTGACGAGCAACCCGTTCGGGCTTACGCTAATTTGCTGGCCGAAGCCAAAAGCAAAACTATCGCGGTGAATTTCTTGCGGCGTAAAATCGAAGCTTTGCAAGCCGAAGGCATCCAGCCCGAAGATGAAACCTTGCAATTACTGGCTGACCTCGACGCTTCCCGTACTATTACCCGCCGCCGCGCTTGATTTGATAAAACTTGTAATCTCAAAATTAGGCTAAAACTATGACTGTTGAGGCAAAAGAAAAACTTTATACTATCGAAGAATTTCTAAATCTGGATTTACCCGATGATGCCGATTATGAGTTGATACAAGGGCGGATTGTGGCAAAACCTAAAGGCAGCACCAGTGCCGAGCATGGCCGGATTGTTGGCAAATTATCCCAAAAGCTAAACAATTTTATCGATGCAAACCCTTTGGGTACAGTTTACACTGAGGCCAGTTGTTTGCTAGATTTGCCGGAAGCTTCAAGCTACATGAAACCCGATGTCTGCTTCGTAACCAGTGGCCGCACGCCACCGCGCTTTCGTGGCCCTTTGCCGGTAGTGCCGGATTTAGTAATCGAGGTCAACTCGCCCAGCGATAGTAACGAACTGATGCAGGATAAAATCGAAGCTTATCAAAAAGCCGGAGTGCGCTTAATCTGGTCAATCTATATGGTACAAAAGTTTGTGGCGGTTTACCGTTTAAACGAGCAACCGGGACGTACTTTGCTGGATTTGGAGGATAGGCTTGATGGCGAAAACCTTCTACCCGGCTTTACCTTGAGCGTAAGCGAAATATTCGCCTGAGTTGACATAAATAAGGGAATTTATTAGTTTGGCCGCCAAGATTGAAAACCAACCGAGCTTATTAAATAAAAACATTTTTGGTCGTTTTTTAGCTTTGCTCCGGCAATGGGCCGAACCGTTTGGCCTTTTTCTGGGAATGCGAATTGGGCTAGGAATGTTAGCTTTTTTTGCCGGAGTAATGTTTCCAGCGATTACTTCCGCCGGGACTGCCCCTTTTGCCGTACCTGTCCTGAATCGCTGGGGAGATAGATTGCTGGGGGTCTGGAGTCGCTGGGATGGGGAATGGTTTCTGGCGATTGCTCAAAACGGCTACCGGCCTGATAACGGCACTTCGGCTTTTTTCCCGCTTTTCCCCTTGCTCATCAAACTGGTAAACTTTCTGCTAGGCGGCAATAATTATCTTTTGGCCGGAGTGCTGGTGGCGGGCGGGGCAAATTTGGCCTGTCTTGTCCTGCTTTTTGAGCTAGTCCGGCGCGATGGTGGTCGCACGCTGGCCGGACGCACTATACTGTATCTGGCGGCCTTCCCAACCGCTTTTTTTCTGGCAGCAATTTATACCGAAGGTTTGTTTCTGGCTTTCTCGCTTGGCGCATTTCTGGTGGCGCGGCACTACCGTCGCTGGTGGCTGGTAGGCTTGCTGGTCGCGGGGGCAAGCTTAACCCGTTCTATCGGAATATTGCTGCTGCTTCCGCTTGGCTGGGAATGGTGGCGGCAACACGCCGGGTTGTTTGTACGAATAAATTTACCTTTTGGCAAAACAGGCCAGACATCTTTAGAAGTTTCAGCCCGCCCTGCTCCTTTAGCCTTGCTGCAAAACGGGCTTGGGCTAATCTTGCCGCCCTTGCTGGCTCTGGCGGGCTGGCTCTTGTTCAACGCAATACAATTGGGTAATACCTTCAACTTTGTTCAAGTGCAAAGCCAGGCCCCCTGGAATCGAAGCGGGGCAATGCCCTGGGATACGATTACTCGGGCGATTAATTTGTTTTTTGCCAGGCGTGGGCCGGACGGTTTTTTGCCGCCCATCCCCCGCGAAGACCCCAATTTGATAGATTTTCCCTTTTTCGTATTTTTCGCCTTGCTTTTTCTGGCGGCCTGCTGGCAAAGCTGGCGAGGACGCTTGCCCTTTTCGTATTTACTTTACTTTGGGTTATGCGCCCTTTTTCCGCTTTTTTCTCCGGCAGGCAAACAGCCTTTACTAAGTTTCCCCCGCTTTGGGATAATCCTCTTTCCGGCCTTTATAGTGCTGGCGCAAGCAGTCGAACGCTGGCGATGGCTGCACTATGTCTACGTATATCCCGCCTTGTTGCTGCTTGGACTGTTCTTTAGTCGCTTTGTTAATTGGTACTGGATAGCCTGATTAGCGACCCCTGATATATTCGACGGCAGAAGTAAAAGCGGTTTTGGGGGCTTGTTCCGTGTCAGCCACCAGGCCAAGTTCCCGCAAGCTGAAAAAGCAATTGATTACCCGCCGCGATTTTTGGCTATTGTTACGCATTCCACTATGCCATAAATGGGCATTAAAGATAAGTACCGAACCCGCCGGAGCAATCGCGAAAACTTGCTCCGGGTGGCGGCTTTCGGGTTGGGCCATTTGCTTACTTATCTGATGCGGTAATTTATGCGTGCCAGGTACGAGCCGGGTTGCCCCGTTATCGGCGGTAAAATCGTCCAGCATCCAGAGTGAATTCACTACCTGGTAGGCACTACCTTTGGGGCGGGGCGGCCAATCGGCGTGCAAACCTTGCTGTCCAAAGCCGGGCAAGGGGTCGCGCCCACTTAAACTGAAAATCTTGAATTCATCTTTCAAAATATAATGCACTGCCGCCAGCAATTTGGGATGAGTATAAATTCGCTCAATTGCTTTATCTTCATCTTCAATTGATTTTAGCTCAATATGTCGGATGTTCAATTCTTTCTTTTTGTGGTAGGTGTTATTTTCCCGATTTTCGGCAACTCCCCGCTCGAATATATCGCGCAATTCCTTGAGCCATTTCGGGTCTACTACATCGCGCAATATTACATATCCCTGCTCGTCCAGAGCCAGCTTTTCGGCCTCGCTCAAAGTATTTTGGTTTACACCAAGTTCTTGCAAAGCTTCCGCTATATTTGAAATTACCGCCGTTTGTGCCATAACTTTTGTCCTTTCCTCTCAAAATAAGTTCTAAATTCATTATAAACCACATTGTAAAGTCATCGGCAAGCGGGTTAGTGAATGTGAATAAAGTTGCCACACGTGGTAAAATATGAGCTGATATAAAAATTGGAGAAAAAATTTTGGGGCGTTCTAATCGCGCCTTTTCACATAAAAAGATGGTAGCTGTATAAAGCGAGTGATGCAATGCAAGATGTGACTTTTGTAGATAATTACGATGTGATTGTGGTTGGGGCGGGCCATGCCGGATGTGAGGCAGCTTTGGCGGCGGCCCGGATGAATTGCCGTACCCTGCTTCTGACTATCAATCTGGACAGCGTGGCCCTGATGCCCTGCAATCCTTCGATAGGTGGCCCGGCTAAAGGCCATGTGGTACGCGAAATTGACGCGCTGGGCGGGGAAATGGGCCGCAACACTGACCGTACCCTGCTTCAAATTCGGATGCTCAATACCGGGAAAGGCCCTGCTGTTCAAGCTTTGCGGGCGCAAGCCGACAAAAAGCTTTACCAATTGTCCATGAAAGAAGTGCTTGAAAACACGCCCAATCTGACGCTGCGGCAGGCTCAGGTGGAAGAGCTTTTGATTAAGGAAGATGTCCAGACCGGGAAGCGCGTCGCTCAAGGCGTGGTAATTTCTAACGGGCTGGCCTATGGCTCGAAAACGGTAGTGCTGACGACAGGGACATTCCTCAAGGGCCGGATTATTATGGGCGATTATATTGCGTCGGCGGGGCGGGCCGGAGAAGCTCCTTCGGTGCAGGTTTCCAATAATCTGGCCGGGCTGGGTTTCCCGCTGCATCGCCTCAAGACTGGCACGCCGCCCCGGATTGATGCCCGCTCAATTGATTTCTCCAAAGCGAAAGTGCAACCGGGCAGCAGCACGCCGCTTTATTTTGCCTATAGCTATAGCGAAAATGACCGGGTTGAGCCGATGCGCCCGCCTTCGATTCCAAAGGTTTTCCCGTATCCCCAACTGGATGGCTGGCGGCCTCAATTGCCCTGCTATCTAATTTATACTACGCCGCGCACTAACGAGATTATCAAGGCCAATTTGCATCGCGCTCCCATGTTTACCGGCGTTATCGAGGGGGTCGGGCCGCGCTACTGCCCTTCGATTGAGGATAAAGTGGTACGCTTCGCCGAAAAGGAATCGCACCAGCTTTTCCTTGAGCCGGAAGGCTGGACGACCAACGAAGTGTACGTGCAGGGGGCGAACACGAGTTTACCCGCCGATGTGCAGCTTGGCTTCATTCGCTCGATTCCGGGTTTGGAAAAGGCCGAAATTATGCGTTTTGGCTACGCCGTTGAATATGATGCCGTGCCTTCTACCGAAATTCGGGCCAGTATGGAAACCAAGCGGATTGCCAATCTGTTTTTGGCCGGGCAAATCAACGGTACGAGCGGCTACGAAGAAGCGGGCGGGCAGGGTGTTTTGGCCGGAATTAACGCCGGGCTGCGGGTGCAAAACAAGCCGCCCTTTATCCTCAAGCGCGAACAGGCCTATATTGGAGTTATGATTGATGATTTGACCACCAAAGAAATCAAGGAACCTTATCGCCTGATGACCAGCCGGGCTGAATACCGCTTGTTGCTGCGGACGGATAACGCCGATTTGCGCTTGACCAAATTGGGCTACGAACTCGGCCTGATTTCGCACGAACGCTATATGGCCGTCGAAAACAAGCGTGACCGGGTGGCCCATTACCTGAAAAAGCTGGAAGAAGTGACTATTACGCCTTCGGTAGAGCGCAATAGCGAATTCGTCGCTGCTGGTTTGCCTCCGATTACTCACGCCCAGCGTGGAATAGATTATTTCCGGCGACCAGATGTGAGCGTGGAAGCTTTGCCGGTTTTGCTCAAGGAAGAAATTTCGGGGGAAATTGGCGAGCAAATGGAGATTGAAGGCAAATACGCGGTTTACATTGGCAAGCAGGAGCAATCGGTAGCCCGGATGCGTCGTCTGGAAGATACCCGTTTGCCGGATGATTTGGATTACGCCAATATTAATAGCCTTCGCAAAGAGGCCAAGCTGAAGCTAACCCAGTTCAAGCCGTCTACTATCGGGCAAGCTTCCCGGCTTTCGGGGGTAAACCCGGCGGACGTGGCAGTTTTGCTGGTGCATTTGCAACGCCTGAACCACCGTCGTTTTGACGTATCCGATATGAAGGATATAGAAGCTGTAGAAGTTATGAAAGCTATGGAAGAACTGGCGATAACTCCTGCTACCGAAGAAGTTACCGCCAACTAATAATTCACTTTTTTGTAGGAGGGATTTCTAATCCCGATTTAACGGGTTTAGGTAAAATCGGGATTAGAAATCCCTCCTACATCTAAACAATTAGAAAATTTTTGTCTTCACGAAATAAGAAGCCGTCTAGCGTTTAATCGCCCTGAAATGAATTTCGGGCTAAGTAATGGGAAGTTGGTTAAAACCAACTGGGAAACTAGCTCAAGCGAGGTTGGGCGAAAGTCAACTGGCAGAGCAGCATCCTACAGGGGATAGGGGGCATCTTGTAGGATGTGGCTCTGCCAATAGATTTGTCCATTTTTATCACCATAAGTTCTAACTTAGCAACTGGATTAAATTATAAACTTTGTGGTTTACGGCACTGGTGCGTTTTACCACCTGCTCTAGTGGGGTGCGGGTGAGCTGACCGTCAAGCTGACCGACCATTACTCCGCTTACCCCTTCCAGCAAACATTCTACCGCCTCGCTTCCCAGATAAGAAGCCAGGATACGGTCATAGGCACTTGGCGCACCGCCGCGCTGCAAATGTCCCAAAATAGTAATTCTAACCTCATAATGGTCGAGTTCGCACAGGTAATTATAGATAGGCTGGGTTTTGAGGGTTGCGCCTTCGGCTACAATCACAATAAAGTGACTTTTACCTCTGGCAAAGGCCCGCTCCATCTTTTCGCCAATTTCAACCAGATTAGTTTCTACCTCTGGAATGACCGCCATTTCTGCCCCGCTTGCCAGCGAACTCATCAAGGCCAGATAGCCGGAATGACGGCCCATAACTTCGACTACAAAAGCCCGTTGGTGCGAGGCGGCAGTATCTTTAATCTTGTCTACCGCTTCAAGAATAGTGTTTAATGAAGTATCTACCCCAATCGCCATGCTCGTTCCATACAAATCATTGTCAATCGAGCCGGGAATACCAACTACCGGCATCCCCATCTTTTCCAGTTCCAGCCCTCCGGCCAGCGAACCATTACCCCCGATTATCACCAGAGCTTCGATACCCGCTTCTTTAAGGTTAGCATAGGCGTGGGCGCGGCCTTCGGGAGTTTTGAAAAGCTCGGAACGGGCAGTACCCAGCATTGTCCCGCCACGCTGCATAATATTGCCGACATCGTGCGAATTCAAGGGCTGGAAGCTTTTTTCCAGCATCCCGGCGTAACCGCGTTCGATGCCAATTACCTCGAACCCTTGATGCAAAGCCGCCCGTACCGTTGCCCGGACAGCAGTATTCATACCCGGCGCATCCCCTCCACTGGTTAGCACGCCAATTCTTTTGAATGATTTAGTTTGTGACATATTACTAATTCCTTACTGGCCTCGCTGATTGAACCTGCTTTATACCAGGTTCAATTATAGCACGTAATCTTAAAGCAATTTGCCACCCGTCAAATGACATCAGGAAAGGTTTTCATAGCTGCCTTGAATACTTGACATAATTATATTACTCCGGCTTCTTCGAGAGTGAACAAATTTTGGGCGGAATTCAGACGGGCTTGCACCCCGATTGGAATCGTCAAAATCGGGTCGGTGTGGCCGATTTCAAGGTTATAGACAATCGGTACGGAAGCATCACCTACGATTTCGACAATTTTTGTTTTCAGAGCAGCCTGCCATTCGGGGGAATATTGATAAGGGCGGCCTATTATCATACCCCGCATTTGCGAAAGTAGGCCGCTTTCTTTTAGTTTTTGCAAATCGGCGGCTACTTCGTCAGGTGAATAGCCTACACCGATTTCTTTTTCTGCCGATTCCCAAAAAAATAAGCAATCGCTAAAATCCGGCAAATAAGCGGGGGCAATTTCGAGCATTTTTACCAAAATCTGAATACAGCCTCCTAATAATTTACCGCTTGCCTCGCCCGCTTGCAGCCATTCCCAACCTTGTGAGGCTTGCATCAGGCGCGGGCGGGTTAAATCCTGTTTTTCGCCCCAATCCAAAAGCTCATCTGTCCATTCGGGCGAAGCGGTCAACGCACCAACAGGATTAGAATTTGCCAGAACATTTAGCATATTCTGGCGGGTGTAAGGCTGTATTTCGGGGTAATCGCCGAGTTGAGTAATAGCCATCGGGCCGTAGAAAGTAACTAACCCGGTTTGTTGATAAATCGCCAGCAAAAGCGAGGTAATATCCGAAAAGCCTGTAAAGATTTTGGGGTTTTGCCGGATTAAATCCCAATCGAGAAAGGGCAAAATCTCATGACAGACATAATCGCCGCCGATATGAGCAATAATCGCTTTTACAGCAGGGTCAGTAATTCCTGAATGAATATCGGCGGCACGTTGCTGTGGTGTGCCAGCCGTCCCGCCCGAAATACGAGCGTTCGGCCCTTCAATAACCCGGTAGTCCAATTGCTCAAGCGCGGCAATCGCCCGGTCAGCCCGGTGAGGAAAAATACCCGCTAATCCGGCGGCGGGACTAACCAGCATTACAGTATCACCCGGCTGCAAACGGCTGGCTTTTAATTTAGCGGGCATCTTTCCTCCTTTACTGCTTTATTTCTAAAACTATCCAGCCGCCATTTTGTAGGAGGGATTTCCAATCCCGACCTTACGGGTTTGGGTAAAATCGGGATTGGAAATCCCTCCTACAAATAAATCCTTTATTGCTTTATTTCTACAAAACTCCGAATAACGCTTTGACGTTCTGCCCGGTTTGCTCGATTACTTCCTGATAGCTGATATTTTTGAGTTCAGCGATTTTTTCGGCGACCAGTTTGACGCGGGCTGGCTCGTTGCGCCGTCCCCGGTAGGGATGTGGGGTCAGGAAAGGGCAATCAGTTTCGGTCAGCAAACGATTGAGCGGGACGCGGCGGGCGACTTCGTGGCGGTCAAGAGCTTTATTAAAAGTAAGCGGCCCGGCCAGCGAAATATAAACCTGCGGGCCAAGTGCCATACTGCGTTCAGCTTCTTCGGCT
>JBBQGP010000156.1:0-13120 GCA_038323095.1 Chloroflexia bacterium | reverse complement strand
TCGGGGTCGGCATCGCGTAAATTGACGGTGGGCGGCAAGTAATCGTGTTCAAAAATCAAATTGCAAATTGCCGCTTCGATTGCGCCCGTTGCCCCTAAAGCATGGGCGTGCATCCCCTTTGTGCCGCTAATCGGGATTTGGTAGGCCAGTTCGCCAAAAACCTGTTTGATTGCCAGCGTTTCGGTTTTATCGTTAAGTGGGGTGCTGGAAGCGTGGGCGTTAATATAATCTATCTGGTCAAGCCGTAGCCCCGCTTCATACATCGCCATTTGGATGGCGCGGGCAGCCTGTTCGCCGGTCTGCAAAGGGGCAGTCATATGATGAGCATCGTTAGTCGTGCCATAGCCCACGATTTCGCCGTAAATATGCGCTCCGCGCTCGATGGCACTTTCGTATTCTTCCAAAACCAGCAAGGCCGCGCCCTCCGCCATTACAAAACCATCGCGGTTGCGGTCAAAGGGGCGACAGGCCAATTCGGGCGTTTCGTTGGAAGTAGACAAAGCTTTAATCAGGGTAAAGGAGCTAAAAATTAATGGAGCAAGCGGAGCTTCTACGCCACCCGCCAGCATTGCCCGCGCCCGCCCTTGCCTAATAGCGTGAAAAGCTTCGCCAATCGCGATTGCCCCACTTGCACAGCTATTGGCGTTGGCAATATTTAGCCCGGTAATACCCAATTCTATGGCAACATTGCAACTGGCCGCGCCCCCGAAAATGCTCAGGGCCAGCATGGGATTAACCCCTTTGATACCTTCCTGGACAAAGTTAGTGTGTTGCTCTTCAGCATAAGCAATCCCGGCCAGAGCCGAACCAATAAACACCCCTACTTCGTCTTTGCCATAAGGGCAGCGTTCATCACTTAAATCCAGCTTGGCATCCGCCAGAGCAAGGCGAGCCGAAGAAACCGCAAAAAGCGAAAATCTATCCATTCGGCGCAAACGGCGACCATCTTCGACCCAATCCTGCGGGTCAAAATCGCGGACTTCCGCTCCAATCTGGCTTTTGAAGGAAGACGGGTCGAAACGGGTCAACCGACGAACTGCCGACTCGCCGCGCTTTATTCCTTCCCAAAGCCCCTCGCGCCCAACTCCAATTGACGTAACCGGGCCTATCCCCGTCACAACCACCCGTCGCTCTTTTCGCTCTCGCCTCTGTAACATGTACTTCCACCTTTTCTAGTTTAAATGCCGCGCCAACTTCTTTCCCCTCGCGCCAGGACGCAAAGACGCAAATTTTTGAATTACAAAGCGGCTTTGCTAAGAGTTTTATTTGAAAAATGTTCCGCCGCCAGTTTCTTCATGGTGCTTAAAGTTCTATCCGCAATATAATGTACCACCTGAGTTTGAATAAAATAGGCTGCCGGGCCACCAACAATCGGCCAATTTGGAATCCAGTCGTGGCTAATGCGTGTTTTATAGGAGTTATCGCCGAGTGGTTCAAAACTCCAGATTACTTCCATTCCTTTGGTTACGCCGCCAATATGGTTATAGCGCACCCGTGCTTGGGCGGCATCCTCGTTCGGCTCTAGCGTCTGCACCGTTGTCCAGCTAACCGGCATAATTTTATGCCACCAGCATTTCATATAGGCTTTGCGCTTGCGCCCATCCTCAAACGTATCCAGAATGTCTATTTGAATATAATGTGGCAAAATTACAGGCCAGCGTTCGATATCGCGGGCATTTCGCCAGATTTCGGCCCAATCACCTTTTAATACAATTTCATTTTCGATATACATCTAATCCTCTTTCAAGCTGGATTTCAGACCCGCGTCCCGACGATAGCCAGCCGGGAGAACGGGCCTTTTTTGATTTGAACTTTAAATTCGGGTGGTAAAGCCGCTTCTTTTACCAATTGGGCAAATTCGGCGGGAGTGCTTGAGCGCAAAACCGAAAGCGGTCCGTCGTGGCGGGTCAGGTAATGGCGGGTAAAGGTCAGGCCGAGCAAGTGCGCCCCCAAATAACCAAACCAGCTTCGTTCCAAATCGTTGACCACAAAGCCCCGCCCTGACAGACGGGCCATCAAGCCCAGCATTTCAAGGCATTGCTCCCGGCTAAAATGATGAAAAGCCAGCGAACAAGTCACAAAATCGTAAGGTGGCTGGTTTTCCGCCCCGAAATCGTAAGTAAAAACATCGGCGGCAATCGCTTCAAATTGATTTATTCCGGCTTTTTGAGCGGCCTCTTTCGCCAATTCCGCAATAGCAGGGTTTAGCTCAACGGCGGTAAGGCTTACCCGGTAGCGATTTGACCAACGTTTTGCCAGAGCCAAAGGTACATCGGCAACTCCGGCGGCAATATCCAGCAATTTTATTTCAGCACCGGGCGCAGGCAGCAACGGACGCAAGCTTTTTTCGACCAAATAAATCCCGCCAAACCAGCGATTGATAAAGCTAATATCCCGGAAATTGGCAGCTAAATCAAGGGCTGGAATATTGAGCTGGTCTAATAATTCGTGGCGAGAGCTATGGGGCGGAACGAGCCAGGTTTTGATATTTTGGAGAAAAGAGGAAGTAACGAAAGGAAAACGGCTCTTAGACCCATCGGCGTTCGCTCGCTGAAGGCTGGTTTTCATATAACCTCATCTAGGTTTGTACCTTTTAGTAGCATAAATAACGGGTAGGCCGGATAGTTGCTGTTTGAACTCTATTGCAAGAACTATACCACCGAACTGAACCGTTTACTATAGTACAAAGTCGGCTCAAGAATTTATTTTAACAAGCAGTGGTCAAAATCCAGTATCAGAGCAAGGTCTTATTCAATTCCGCTATGGTTTTTGGGACTAAAACTCCGTTCCGCAATTGTCGAAGCTTCAAGGATTATGTTATAATTAGCACAAAACGAGTTTGCTGGACTTACAAAATCTATTGGCCGGGCTGTCGCAATTGTTAAAGATATATTTGGTTATTCAAAAGAACTGCTCAGAATTTGAAAAAGGAGACAAGCGAAAATGGCAATTAAAGTGGGCATCAACGGGTTTGGCCGAGTAGGTCGCCAGACTTTCAAAGCTTTGATGGATACCTACGAAGGTGATGTGGAAGTCGTAGCGGTCAACGATTTGACCGACCCCGCAACCCTGGCTTACCTGCTTCAATATGATAGCAATTATAGCTATTACGATGCCGAAATCGAAGCAACCGAAAACTCTATCAAAATTGACGGCTATGATTTGCGCGTATTGGCCGAAAAAGACCCGGCAGCTTTGCCCTGGGGCAAGCTGGGTGTAGATTTGGTCATCGAATCTACCGGGCGGTTTACCGATGCGGATAAGGCCCGCGCTCATATTCAGGCCGGAGCTAAAAAAGTTATCATCAGCGCACCGGCCAAAGGCGAAGATATTACTATTGTAATGGGCGTAAACCACGATAAATACGACCCGGAAAAGCATAATATCATCTCCAACGCCAGTTGTACCACTAACTGCCTTGCCCCCGTCGCTAAAGTAATACTTGATAGCTTTGGGGTGGTTAAGGGTTTGGTAACTACAATTCACAGCTATACCAACGACCAGGTAATCCTCGACCAGCCCCACAAGGATTTACGTCGGGCGCGGGCTGCCGCGATTAACATTATCCCGACCACTACCGGGGCAGCTAAAGCAGTTGCGCTAGTTTTGCCCGAACTCAAGGGCAAATTCGATGGAATGTCTTTCCGCGTGCCAACCAGCACCGTTTCGGTGATTGACTTCAAGGTACAAGTGCCGCGCAAAGTAACCATTGAAGAAGTAAACGCGGCCCTCAAAGCGGCCAGTGAGGGCGATTTGGAAGATATTTTGGGCTATAGCGAAGAGCCGCTCGTTTCCAGCGACTACAAGGGCGACCCGCGCAGCAGTATCGTGGACGCACTTAGTACAATGGTTATCGGCGACGATTTGGTTCAGATTATTTCCTGGTACGATAACGAATGGGGCTATTCCTGCCGGGTTGCCGACCTAACCGTTCACGTTGGCAGCATTTACGATACCGCTGAGTAAATTTTGAGGACTGAGGACTAAGTAAACAAGTCGGAGGTATGAAGTATAAAGTCGGAAACGTAAGTGTAGGGTACTGTTCCCTCAGTGGATTTTTATCAAAATTTATTGACGAGGCAATATACTACAATGAGTTTTCATCAAAATCTGTTGGACGAGCAGTATCTTGCATTTATACTTCATACTTCATACCTCCGACCTTTTTTGTGAGGTTTAGCTATGAGCAAAATGACGATTGAAGATGTAAATGTAAAAGGGAAACGGGTGCTGGTTCGGGTAGATTTTAATGTACCGCTCGACAAAAAAACCGGGCAAATTACCGACGATACCCGTATTACCGCTTCGTTGCCAACGATTAAATACTTGATTGGGCAGGGCGCGAAAGTAATTCTAATGTCGCATCTTGGCCGCCCCAAAGGAATTACCGAAAATTTGCGGATGAACCCGGTAGCGACTCGTTTGTCCGAACTACTGGGGCAACCCGTTAAGAAAATGGACGACAGCACCGGGCCGGAAGTAGAAGCCGCCGCCAACAGTTTGCAACCCGGCGAACTAATGCTTTTGGAAAACGTGCGCTTCCCCGCTAAAATGAACCTGGATGACCCAAAATTCAAATCTGATGATGAAAAAAATGACGTTGAACTAGCCAAAAAGCTGGCCGCGCTGGGCGAAATTTTTGTAAACGACGCTTTTGGTACGGCTCACCGCGCCCATTCTTCCACCGAAGGCGTAACCCATTACATCCCGGTTAGTGTCGCGGGTTATTTGATGCAAAAAGAACTGGAAATAATGGGCAGTGCGTTGGCAAACCCGCAACGGCCTTTTGTGGCAATTTTGGGCGGAGCGAAAGTTTCGGATAAAATCGGGGTCATCGAAAATCTTTTGGGCAAAGCTGATAACGTCTTGATTGGCGGCGGCATGGCTAATACTTTCTTCAAGGCGAAAGGTTACGAAATCGGCGATTCGCTGGTCGAAGAAGATAAACTGGATTTAGCCCGCGAAATTATGGCCCGGCCTGAAGGGGCAAAGCTGATTTTGCCAGTTGATGTCGTGATTGCCGATGCCTTTGCCAACGAAGCCAATATTAAGGTGACAACCCCCGACAAAGTTCCGGCGGGCTGGCGTATTTTAGATATTGGCCCGAAAACGCTGACCGAATTCGCCGATAAGTATTTAAAGCCCGCCAAAACGGTGGTCTGGAATGGGCCGATGGGTGTATTTGAAATGTCCAGTTTTGCCAAAGGTACTACCGGGGTGGCCGAAGCGATGGCTAAAGTTAGCGGCGTAACTATTATTGGTGGGGGTGATAGCGTAGCGGCGGTAGAACAAGCCGGAGTTGCCGACAAAATGACCCATATTAGCACCGGTGGCGGGGCAAGCCTCGAATTTCTGGAAGGTAAAACCTTGCCCGGTGTTGAGGCATTGACCGAAAAGTAAAATTTAATGCAAGTTGAAACTAAAAAAGCTGCTCGTATAACTGTTAGCGCGTTGCTACCCTGGCAAATCGCGCTAACTTTTTTTGGCTTCCTGGTAATTGGCCTGAACAGTGGGGCGATGGGCGTATTGTTGCCGGAACTCGGCCAGTATTACCAGTTAAACAAAGCTGAAATATCTTATTTGTTCTGGTTTGGGGCGTTGGGCTATTTGCTGGCTGGAATAAGCAGTGGCTTTATGGTCGAAAGATTGGGATTGGCCCGCTTTCTTCTGTGTGGTGTAATTATTTTTGGGCTGGCAAGCTTTGCCCTGAGCCTGAAACCAGTTTTGATAGTCGCCTTAATTGCCCGGCTGGGGCTAGGGCTGGGCGCGGCAATTGTCGAAACCGGCTCTAACTTCTTTGTGGGCAAATTGCCCCGCAATACCACCCTTTTCAATTATTTGCACGCCTTTTTTGGAGCGGGAGCTTTAGTCGGGCCGCTCCTGGCCGCCTTTATTTTGTCCTTGCCCCTGCAATGGAATAATTTGTTTTTCTTGTGGATTGGCTTTAGCTTTTTGCTGCTAATCGGATTCGGGCTGTTTTTCCTTAAAGATTACCCACTCCCGCCTTCACGCTCACAAAATAGCGGAACAAAGCCAGTTGAAAGCAATTTAATGGTGCAAGCCCTGAGATTGCCTTTGGTCTGGCTGTCTGCTTTCTTTTTGCTGATTTATGTTGGGGTAGAAATGACGGTGGGCCTGTGGAGTTATACTTTCCTGACCGATATTCAGCGATTACCGGGCGTAACGGCGGGTTGGCTGGTGAGTGGCTATTGGCTGGGACTAACCGTAGGTCGTTTGATATTGGCAAAACTGGCCGAAAAATTCGGGCTGTCTAGTCGTAACCTGATGCTGGCGGCTATAATCGGGACAGTCCTGGCGATTGCCCTACTCTGGCTCGTTCCGGCTACGCCTATGGTAGCGTTTAGCCTATGGTTGGCGGGATTCTGCCTGGCCCCAATTTACCCGACAACTCTGGCGGTAATCTCCAAATTGCTGCCCTCGCGCCTTTTGCCCAGCAGCATTGCTTTTGTTAGCAGCATCAGCATTTTGGGAGTAGCGGTTTTCCCGGCGATTGCCGGAAATCTGGCCGAGTTATTCGGCTTGAACACCTTGCTACCTTATATACTAATTCTTAGTGTAGCAATGCTAATTTTCTGGCCTTTTGTTTTCAAAAAGGGTGAGGCTAAACAAATATTCACCCAGGGATAGATTCTATGGCTGACCGAAAAATATTACGCTTGACCTGCCCGGTATGCGAAACCAAATTAAAAGTGGCCGAAGGTATTAACCGCTTCGCCTGCCTGAATTGTGGCACAGAACTAAACGTAATAAACGAAGAAGGGTTAGTCCGGCTTGAGATAATCGAAAGCGAAGGTAAAAAAGTGCTTTCGGAGGAGCAGCGCGAACTTATTGAGGTAAACGCCGCTATTCGAGCCAAAGATGATGGCTATGGGGTGGGGTGCGCGGTTGCCACGCTTGGTATTACTGCGATTGCCTGTATTTCTATCCTGATTGCCTCTTTCCTGCAATTACCAATAATGATGGGGGTGAGCGTGATTAGCGCACTGGTTTTGCTAGGAGTAATTTTGCTACTGTTTCTGAGTGCCAGCAATCGCGATGCCCGCCCTTTATTGCGTCGTCGCGATGCTCTCCAATCCCAAATCGAACAGCAGCAGCAAAATGGTTAATCCCAAAGATAAAAACAATATCCCGGCAGAGCCGGGCCAATGTGAAGTTTGCGGAGCGATGCCACCGCCCGGCCACCGCTTTTGTGATAATTGCTGGCCGGAGAAAGCGATTGCCGCCGGAAAAGCGGCCCTTTGCGCCATTTGCGGCAATCCCAAAGTTATTGAGAAGCTGCAAGAGGCTGACGGTGCTTTAATTTGTATCTCGCATAACCGCACTTGATTGAGCAATACTTTGCAAAGAATTAGCGAATTGGCCCGCGCTGGCGACAGGCATCGCTGCAATACAAAACTCCTTCCCAAACTTTCTCCCACTTTTTGCGCCAGCTAAACGGACGGCCACAAGCGACACAAACTTTTTGAGGCAAGTTCTCTTTTTTGATGGTCTTGCCCTTCTCATTTTTCATCTTTCCGCTCTCATTTTTCTGTCTGACACCGCTAATGAACGTGGCCGGGCCGCTCGGTGATAAGTTGGATAAGAGTACCAGCAGCGTTAGTATCGGGCTGGGTCAGAAGGCGAGTGCTACGGCAACTTTCGCCATTAACTTTGTAGGGGGAATAAGCCGAAACGCTACCGTTAGATTGAAATGGGGTATTGCTGTAGCGAACGCTGGCCGCTTGTGAACTAATTTGAAGCTTTTCGGCGAGCGGGCCAAAAGCAACCCGGTCAAGTTGGCCGGGTGCGGCAAATTGAATAAATTTATGCCCGTTTGCCAAATTTTGATAATAGGCAAAAACCGTTGAGGGCGCGTCGCTACTATAATAAGTTTTAATGTTATAATAACAATCGCCGCCGGCCTGGGTTTCTGAAAGCAAAACAGCATTTTGATAAGTAGCATCAGCAACGGGAGCAGGCCCGGTTAAACGGAGTAGTCCAAACAAAATCAGACCACCCAAAATTAGGATTAAAGGGGCAAAAGTGAAGGCGAGTAACCGCCATCCCCATTTTTTGCCACGCCGTCCGCTACGTTCTTCGGCTAAAGCTCCCTGTTTTTGTCCCCAATTATATAACCAGTAAGCTAGTGGCTCGGTAGGCGCGGCCAGTAGTAAGCCAGCTACCCCACCCACACCCATAAACATCGCCCCGACTGATATTATAGTGAAAGCATCATGCCCGCCATAAATCAGATGGTCCCAGGTCACACTAAGGTAAAGCGGTAAGCCAAACCACGTTCCGGCAATGGCCGCACTGCTATACCAAGTTTGGGTAAAATTGCTGCGATAAGCCGCTTTTTTCCCCCAAAAACGAGCTGCCAGCATATAACTAACCAGCAACACGGTGAGCAAAGTAGCGGCCATCAAAATTACCCGGTCATTATCAGGCCAGGCTAATGTGGCGTTATCTTGCCAGGAGTACCACATCACTAAGGTGGTCAGGGCGGCAACCAGTTGGGTTAGCAAAGCGGCAAAAATTACTACCAAAGTCGCCCCGCGCTCATGACCGGCTACTCGCCCACTTTTCTTTGAAGTTAATTCAGCCTGACCAATAAAAGAAGAAGCCGGATTAGAAATGCTCATCTTTACACGCTTTCCAGAATTTGCCACTGCCCGAAACTTTATACAAAACTTCTACAACTCTTGCTAAAGTTACCATAGTTTGCCCGGATTTTGCACAAGCAGCGTGTAAAGAAAGCGTGAAAATAAGCTTTCGTGAAATCCTTAAACGGCCCGGAAATAAAGCTTGTTATCCCGCTCATCGGCGACGACCCGTTTATCCCGCATCAGCCGCTCCATATGCGAAAGAGTTTCTACCAGAGCCAGAAAGCGGTCAAAACCCTGCAATTTGTCGCCCCAGATAATTTTTACAACTTCGGCGGCGGTGCGGGGCTGGTTTTCGACGGCGGCGCACATTTTGTCCAGACGCAGTTCGTGATGGTGCAGCAAATCAGCCGCCCGCGCCCGGTAATCTTCAAACGGTAAACCGTGGGCCGGGAAAACATGCTGCAATTCCAGCTCGGCAATTTTATTCAAAGAACTTAGGTAATCGCCAAGCGGGTCAGCAGTTGAGCCGGGATATTTGCCGACATTGCTGCTAATTTGACCTAAAAGATGGTCGCCAGAAAGCATCATACGGCGAGTGCGATTGTGCAACACAAAATGCCCGGCGGTATGACCGGGAGTCCACATAATTTCCCAGGCCCCCTCTGGCCCGTCGCCCAATTGCACAATTTCGCCGCCATCCATCACATGGTCATCCGGCTTTATTTCGGGGTTGGTCAGGCGTTCGCCGCCTGTGCCTTTTTCGGCTAATTCGGTTGCGCCGTTATAAAGCAACCAATCCCTCATCCGCTTTTCCATCTCAGTTGGGTTGTCGGCCCGCTCCTGTAAAAGCGAAAGTTCACGACGGTGCATATGCAAACGAGCATCTGGCGCGGCTCGCCGAACTTTGGAAAGCAAGCCGATATGGTCGGGGTGGGAATGGGTCACGAAAATATCGGTAACATCGCCAAATTTCATCCCGACTTGCTCAAGGCAATCGTTCAAAACTTGCCATGCCTCTGGGGTTGGCAAGCCCGTATCAATCATCGCTATTCGTTTGCTTTCGCGCACCAGATAAACATTTATATGGTCAAGGCGGGCGGGCATGGGCAACCTGAACTTATAGATTTTATCGGCTACCTCTTGCACCTTCGGCACTGTCACTGAAGTCATTTTGAAAAATTCTCCTGTTTAATTGCCTGATTTGCAGGCTCACCGTTTTGAAAAATAGTCCACTCACGCTGCCGGGCAATTTGGGCCAATCCCGGCTCAGGGTCAATTGCAATCGGATGCCCGGTTAGTTGCAAAAAAAAGCTATCGAAGCCGGTATCGCCCATTCCATAGCTTTCTGCCAGACTTATACTCATTTCCTGGGCTACCTGCCGTACCCGTTCGGCCTTGAGTTGGCCCTGACAAAGCCCGCTACCCCGCCCGGTGTAAATTCCGTTTTTTACTTCCAGCTTTGTGCCTTCGCCACGTACAGCTCCCAGCTTTTTGGCAAAAGCCACAATTCCCTCGTGTCCGCCCGCGCTGACAATAATTACAGGCCGTCCGGCTTGCTGGTGTTCCCGGATAAGGGCCAAGCTACCCGGCTTGAGTTTTCCCATCAATTCTTCGGCCAGCACTTCTGAAATTTGCTCAATTTCGGCAACGCTATGATTTTTGGCAAGGCGGTGGATTCCAAAGTAATAAATTTGGGAGCGGATTCGGCTGGTTTTGGGAAAAGGCTTGCTCAACAAATTGATAACAACCACTCGCAGCACTTCCCAGCGCGAGAAAATGCCCAGCCTCCGCCCGATTTGTACAAACATACGTGGCGCACTACCGCTAGTCAAAGTGCCTTCCATATCACTAAACAGGGCTGAACTCATAAGCCTCCTTTAGCATTTTGCCAGATAAGCCAGAATTGCCGATAAAGCCCAACTTTTGTATCGGGCAAAAATTTCATCTTCTTGACCGGGCCGGGCTTCTTCAAACAGCCATTGCAAGCATAGGCCATCCAGAATACCCCGAATTACCGCCGAAGCTTCTTCGTATGGCACAGCCCGAAAAACGCCTTCGCTCACCCCTGTTTCGACAATCTCCCGGTTTATCTCCCGACACCATTCGTAAAATCTGGCGTTGGTTGCCCGAAAATTTTGCTGGCGCAAGCCGTGTGCGACAAAATCCAGGTAAATGGTGTAAAAACGGCGGTTAGCGTTCGCACTGGAAAAAACGTTGTCTATCAAAGCCTGTAGTTTAGCTTCCGCACCCGTAGCCGCCTGCACACTTTCGGTAACACTCCGCCCAATTTCGGCTACCAGCCATTCCAGCAAAGCTACGAAAACTTTTTCCTTGCCTTCCGGGAAGTAATACATTACCACCCCTTTGCTGAATTCGGCTCGGTCAGCAATGTCCTGCAAGGTTACTTCCGCCGACCCTTTTTCGACAAAAGCCCGGTAGGTTGCCCGTATAATTTGCTCACGGCGTTCGGCAGCTTCGGTACGTCCCATCTTTTCCTGCTTCCCCCAAATTATTCTGACCAGTCAGAATAATTTTAGCGCAAATCCGGCAAAGGTCAATATCCAATCGGTTATAAACTTGATAGCAAAGGATGTTGTTTTAGAGAAATCAACTGGCGGAGCAGCATCTTACAAGTGAGCCTGAATTTGTAAGATATGGCTCTGCCCATTGATTTTTTAGACTGACTCTTAGACCGTTAGCAACAAGGAACGATATTCCTGCTTCAAAAGCTGGTCATCGCTAATACTCAGGCGGCGGAGCAAATCGCTGATAATTTCGGCTTTTTTCTCGGCATCGTTAGACGACCAGGTACGGCTTTTGATTTCGACAAAATAGCCGGATTGAGCAGGCTCTAAAATCTGGTCAATATTAATCGCGAAATCCGTTTCCTGATACAGCACCCGGTAACGGTAGCGCAGTTTGCTAATTTCCTTGACGGCAGTCGGCTGGAAATACTCCCGGTAAAACCGAACGGACTGGTCGCCCCGCGCCGTGAAGCGAGAACGGTTTAGCCCAATCGAATGACTAAACTCGCGTTCGTGGGCCGGGCCAATCAAAGTCAGGCGGGTACGGGTGCGCGGGGTGGGCCTATCCTGAGTATCCAGATAAACATCTTCCCGGATTCGCACTTGTCCGGCGGTGGGGTCGGCAAAACTGAAATAGGTATCGTACTGGCGGTAGCGCGAAGATTTGGTAACTTTAATATTGTCCAAATCGCTCACAAAAGCCAGCACCCGCTCAATACTATCCAGGCGGGCCTTGACCTGCACTTCATAGCTTTCTTCCTGCTGCAAACCACCAATCGCCAAAAGCTTGCTTAAAACATCGCCTTCACGGGCCAGCAGAAAAGCGTCCATTTGAGCGGCAACAACCTGGGCTTCTGCTTTTAGGGTGGTTTCATCCAGCGTCAAAAGTTGGCGGTCACGCATTAGCCATTGACCATTGCAAATTACGTGGCGCACATCGTGACCTTTGCTGACGTAAACCAGTTGCGAGTAAATCATATCGGGGTCACGATTGAAGCGGGGCGAGTTATGTAAAGTATCAAGCTCGACCAACGCAATATCGGCCCGTTTGCCGACTTCCAGTGACCCGGTAATATCACCCAAATGCAAAGCCCTTGCCCCGATGCAGGTTGCCATTGCGAAAGCAGCGCGGGCTGGCAAAACCGTCGGGTCGCCCGAAAAACCTTTGGCAACCAGTGCAGCCAGGCGGGTTTCCTCGAACATATCCAAATCGTTATTGCTGGCCGGGCCATCAGTCCCAATCCCGACATTCAGGCCAATATCAAGCATACGCTGCACTGGAGCGACCCCGCTTGCCAATTTCAAATTACTGCTGGGGCAATGAGATACACCCGCCCCGGCGTGTTCCAGCGTCCGCATTTCGCCTTCGTCAATATGGACGCAGTGCGCCGCGATAAGCTTGGTTTCCAGAATATGATTTTTCTTAATCCAGGGAACGACGGGCATATCGTGTTCAATCCGGCTACTTTCCACCTCAAAGGCGGTTTCCGAAACGTGGGTATGAAGCGGGACATCAAATTCACGGGCCAGAGCCGCGCAAGCCTTCAAAATTTCGGGCGGGCAAGTGTAATGGGCGTGCGGGGCAACCGCCGGAACAATCAAGGTATGGTTTTTCCAGCGTTGAATAAATTCGCGGCAGGAAGCCAGCGCATCCTCCCAACTTGGCGCGTCGGGCGAGGGAAACTTCAGGATGCTCTGCCCCAAAACGGCCCGCATCCCGGCCTCAACGGTAGCCTTCGCAATATCTTCTTCAAAGTAATACATGTCATTAAAAGTAGTTATGCCAGAGCGAATCATTTCGGCGCAGCCCAGTTTCGTCCCCAATTGCACAAAAGTTGGGCTAACAAACTCGCGCTCAATTGGCATCATGTAGCCCATCAACCAGACATCCAGCCGCAAATCGTCGGCGATGCCCCTTAGCAAAGTCATGGGGACATGGGTATGGGCGTTAATCAGGCCGGGAATAATGGCTTGATTGCTACAATCTAT